>JBLMXH010000181.1:0-14309 GCA_050257685.1 Nitrospirota bacterium
CGATCGCGCCTGCGACCGATGCTTTCACCAATGTGTACTCTCCCGCCTGCAACGCAGCGATTGCAATGACAAGCTCGGTTAGATTTCCAAGGGTGGCATTAAGCAAGCCGCCTACCGAATCGCCCGTCTTCGCCGCGACCGATTCGGTGGCATGACTTAGCAGAACAGCCAACGGTAAAATCGCGACCACCGAAAGAATGAAATGCAGCGTGTGCGCTTCGTGATTGAGTTTCTCAGCCGCCAGCGCAATCGGCACAAACACCAGCAGCCAAAGCAATGGGTTCCGCCGGATCTCTTGTAAAAGAAGTTTCATCGCAACGCTCGTTAGTTTCACAAAAGCTGCTCCATTTGGAAGTAAGACCAAAGTCTGATGGCTGCACGCAATCAGCTCGCTTGATTGCATCTCATTTCGGGAGCATTAAAGGTTTCCGATTTCCTCGCTGGCGTAATAAACTCGGATGACCACTGACACGAATTTATGAGCTGGGTCACCGTCATCTGGTCGATAGGTGCCGGAGCGTGCCTCACGCTCGCATTTCTCCAGTTCATCGTCTGGTGGAAAGACCGAGCGGCTCTCGCAAATCTCGTGTTTTCATTCGGAGCGGTCGCCGTCGCCGTTTTTGCGGCGTTGGAGTTAGCTTTAATGCGGGCTCAAACGCCGGAGCAATTCGCGATCGCAGCTCGCTGGATACATGTGCCCGCTGCGGTTCTGATCGTGTCGATCGTCGTATTCGTGCGCCTCTACCTGAACGCCGGCCGGCGATGGCTGGCATGGGCGGTCGTGGCAGTCCGCACGCTGGCGCTGGTTCTGAATTTCGTTCTCTCCCCCAGTATCAACTACCGGGAAATCACTGCCGTGCGGCAAATTCCATTTCTGGGGGAATCCGTATCACTTCCAGTTGGCGCGCCAAACCCCTGGATGCTGGTGCCTCAATTGAGCCTGCTGCTGCTCGTGATTTTCGTGGTGGATGCAACGATCGCGGTGTGGCGACGCGGTAACCGCAGACAGGGTCTGGTAGTTGGCGGCAGCATCGTAGTGCTAGTCGTACTGGCGAGCGCCCAAGCAGTGACAATGACGTGGGGGATTATCCCAATGCCGCTAATTGTCAGCCTGTTCTATTTGATTCTCGTGGCGGCGATGGCTTACGAATTGAGCTACGACCTGATCCGCGCCGCTAATCTTAGTCGTCAGTTACAAGCGAGCGAAGCCAGTGTGCGAGAGAGCGAGCAACGTTTCCAAATAGTTGCTGATGCCGCCCCGGTTCTAATCTGGATGTCCGGCGTCGACAAACTCTGCACGTATTTCAACAAACGCTGGTTGGAATTTACCGGCCGCAGTCTGGAAGAGGAAATGGGAAATGGTTGGCTCGAAGGGGTGCACCGCGACGATTTGCGAAAATGTCTCGAGACCTACACAAAAGCATTCGACGCGCGCAAACCTTTCGTCATGCAATATCGACTCAGACGGGATGACGGTGAGTATCGTTCGGTTTCAGATCACGGGGTACCGCGTTATGACGCGGATGGCGCCTTTGCCGGATACATCGGCTCATGTGTGGATGTCACAGACTTGCTTCGACAAGAACGAGCATTGCATCAATTCGAGGAGCGTGTTGCGCTTGCCGCCGAAGCCGCGCAACTCGGAGTGTGGGAATTCGATACCAGCACCAACCGCATTTGGATTTCCGACAAGATTCGTGAGGTTTTTCACTTTCCACAACAGGATGAGATTAGCTACCGTGAGTTTGAGCAACGCGTACACCCGGATGATCGGGCAGCCCGCGATCGGTTCATTCAGCGCGCACTGAGTGGCAACGGCAGCTACGAAGCTGAATATCGCATCGTGCTGCCTGATGGAACGGTTCGCTGGATTGGTGGAAGGGCGCGAGTTGTCAAAGATGCCAAAGGCACGGGAAACCGGGTTCTTGGTGTCTCGATGGACATTACCGAGCGGAAGCAGGCAGAGGAACTTTTCCACCTAGCGACGGAGGCTTCACCGAGCGGCACCGTCCTAATCAATCACGAAGGCCAAATCGTCCTAGTGAATGCGCACGCTGAAACCTTGTTCGGATACACGCGTGACGAACTTATCGGCAAAGGCGTTGAGATTCTAGTGCCGGAACGATTCAGAGAATCACATGCGGCTCAGCGCGCCAAGTTTTTCATCGCGCCCGAAGCACGAGCAATGGGCGCAAGCCGGCAGTTATTCGGGCGTCGCAAAGATGGCAGCGAGTTTCCAGTCGAAATCGGATTGAATCCGATTCAGACGGCAAACGGTCTACTCGTTCTAGCAAATGTTGTGGATATTTCAGAGCGGTTGGCAGCCGAAGAAGTAGCACGTCGAACTCGGGAGCAGGTCGAGCTTCTCAGCAGGGTCAGCTTGCTTGGCGAGATGACTGCGTCGCTCGCACACGAATTAAATCAGCCTTTAGCTGCAATCGTGAACAACGCCACTGCCGCAATGCAATACCTCGAGCAGAGCAGGCTCGATCCGGAACAATTGCAGGACATTCTCAATGACGTCGTGGCAGATGGCCGCCGTGCCTATGAGGTCATGCACAATGTGCGAAGTGCGATCAAGAAGGGCGCTGCGATTCGTGGACCCGTAAACTTGAACGATGTGGTGAAAGCGATCACTCACATGGTTCAGTTGGACGCCGCTGCGCATCTCTGCAGGATTGAAACATCCCTGACAGCTGATCTCCCGTCCCTAGAAGGCGATCCCATTCAAATTCAGCAGGCGGTGATCAATCTCGTCCGCAATGCGTTTGATGCCATGCGTGATGTGCCGCCGAGTCGCCGCATCGTGGAGATTGCCACCGACTACAACGGCGACGGCACCATCGGCGTTGCCGTGCGCGACTACGGCTCCGGTATTTCAGAAGCAAGTCGTGAGCGGCTTTTCGAGCAATTCTTCACTACCAAGGACGAAGGCTTGGGGATGGGTCTTGCCATTGTTCGCTCAATTGTCGAGGCGCATGGTGGAACCATTACAGCCGAAAACGCTGATGGAGGCGGAGCGCGGTTTTATTTTCGTCTGCCGATCACCGAGCAGACGCCACAATGAACAATCCGACTGCAATTGTTTTCGTGATCGATGACGATGAATCGGTTCGGAAAAGCCTGAAGCGGTTGTTGGATGCAGCTCATTACAAAACGGAGCTATTCAAGTCTGCGTCCGAATTTCTCTCGCGATCGGTTTATCCCGGACCTTCGTGCGTCATTGTTGACGTGAAGATGCCCGGACTGAATGGAATCGCTTTCCAGGGAGCTTTAATCGAACACGGCCGCGATGAGCAGCTCATTTTCATCACCGCGCATGGAGACATTCCTATGTGCGCTCAGGCAATGAAGGCAGGCGCGGTCGACTTTCTCCCAAAGCCTTTTAAACCTAAACAACTGATGGAAAGCGTTGAACGCGCTCTCACTCGTTCGAGCGAACAGCTGCTTCGGGCATCGGAAAGGAATCACGCGCGTGCTCTACTCGAAAGGCTCACGCCGCGTGAGTATGAAGTAATGCAGCTCGTAGCTACGGGACTGCTCAACAAACAAGTGGGTGGTGAACTCGGGATGGCGGAAAAAACCGTAAAGACTCATCGCGCACACATGATGCAAAAGCTGAAGATAACCTCGGTAGCCGAACTTATGGTGGTGTTACAAAAAGCTGAAGTTACTCCATTGGTTACACCCGGGACTAAGGTCTGATTGCAACGCGAGGGCCTTACAGGCAAACATAGTCGTATGCGGCATGTTACGGTCAAACAAAGCTCCCGTTCTGCCTTCCTAACCAGAACCGTTCACACACCCAGATACGATTTTCAATGGAACCACGCAGTACAATATGGTTGCTCTTAACAAAGAAACGGTGGCTGTGTCCCTGCTAGACGATGATCGATCGGTCCTCAAAGCCACCAGCCGACTGCTCGATTCGGTGGGTTGGCATGTAAAGACCTTCACTAATCCAAGTACATTTTTAGAGCACGCTGCAACGCACCGTCCGGATCTCGCGATCATCGATATCCTTATGCCGGAGATGAGCGGGTTGGAGGTGCAAACACGACTGCGACGAGTCTCGCCCTCGACACGGGTCATCGTCCTAACTGCAAGGGATGATCCGTCAGTTCGGCGAATGGCGATGAACGCGGGCGCTTCCGCTTTCTTCATCAAGGGTGTTGAAAGCGGCGAATTTCTGGCCGGAGTCAAGGCTACGGCGGATTCTATCAATTAGCTTTCGGGGTTCGGTAACGCGTACCGGGCGAATTTTCCACCGCTAAAGCCCTACGGCTAAAGTCCCATAGACTTGATCGTGAATTTGCTAAACGATTACCGGGTAGGGCACAGCCTTACACATACAAAAATTATGGGTTGACCACAATGCCTTCCTTCGTAAGAGGGGCGTGACAACAGAAAGAGAAACATGAAAAAACTTCTATTCACCACAATTGCGTTAACAGCACTTCTCGCCGCCTCTCTCAGAGCCGGCACGGAGGTGTATAAACAGGTCGCGCCGCCGCCGCCGCCAGTGTATGGACTCGGCTTTTACGGAGCGATCGACATGGGAGCGAATATCTACCAGAACCGTGGCGGAAACAGAACTTTTACGGACAACAATCCCAACTCAGAATTTTTCGGATCTACTCTCGAGGTGGATCCAAAAAATGACGTCGGTTTCTATGGTGGCATCAAACTGGGTTACGTCTTTGGCACCCCGGATTGGGTGATTCGTCCCGCAGTTGAGGGAGACTTCTTTTACAATGGCTTCAGGGGTGGGGCTGATTTCACGCTGAACGAGGCGTTCACGCCGTGCCCAGGCTGTCCGACAGAGCTTTCAACGCACCAGCGCAACGCGACCAGTTGGATTAACACGGGCGCCTTTATGTTTAACGTCATTTTCCGACTTGGGCCTGCAACTTGGAGATTCCAGCCGTATGCTGGCGCCGGCGTTGGTGTCTATTACGCCGAATCTGCGGGGGTCGAAGTCGTCGATCCCGTAACGGGTAGGGTCCCAATCAACACTGGCGGCGGTGCAAATCATGCCGACCTGGCTTGGGATGTTGTTGCCGGGTCAGACTACTTCATTACCCAGAACATCAGCGCGTTCATCGAATACCATTACCTCGATTACACAAGTACCCAGATCAACACGAACCAGACGCGCGATCTGGGGCAACACTTGTTAGGCGCAGGTGTCCGGTTCTTTTTCCACTAAAGAACGAGCAATTTTCCAGCAAGTTCGTGCAATCGGCCTCCCTTTCCGGGAGGCCGACTTTTTTTGGTCGCACAATTGCGAAACTGATTGCGCGATCTTCAAAGTCTCATCGATGGATTTGGTCGTGGTCCGCCCCGCACGCCGTCGGCTCCGCTGCTTTATGCGACGGTAACTTGCGCTGCCTCGCCGGACAAAACACGACTGCGGATTTTAACCAGAGTCGGTAAGAGCAGAGCTCTCTTCTAAGCCTGCTGGATTTACCGCTTTCACGATCTGCGAAAAGTGCAAAATTGCGCGTTGGAAATGAAAGGCTGGAAGTCAGTCGTAGCCCTGGCGCTCATTCCGGTCGCCTTGTTAGGTCAGAATCTTGCTCCAACACCGCCTTCCTCCGAGCAAGCCGAACTTTCCAAAGTGGAAGGATGGGTGCTTTCTCAAGGCACTGCAGAATCGATAGCCCCAGAATTGGCGGCCATACTCGGACTTGGCAGTGATCGTCTTCCGGTAAAAATAAAATCGTTTGTCACGACGGACGGTACGAATCTCGCCTTTGCGGTCAGCACGAAGCCAAAGCAAGAAGGGATCGTGATTTCTGCGCTCAAAACAATGGCAGATAAGACGAAAATTTATTCCGTAGGCAATGCCTGGCTTACGGACAGAACAGGAATTCTTCGACAAACGATCGCAGTGGATGCGTCTGGCGCCAAAGTTCTTCCCAACAACTCGCACGCAGCGAAATTTGAAGAGATAAAGGCTTTCTTCGCCAAGAAACTTCAGGCCACAAGCCCCAATACTGTTTTATCCCCTGCTCCGAGAAGATCCGCAACAGCTGTTGGAGGGAAAGCCACCAGGTGACATTGAACTGCGAAACGCGACCTGCTGGCCGCTCTTAGCTTCGCCTTGGGAACGGAGAACGGTGTATGGTGCTCCTCGCGGGGGGCGGGTTCAAGCCACAAGGAAATGGGTTGGCCTAACAAGTTCGCCGTCAGCTGGAAACTTCATAACGAGTCAACGAGTCAACGATTCAACGGCTCCATAGACATGGCCCTAAAGTCTCATTGACGCGTCGCCGCGCGCACAGCAAAATCGCGTTCGATTACCGCGGTGCAGTAACTCGGCACATGAAAATCAGGCTCTGTTTGTTCGCAGGCTCGGCATCTGCGATCGTCACTACTCTTACCGCTGGCACGGTGGAACTCGCGCCGAAACAAGCCCCGCCACCATCAATTACCCAAAGCGAGCCGTGGCAATTTGTCCTTGCAGTCCCTGGTTTAATGCCGGGCATCAACGGCACAGTCGGAGTCCGCGGCGTGAACGCCAACATAGACATCGGATTCGACCAGATCCTTGAACACCTTGACATGCTTTTCGCATTGCGAGGGGAAGCGCGGAAAGGTCCGTTCGGAATATTTGGTGAAATTCTTTATACGGGTTTGTCCGACGACACACAGATCAATGGTTTGATCAACAACGTCCACGAGCAGGTCGACCAAACCCTGGTTGACGTCGGGCTGAGCTGGCGACTCGTCAACCAGCCTCGTGGATTCATCGACTTTGCTGCCGGCACGCATTACGCAAACGTATACGAACGGCTCGAACTACATTCCGACCCGGCGTTGATTCAGCAGACAAGCGGGCAATTCGTCGATGACATCACCCCCGCGTTGCGCAACAAGCTCAATGAGGACCTTACCGAAGACGGACTGGCGACTGCTACCGCGCAATTTGCGAACGCTGTCACCGCTGCCTTGCGAAACCGGCTGAATGAAAAAATTTCAAGCCCACAACTTATTAATTCGCTCACGAACTCAGTTCGCACCGACATCACGACGGTGTTGCGCGACTTTTTGAGTGAACGCATTTCGAAGGAGGAATTCGTTAATTCCCTCACCAGGCAAATCCGCACGGACATTTCGACTGCTTTGCGAAATCGACTCCGTGAGGACGCTTCCAAAGAACTCGTCGGCGCGCTGACTAATGGGATCCGCACGGATATCACAACCGCTTTGCGCGACCGTTTGACTCAACACCTTTCGGACGACGCTTTTGTAACCGCACTCACGACTGCAATCCGCACTGATATTACGACCGCTTTTCGCGACCAGGATATCTTTAGCAAAGCAATCGACAACGCTATCCAGAAGCACATTATCAACCGGCTCGGCGACAAATTGCAGCAGCATCAACGTAAACCAAACATTCCAATTGGTCCGCTCGGCGGACACATTCGACGAGATATTGGCCACATTGTTGAAGATCTTGTGCAGACGAAAGCAAACGCTCTGCGCGCACGGATAGATGCGCTCCACCTCAAAGGTGAGGCTCGTCGGGCCGCGGTGAATCGAATCCTTGCTGCGGCTCAGTCGCAGATTACTCACGATCTCGCGTTGACTTTGAATTCGAAGCTGAGCGAAACGCTTTCAAGAGACGATTACTGGTTCGATCCCTATGTGGGACTGCATACACGTTACAATTTCAACAAAACGTTTTACACCGCTGTGCGTGGCGAGATCGGAGGCTTCGGAGTTGGCGCTGACCTAATGTGGGAGGTGGAGGCGACGCTGGGCATTAATCTCACGCATTCAATATTTACCGAGGTGGGTTATAGAGCATTGGGTGTTGACTACAACAACGACGGTCTTCTTTTCGACGCCGTTATGCATGGCCCGCAAATCACGACCGGTGTTACCTTCTGAGAAGATTTTTAGCTTTGTCGTCGCTCAGTCCGGTTACACGAATTTCAATCACCTGTAGCCAGCGCTCTGCCGGCGACGTATGAAAACTTGTGCGAGCAATGTTTATCTGGCGGATGATGCGCGCCTTTCCTATTCGATGGCTATGACGTTGTAACGCTTCAACGGTTCAACGATTTAACTCTGCTATAGCCATTGCCCTAAAGTCCTATAGCGCGAAACAAGGGTGCACGGCAAAATTATACTCAAGTCTGACCGACGCCGGGGCGGAAGGGAAGGATGACGTTCGATCAGCCATCCTGAGAAACTGAAGACCAAATTCATGAGTTGTTCGCGGCAAACTCTAACGCGTTGCAAACGGCGCGAGAAAAGCTGGCGAGTGCCAGGAACAAAGGAAAAGAGTTATGAAACGACCTAGACCACTATTAGCCACTATTGGAGCATTGACCTCAGCGGTGTTGTTACCGTCGTCGGCATTTGCGCAGGAGAAGAACCCTGACCGGAACGCCTATTTCGGCGAAGAGCACATCCACACCAGTTGGTCGGTGGACGCCTGGCTCATGGGCAACCGCATTACCGGCCCGGACGAAGCGCTTAAGTATGCGCAGGGTGAGACCATTAAGCACCCACTCGGCTACGACATCAAGATCGAAACGCCGATGGATTTCATGGGCGTGACCGACCACTCGGAATATGTAGGCGTGACGAAAGAAGCCAACACGCCCGGATCGGCTCTGAGTAAGCTGCCCGAGGCCCAACCCCTAATCCTCAAGGACCCCAACAACCAAGCGGATATTCAGAAGACCTTCACTTACCTGGTGAATATGTTGGCCGGAGCACCGGTGAAAGCCTTGATGAGCGCCGCCGTGGCTGGCTCGATCTGGAAGGAAAATGTCAAGATTGCAGATGCCAACAACCATCCTGGAAAGTTCACAGCATTTTGCTCCTACGAATACACATCTCAGAACAACAACATAAATCTGCATCGTAACATTTTCTTCCGCGACTGCACGCATGTGCCGGAGATGCCCTATAGCGCCCTCGATTCCTGGCACCCTGAGGACCTGTGGAAGTGGATGGACACCCAGCGCAAGGCAGGCAATGAGCTCTTAGCTATCTCCCATAATGCCAATTTGAGCTCCGGCTGGATGTACCCCATCGATGTGGACAGCTACGGGCGTCCGATCGACGCCGCCTGGGCGGAATCGCGCGACCGTAACGAGCGCCTGGTCGAAATCAAACAAATCAAGGGACAATCCGAAACCCACCCTTTGCTCTCACCTACTGACGAGTTCGCTAGTTACGAGATAACATCTGGTCTCCTCGGTCTGCCGGCGGATGTTGGCCGCATCGATCGGATTCAGGGCAGCTACGGCCGCCAGGCATTAAAGGACGGAATTACCATGCAGGATGTGCGTGGCTATAATCCGTATAAATTCGGCATGGCCGCCGGCTCCGACTCGCACAATACGGGCAGCCCTTACCGCCACGACAATTTCTTCGGCGGTCACGCGCAAATCGACGGATCTGTGGACCGGCGAATGGCCGGAGTGTTAGCGTTTGGCACCCTGGACGTACGCCTCGAGAATCCTGGCGGATTGACCGGCGTATGGGCCGAGGAGAACACGCGCGAATCAATCTGGGACGGCATGTATCGCAAGGAGACCTTCGGTGTTAGCGGTCCACACATCAAGGTGCGCTTCTTTGGCGGCTGGGGCTATAACAAGAACATCTTCGACGCACAAGATTGGGTGCATCAGTCGTATGCCAACGGCGTTCCCATGGGCGCCGACCTGCCTGTGATGACAGGCACAGGGCCAGGTATAGCTCCAACGTTTGTTGTCTGGGCAGTAAAGGATCCGACCTCCGCCAATCTCGATCGCATTCAGATCATCAAAGGTTGGACACAGAACGGCCAGAGTTTTGAAAGGATTTTTGATGTGGCGTGGGCCGGAGACCGCAAGGCCGATAAGTGGTCGGGTAGAGTTCCGGCGATCCAAAGCACGGTAGATCTTGAGAAGGCCACTTACACTAACGACGTCGGCTTGACAGAACTCAAGACCGTTTGGACCGATCCCGAGTTCGATGCCAGCCTGCATGCCTTCTACTACGCGCGGGTTCTGGAAATTCCCACGCCGCGTTGGACACTCATCCAGGCGGTGAAAGCAGGGATTCCCCCGCCGGATGTGGTGCCGCTCACCGGGCAGGAACGCGCCTGGAGCTCGCCGATCTGGTACACGCCAAGCGCCGACGCGCGCAAAAATGCGCCAGCCGGGATGACTGTAGCCGACCTGAAGAAGAAGGGTGCGACCCAGTTGGGGGATGCTCAACTAAAGTCGCTAATCGTTGGCAAAGCCTTCTGGGTGCGCAATAACGTGACCGCAGAGGAGTTCAGCGTCAGCTACACCGCCGACGGTGACAGCAACGTCTGGCACCTGGGGTCTAATTCCACCCTGGTAAGCTATGTTGGCAATCCGATCGGCAACGGTTATCAGGGGATCACCACGCCTTACAAGATCGAGGGTGGCAAACTCGTTACCAAAGTCCAGCAGGATCCCTACTCGGTCACCATTTACAAGTTAGGCAACACCTATTACGGCGCGCGCAGCAACGAATTCGGCTATGCCAACTACGAGATGATTCCTTCACCGCAGTTTGCCGTGAATCCGCTTACGGCAATGATCAACCAGTTCTCGATTGAATTGGGGCTGACCCAGCAACAGAAGCAGCAGATTGTCCCCATCCTCAAAGAAGCGGCGCCTCAACTCGAAGCACTCAAGAAGAACACTTCTCTTAAGCCGTTACAGAAAATAGAGCAGTTGAAGCAAATCGCCGACTCAGTGGATGAGAAAGTTTCGCCCCGTTTGAATCCCGAGCAACAGCAGAAGTTCCAGGCGATTCGGAATGAGCACCGGCGGGAGTTGATCGTGAAGATGGCTAGCCAGGCCGTGGATAAGGTGGGGACCGACCTTAAGAAGGTGGAGACCGATGCGGAGAAGACAGCAGCCGATATCCTGCAGAGGGCGAAGGCCGACCTCAGATAGAAGATGCAGGGGCTTGGATTAAAAAGATCCAAAGATAGGATTTCGACAGGATTCGTGATGAATGAAGTGCCGGTAACAAATGAGACGCAGCTCGCGATAAGCCACTTCCGACGGGATCGCTCTTTTTCTACCGTGAAGCGCTGGTTGCGCGAACCTCTTCTGCACTTCCTGCTTATCGGTCTATTGCTCTTTGGGTTCTATGCCTACAAGAACCGCGGACGGGGGGAAGCTAAGTCGGCGACACAGATTGTGCTCTCGCTCGATGAGCTTGCTACGATGGAGATGTACTTCGAATCACAGTGGCATCGCCGGCCAACTCCACAGGAGTTTCAGGCCATGGTAGAGGACAAAGTCAAAGAAGAGGTCCTGTATCGTGAGGGCCTGGTAATGGGGTTGGACAAGAACGACACGATTGTAAAGCGGCGCATGGCGCAAAAAGTGCAATTTCTCGCCGAGGATATGGCCACAGCGCACGAGCCGTCGACTGCAGAGTTGAAAGCCTGGTTCGAGAAGAACACCGACAAATTCGCTCTGCCAAGCCGTTATAGCTTCCGGCATGTTTATTTTTCTCCGGATAAACGCGGTAAGAATGCCCAAGACGATGCCTCGAACGCGCTAGCAAAAATCGCGGGCCAACGTGAAGACTCGGCGCTCATCGCGTCTGCCGACCGGTTTATGTTCCAGGATTACTACGGCGATCGCACACCCAGCGCGATTGCAAAAGAATTCGGACCGCAATTTGCAGTGGCTCTTGAGAAGATCAAGCCCGGCTCTTGGCAGGGACCGATCGAGTCGGGCTTCGGCTGGCATCTGGTGTTCGTTGATACTGTTATTCCGGGACGGATTCCTGCTTTCGAAGAAATCGAGTCACAGGCGAAAACCGCATGGCTGGGCGAACAGAAAGCGGAAGCTCGTGAAAAGGCTTACAAAAGCTTGCGCTCAAAATACACGGTGCTTGTGCCTTCCCCTCCGGACAACCAGACCGCAAGCGCCCATCCACCCGCGCCAAAGCAAGAAATTCCCACTACCTCAGGTGGAGGGCTATGACGAGTTGTAGAAGGCATGTCATAAGCCTTGTAGCCGCCTCGCTCTGTCGAGGCGTCCGGGCGATGTTGCTCCCACAGCACGGCGACAGAGCGCCGTGGCTACAGAGTGTGCATACTTATAAGGCGGCTTCAATACAACGACGTCTCTGGCTTGTTGTCATTTTTCTGCTAGCGACCTTGCTCTCCGTGTCTACAACGCGGGCGCATGACGCGCGACCACCGTATCTGGAAATTAAGGAGACGTCGCCTAACCAATTCAGCATTCTGTGGCGCACGCCGGTTCTCGCAGGCATGCGACTGCCGGTTGTCCTAACCATGCCTGGCGATGTAAAGAATCTCAAAGAGCCAGTCGTGCAAGAATTGGCGGATTCGCTCCTTGAACGGCAATGGATCGATGCGCGAGCGAATGGCCTGGCCGGTAAGCGAATCGAGTTCAGGGGTCTTCAAGCGACGATTACCGACGTGCTGGTGCGTGTCGAGATGCTCGACGGCCGGACATGGACAACCATTTCGCATCCGTCGCAGCCATGGTTTGAGTTAGCTGGAGCCCCCTCAAAGTTTCAAGTTGCGGGCGCGTATCTGCGCCTTGGGGTCGAACACATTTTGGGTGGAGTTGACCACCTGCTTTTTATCCTCGCGCTGATGATTCTGGTGAAAGGCACACGTCGTCTTATAGCTACTGTGACGGCCTTCACGGTCGCACATAGCATCACGCTTGCGGGCGCAACACTCGGTTTTGTGCATGTGCCGCGACAACCTGTTGAAGCAGCTATCGCCTTGAGCATCGTTTTCGTCGCCAATGAGATCATTCACGCGCGTCAGGGTCGATTGGGTTGGGCAGAACGCTGGCCGTGGCTGGTCGCCTTTGCCTTCGGGCTGTTACATGGGTTCGGGTTCGCCGGTGCCTTGAGTGAGGTCGGCCTTCCACAAACGGCAATTCCAGTAGCCTTATTGTTTTTCAATGTTGGTGTCGAGATCGGGCAACTCGTCTTCATCGGGGCGGTCCTCAGCATCATGGCGCTAGGTCGATGGCTTATCGGACGTGCGCCGATACCACAGCCAGCTTGGACATGGCGAATCGCGCCTTACAGCATCGGTGGCATCGCCGCCTTTTGGATGGTTCAGCGGATTATTGCATTCTGAAATGAAAAACCGGCTGCTGCTCGCAGTGGCTGCTACAGGCGAGGCAGTAACCGGGCTCGCGCTGTTGGTTTATCCGGCAATTGTCGTGAAGCTGTTGTTCGGCGCGGATGTGGTTGGCGTCGCAGTAATAACGAGCCAATTCGCCGGAATCGCTTTAATCGCATTGGCTGTAGCTTGTTGGCCTGTTATAGCTGCATGGCGCGCCATGTGCGGAATGTTGACCTATAGTTCGCTTGCTACCTTGGGTCTTCTCTATCTCGCTTTCAGTAGGACGTGGAACGGGCCGTTGCTTTGGCCGGCAGCTGCATTGCATGTAGCCCTGACCCTGCTGCTCGCGCGGGCTTTGCTCAAGCCGAAGAGTGGATCCATGTAACAAGTCTGCCCCTCCAGAAAAACTGTTCTAAGGCAGTAACGATTCAACTTGCCAGCGGGGCATCGCATAGCGACAGGGAGGACAGTGAACGCGTCGACACATACGGCCCTAAAGTCCTATAGGCAGGATATGGCGAGCACGGTACTTTTCGCGTTTGAAGAACAACAATATGCCAGTTCCAGCATCTATGAAACCACTCACCCTAATTCTCTCTCGCAGCATGAAGAGTTGCTCACGCATTTCGGCTGCTAGCTTCGGCATCGCAGCCACGGCTTTACTTACGACCAGCCTTACGATCAAGGCAGCCCCAACGGCTGCCGACGAAGCGCACGCCATTGGTGTGAATGCTTACCTTTATTTTTACCCGCTCGTAACGATGGACATCACGCGCAAGCAACTCACGAACGTCGAGCACGCCGAGGGAATCAATGCGCCGATGAATTCGTTCGCCAATATTCCTGCCTATCCGACGGCTGACATGAAAGCTGTCGTCCGTCCTAACTTCGATACATTGTATTCCAGCGCCTGGCTGGACCTAACGAAAGAGCCCGTCGTCGTCTCCGTGCCAGACACTGCGGGCCGATATTATTTGTTCCCGATCCTGGACATGTGGACGGATGTGTTTGCGTCGCCGGGCTGGCGCACGACAGGAACTCAGGCGGGCAACTATCTTATCACACCGCCGGGCTGGACCGGAACTGTGCCGAACGGGCTCACGCGCATCAGCGCGCCAACACCGTACGTTTGGATCATTGGCCGGACCAAAACAGACGGTCCACCGGACTACAGCGCCGTGCACAAGAT
>JBLMXH010000182.1:0-4172 GCA_050257685.1 Nitrospirota bacterium
TTGCGGCACACAGGACATTCACAAGGAGCTGGAAGCCGCGCTCACGAAATTTCTCGGAACTGAGGAAACCATTCTTTATCCCTCCTGCTTCGACGCCAACGGCGGGTTGTTCGAAACGCTGTTCAGTGAAAGCGACGCGGTCATCAGCGACGAATTGAATCACGCCAGCATCATCGACGGCATCCGGCTCTGCAAAGCGCAACGCTTTCGTTACAAGCATAACGACATGGCAGATCTCGAGAAGCAACTAGGAGCTGCCAAGGACGCGCGCTTCCGATTAATCGCCACCGATGGCTGTTTTTCGATGGACGGCACCATCGCGAATCTGGAGGCGATTTGCGACCTCGCGGAAAAATACAACGCACTGACCATGATCGACGACGCACACGCCACCGGTTTTCTCGGCAAAACCGGTCGTGGGACTCACGAATACCGTGGCGTTATCGGTAGGATCGACATAATCACCGGCACGCTTGGCAAAGCGCTTGGCGGCGCGAGCGGCGGTTTCACCAGCGGGCGAAAAGAAATCATCGACCTGTTGCGACAACGTTCACGGCCATATCTGTTTTCCAATACCATTGCGCCCCCGGTTGTAGCGGCGTCACTGAAAGCACTCGAACTTCTCACCGCATCCACCGAGTTGCGCGACAAGCTCGAGGAAAACACCAAACACTTTCGCGCTGCGCTGACAGAGCGCGGTCTAATGATCAAGCCCGGCGTGCACCCGATCGTCCCGATCATGATCGGTGATGCAGCAAAGTCGCAAAAGTTCGCCGCGCGCATGTTGGACAAAGGCGTTTATGTGATTGGCTTTTTCTATCCGGTTGTTCCGCATGGCACAGCACGCGTTCGCACACAAGTCTCTGCTGCGCATTCACGTGAAGACCTGGACTTCGCGGTAAAGGCCTTTGCCGAAGTAAATGAAGAACTGAAGTAAATTAGGCAGGCGTGGGCGGTGCGAGCGCGACGCGACCATACAGTCCGCTGAACGCATCGACAAAAGCGTGCGCAATTATCGAAGGCAGCAGCGATCCGGTAGCGACGACTGGAATCAACAGTGCAACACCGAGCACAAACGCGCGAACAATGCCGATGGCGTCCTGGATTCCGTGTTGCAGCGCAAAAGCGAGTGTCACGACAGATGCCGCGATCAATGGGGAAGCAGCAAACCGGTTGATCGTCGAAAAAGCAAAACCGCGGAAAACAAACTCTTCCACCACCCCGACCAGCAAACAGAGGACAAGAAACGTCACCCTTTCGCTTTTAGTACGAGGGAGTAGCGACCTCACAATTGGTGAAAGAGGGCGATTCAAGTTCCGGCGTAACACGAAAACGGCGACAGAAATGAGAATCGACGCAATCGTGAGCCCCAGCGACCAAGCCAGGAACCGCGGCAGAGACATCGTCCAGTTTAGTCCGCGGATTGCCTTGCCGCCGCAGGTGACGTCGATCACGCCGGTGATCGTCCCGATCAACAGGAGGTTCGCAGCGCTGCCGGCGTAGACCAGGCTGCGCGATTTCTGTTGCACTGCAAGCGGACGCCGCGCAAGAAACCCGGCGATTGGCGCAGCGAGCACGATGACGGCTGCCCACAGAATTGCCAGCGTGTTAGACATACGGAAGCCAATCAATGATAGAAACAAACAAATCACCGCGACAATTGATTTCTAAATTAACAAGAAGTCCACAATTCCCATTGGGGAATAAAGTGGCGCACCGCAGCGTGTGAAGCACATTGTCACGTGTACAAGGTTGCTGCCAGTACTGTGGATTGGGACGCTGTTCGTGAGGATTTCCCAATCCTACGCGAGAAAGCGCACGGCTATCCTCTAATCTATTTTGATAGCGCGGCGACGTCACAAAAGCCACGCGCGGTAGTGGAGGCGCTTCGGAATTTTTACGATCACGACAATGCGAATGTGCATCGCGGCCTCCACACGCTGAGTTCGCGCGCGACAGAAGCATACGAACAAGCGCGTCGGCGCGTCGCAGAGTACATCGGCGCGGAAAGTCCCGCCGAAATCGTCTTCACGCGCGGGACGACCGAGAGCATTAATCTTGTGGCGAATGCCTGGGGCGGAAAATTCATTCGTGAAGGAGATGTGATTCTTCTGACGGTGATGGAGCATCACAGCAATTTGGTCCCGTGGCAGTTGCTGGCGGAACGGAGAGGTGCGCAGCTCCGATTTGTGCCGGTACTTGACGATGGGACTCTCGATCTGGAGCAGCTTTCCTCGTTGCTGACACCCCAGGTGAAGCTCTTTGGCTTTACGCACATCTCCAATTCTTTGGGCACCATCAACTCAGTCGTCGAGCTATGTAAAAGAGCGCGCGCGGTCGGCGCTCTCACACTCGTCGACGCCGCGCAAAGCATTGGACATTTACCGCTCGACGTGCAGGAACTGGGCTGCGATTTCCTGGCGTTTTCCGGACACAAAATGTGTGGTCCGACGGGAATCGGCGTGCTTTACGGAAAATCCGAAATCCTCGATGCAATGCCACCGTGGCAGGGCGGAGGCGAAATGATCGTAAGCGTCACGCTCGACAAAAGCACGTTTAAGAAACCGCCACACCGATTTGAAGCGGGCACGCCAAACATCGCCGGTGCGATCGGACTTGCCGCAGCCATTGATTACATCGAGCAAATCGGGCGGCCGGCGATTTTTGAGCACGACTTGCAGCTTGCGCTTTACGCAGTCGAGAGGCTCAAGGATTTGCCCGGAACCCGCGTGTTTGGTCCGGACGGAGAGCGAGGCGCACTCGTCGGGTTCCTGATGGACGCTGCGCATCCGCACGATCTGACCACTTTCGCGGATCAGTACGGGCTGGCAATGCGCGGCGGGCATCATTGTAATCAGCCGCTGATGCGCCGTTTCGGTGTATCGGGCACGACTCGCGCGAGTTTCTATTTTTACAACACGATGCAGGAAATCGACCGGATGATTGAGATCCTTCAAAGCGCCGTACGTTTCTTTTCATGACTCCGGAAATCGAAGAGCTTTATCAGGAGGTGATCCTCGACCATTCGCGACGGCCACGGAATTTTGGCGAACTGCCGGACGCAAGCGTGCGGGTGCGCGGCGATAATCCCGCATGCGGCGATGAGATTCTTCTCGCGGTGAGATTCGGTCCGGACGGAGGCTTGGAGGACATCAAGTTTACCGGACACGGGTGCGCCATCAGCCAGGCCTCGGCATCATTGATGACGACGAAATTGAAGGGCAAAAGTCGGGCGGAAGTGACGGAGATGCTTCGCGTATTTCAAGATCTTGTGACAAATGAAACGCGCGACGCGCCGAAAACACTCGGCGATCTACGCGTGATGCAAGGTGTTCGAAAATTCCCGCAGCGGGTCAAGTGCGCCATGCTGGCGTGGCGCGCAGTGCAGCAGGCATTCGAGCAAGGCGCCGGTGAAGCAACGGTCTCAACGGAACCAGCGTAAGCACGCCCGCGAATGTTTTGAGGCGCACGGCGGACAGGTTCGCGTCGCCGCCATACGTGATGCCGCGGCGATCGCTGAAATTTACAATCAAGGCATCGAGGACCGCGTCGCTACCTTTGAAACCGACCCGCGATCTGCGAAAGATCAGCAGACCTGGCTTCAATCCATCGCTGGTCGTTATCCAGCCGTAGTTGCCGAAATCGACGGCCAAATCATCGGCTGGGCAGGCGCTGGCCCGTACCGGACGCGGGAATGTTATCGGGGTATTGGCGAATTCTCGATGTACGTCAGTCGCGACTGGAGAGGCCGAGGCGTAGGTGATCTACTGGTCGGCGGTCTCATCAATGAAGCGGAACGGATGGGATTATGGAAACTGTTGTCGCGCATCTTTCCGTTCAACGAGGCCAGCCGCGCCCTTTGCCGGAAACACGGATTTCGCGAGGTCGGCGTCTATGAAAAACATGCGCGCCTCGATGGTCGCTGGCTTGATGTGGTGATTGTGGAGCGCCTGATCGCCAGGAATATAAAGGGCGGCACCTAGTGACCCTCTACTGCTCCTCCGCTTCGTGCAACGCGATGGTGGCGCCAACCCAGGTTTTGTCGATGTTAAAATCGACACCCATCATTTTGCCCTGACTCATTCGGACGACATTATTAACCAGAGTGGGATCACGATCCTCATCCGGCCACACATACATCATGCGAATCTCAGCCTTGGACTTCTGTCCAT
>JBLMXH010000183.1:0-12244 GCA_050257685.1 Nitrospirota bacterium
AGCCGGTTCCGGCCGCGTCAGTGCCGAACGCTTTTCCCAGGGCATCAACAGTGCCGTTAATGACGCCGCTATCGAAGCCGAACAGGAAGCCGCCGATCGCAGCTACACAGCACAGCGCGATCACAAAGCCAGAACTGCGTCGCGCATGATCGACACTTGTTAGCTCAGTTCGGATTCTTTGTTTCGCCTCGTCCAATTCAGATCGCGAAGTTGTTCTTCATCCGCAGATTAAAAAATCAACTACAACTTGAGGCCGGGCCGCCTGCCTGACGAGATTATGTTTTTAGTAGGCGGCGCGTTCACGCCTGCGCCAATGCCGAAGCGTAAAATAAGCGCCGATCATTCCGCCAAGATGTGCGAAATGTGCTACGCCCTGGTTAGTCCCGAAAACTCCGCTGAAGAGTTCCAGAAGCGCGTAAAGGATTACGAACACGATCGCTGGCATCGGAATTGGCGGAATCAACAGGACGATAGTGCGGCGCGGAAAAAGAAGGCCGAACGCCAGCAGAATTCCGAAGATCGCGCCTGACGCACCGACGGTCGGATAAACCCCGGACGATGTCATCATTGAGACGACTATTAACTGGGTGACGCTCGAACAGAGCAAGGAAGCAAAATAAAGCGTCAGGTAGTGCCGCGATCCGAGCGCTCGTTCCACATCAGAGCCGAACATCCAAAGCGCATACATATTAATCGCCAGATGAAGGAAATTGGCATGAAGAAAGCCGCATGTGATCAGCTGCCACACCTTGAACCCGACGGGAGTGTCGAACTGTCCTACAACGAAATGACCAACAGGCCAGAGCGCGAATCTGGCAAACAACCCCGGGCCGGTTATCGCTTCGAGTACAAAAACGCCGACATTTAACCCGATCAGCAGTCTTGTGAGTCGCGCCATACGAGCAGCCTAACCGGATATACGTATTTGCACACGAAGCTCACGAAGCATCACGATGGACACAATGTTATGAAGATTAGGTAAACCACAACAAGGGAGAGTTCACGCACCAGGAAGAAACAAACAGACTCTCAACGGCCAATACTGAATTGCGGCCTTGAAATATGGCCGATGCTCAGAAACATCTCTGCGTCCTGTCCGCCGCACGGGGTCGCGGTGGAGAGCTTTTCGGAGAGATGATCCAATTGCCGGCGCGAGAGGCTTGCCGGAGGCGGGTTGAGCGTTCATCTTTGCGCGCCATGAAGGCCGATGCGCTTGGTCAATTGATTATGACGGGTGTTCCCGGAAAAGAACTCGATGCCGAAACAGCTCGTTTATTTCGCCGGGTGCAACCGGGAGCATACATTCTTTTTGGACGCAATCTCGAGAGCGCGATGCAACTCCGAAAGCTCATCGACGATTTGCGTGACCTGAGCGAAGTCGAGCCAATCATCACCATCGATCAGGAAGGTGGACGCGTTTCGCGATTGCGCCTGATCGGAAACGAACCGCCGAATGCGCAACAACTGCGCGATAAGAATGACCTCGACCTGATTAGACGACACGGCGACATTACCGGACGTTTGCTGCGCCTCTTCGGTTTCAATCTCGATCTTTGTCCGGTGCTCGACATTTCCTTCGATGATGACGCTGAGAATTCGTTGCGCGGCCGATGCTACGGGAAAACCGTCGAGCAGGTGGTGCGAAATGCTGGTGCGTTCAACGAAGCAATGAGAGGGCAGGGGATCGCGAGCTGCGGCAAACATTTCCCCGGTTACTCTGCGGCAACTTCAGATGCTCATTACCAATTGCCCCGAATCGATCGCACTCGCGAAGAGCTCGACCAGAATGAATTGGCGGTGTTTCGACAGTTCGTACCCGACGTAGACAGTATGATGATTTGCCACGGCTGGTACCCGTGCTTTGAATCGCAACCGACGCCGGCCACATTATCGCGCCGAATTGTTACCGAGTTGTTGCGCAACGAATTTGGTTTCGATGGTCTGATCATGACTGACGATCTCGACATGGGCGCGATTCTGACCGGGTATCGTCTGGATGAGACCATTCGCCTCGCGCTCGAGGCCGGAAACGACATCGTGATGCTTTGCCATCGCGTACCTGAAATCGAAACTGTGCAACGAATCCTTGATACGTTGCCTGCCGACCAAATCGAACGCGCGCAGCAACACATAAGCAAGTTCAAGGAACACGTTTCGCCATCTTACAAATTCTCGGAGAGTGCCTTTCAGGAGATCGACCGGGAAATCGCCGATCTCCGCAGTGCCGTGGTCAGTGACGAGGAGACCGGAAGAGTCATACCTGAGCGGCAGATCTCGCCGGTGGAGAGATTCTGACGGAAAGCGGGCGCAAGGTGCGCTGAGCGAAAATAAATGGAGTCGGCGCGCCCTCGCGCCGTTCCGTTAGCGGCCCGGCTCCATTCTACTGAGCTCTCGGGCGGGTCACGAGCAAGAGATCGCGTCCGACGAGATACAGAAGAACAGAAATTATAAAAAAGGGAATCAAAGCGAGTACATCCGCGTAAGGACCGCTTAGAAATGGATTGTGAGCTGTTTGCCATTCGTCGATTCGATGCCCGATCGCGGCGAGCGGACCGACCATTTCTTTAGCAGCAATCACAATCCCGGTGATGGCGCCACCGGCGATGTAACCCGAAGCGAGCAAAACTCCGGGGCTCTTGTCGCCTTCGGCAGTAAGCTCTGTCTCGGATAGATTCTTATGTCGGAATTTCGCTTTTAGATAACGATCCACCAGCAACCGAACCGCTCCACCGACAAGAATTGGGCTAGAAGAGGCGAGGGGAAGATAAACTCCCACAGCAAATGCCAGCGACGGGATCCCGCTCATCTCAAGGACGACGGCAATCATTGCGCCGAGCAGAACAAGCGCCCACGGCAACTTGTGACTGAGGATGCCCTTGATGATGTATGACATCAGCGTTGCTTTCGGTGCATCGAACTTCTGCACTGCAGAGCCGTCAGGACGAACTCTGTGCGTGCCGTTGATCCCGGGATCAACGAGGTAAACTGGAACGCCCTGGTCATTGACCAAGTAGCTCTGAGCAGCGCCGCCCTCTGGATCCATACGTTGCCAGATCCGATACGTTTTCGGATCGGCGGCCGCCTGGATTCCCCGCACTTTCGCGGTGTGTCCGATCTCATTTGCAGGTGCACGTAATTCAGTGTTTGCAGGAACCGGCACGTAAACGGTGTAAGCGTCGTTCAAAAACAAGAGCACGTATCCCAGCGTCAGCGCCGATGCGAGGGAACCGAAGAGGATTGCGATCTGCTGCGCTCGTGGTGTGGATCCAACTAGAAAACCTGTTTTCAAATCCTGCGAGATCGTGCCGCCGTTGGATGCAGCAATGCAGACAATTCCTCCGATCGAAAGCGCGGTGACGAAATAGGGCGGGGCGGTCCAGCCGACAATCAGGAATGCCAGGCACGTGAGCAGCAAGGTCGCCACGGTCATTCCGGAGATCGGAGTGGATGACGAGCCAATCTCTCCGGTCAATCGCGACGAAACGGTGACGAACAGAAAACTGAAGAACACGATGAGAAATGCCCCGAGAAAATTTCCACGGAGATGCAGTTGCGGAAGTACCATGATGATCGCAATGATCGCAAGACAACCAATGACAACCACGCGCATCGACATGTCGTGGTCGGTTCGCGTCGCACGTCCGCGCAAACTGTGTTGGCCTAACAGGTCCGACAATCCACCTCGCAATCCATGCCAGATCGTAGGGATCGATCGGAACAAGCTGATGATTCCTCCGGCAGCAACGGCGCCTGCGCCGATGTAAAGAATATACGCCTCGCGGATATCGTCGGGTCCCATTTGGCTGATGGGAATAGTTCCCGGTGCGAGCGGTCCGGTGAGGTTGTCACCGAAAAACTTGATCGCTGGAATCAAAACGAGATACGACAGCACACCGCCCGCGCACATGATCGAGGCGATTCGTGGGCCGATGATATAGCCAACACCGAGCAGAGCGGGTTCAATCGTGGCGGAGATCGAACCGCCTTTGAAAGGCGCACCAAAGATTTTCTCCGGCGTGTCTTTCCACATTCTAAACGCACCCATTGCCGCCTGGTACAGAAGTCCGATTCCAAACCCGGTGAAGATCACTTTGCCCCCGCTGCTCGCTGCTTCTTCGTTGACGGTTTCTGCATTCGCAGTCGTGTGTGTCTTGTCCGCAACGGCCAGCGATTCCTTGGAGACGGCTGCCTTCAAAACTTCGGCACAAGCCGTGCCTTCGGGATATTTTAAAACGCCGTGCTCAGCGACAATTAATGCGCGCCGCAGCGGTATCATCATCAATACGCCAAGTAATCCGCCGAGAACGGCGACGAGAACTACCCGCGTGATTTCCAGATCGAATCCCAGAATCATGATCGCAGGCATCGTGACGCCGAGACCAAACGCAATCGATTCACCTGCCGATCCTGCCGTTTGAACGATGTTGTTTTGCAGGATCGTCGCATCGCGCGACCGAAAAAGCTTCGAGGCAATCCGGAAGATGGTGATTGAAAGCACAGCCACCGGGATAGAGGCGCTCACCGTCAATCCAACTTTGAGCACAAGGTAAAGCGACGACGCGCCGAAAATGATTCCGAGAATCGTGCCGGTGATCAAATGCGGCCAGGTGAGCTCGGCTAAATGAGCGGACGCTGGAATGAACGGTTTGAAGTTCGCGGCCAACGGATTTGTTGGTCGGGCGCCGACGATGTCCGGATATTCCTGCGGCGGATTTGCGCTATCGATCGGCGACATTTGCAAGAGCTTTGAGAGAATGAGCTAGAGCACAAGGCGTGACAACGCGCAATTCATCCGCGCCAGCTTTGCAAGTCACAGTTCGTTGACCCCGCCGGTAAGTTCACACTATTTGTCTCTGGCGTGCTTCCCGCAACGTCGACCGCTACCCTCGCGGCTTCTTCGGTCTTGTCACGCTTTCCCAACCGCTCCATTCCATGCTGAGTCAGGACCTGCTTCAACGCGATTGATTGCAACGCCTTGACCGCTTCGGTGATTGCACACTATTCTCCGAGTTCTGTGCGCAAAGAACTCACCGTACGCGGTCTGATCATCGGTATCATCATCACGCTGGTGTTCACCGCGGCAAATGTGTATTTCGGCCTTAAGGCTGGTCTGACTTTTTCCACATCGATTCCTGCAGCGGTTATCTCGATGGCCATTCTGCGCGGCTTCCGCGATGCAACCATTCAAGAAAATAATATTGTCCAGACCGTAGCGTCGGCAGCCGGTACACTTTCTTCAATCATCTTCGTTTTGCCGGGTCTGATCATGATCGGCTGGTGGACTGAGTTCCCATTCTGGACTTCGTTCTGGATTTGCGCGCTCGGCGGAATCCTTGGCGTGATGTATTCGATCCCGCTTCGGCGCGCTTTAGTTACGACTTCGGACCTTCCGTATCCTGAAGGCGTTGCATGCGCCGAAGTTTTGAAAGTCGGAAGCAGTAAGGGCTCAGAGCATGCTGCTGACATTGAACACGGACGTGCCGGTCTGCTGGCGGTACTGTGGGGATCGATCGTCTCAGCAGTATTCGCGATCGTTGTTCAGACGCAAGTGTTGGCCGCTGATGTGGCGCAAACTTTTCGTATCGGAAGACGCGGAGCAGTGAGCGGATATGATTTCTTTTTGTCGTTTGCTCTCCTCGGGATCGGACACCTGGTCGGGTTGTCGGTGGGAATCGCAATGCTAATCGGCGCGGTAATCGGTTGGGGCTGGGGCGTTCCTCATTTTTCCGCGATGGCTGGAGATCTCACCACAGCTGCGGCGACGATCGCGCAAAAAACCTGGAGTACAAAGGTCCGCTTCGTTGGTGCTGGCGCGATCGGCGTTTCAGCGATTTGGACGTTGCTCAAACTCGTTAAGCCTGTCGCCCGCGGTCTCACTGGAGCAATGGCTGCGTCGCGTGCGCGAAAAGCCGGCCAAGCCGATACACTGCCGATTACCGAACGCGATATTCCGATCGGGATTGTCGGCCTTGTAACACTGATCTGCATGCTGCCGATTGCATGGTTGCTCGGTTATTTTGGCAATGCCAGCGGTCTAGGCGCACATTTACCGACCCTTGTCATCGGCGGCGTCGTCTACGTGGTACTGATGAGTTTTTTTGTTTCCGCAGTGTGCGGATACATGGCGGGATTGATCGGTTCCTCCAACAGCCCGCTCTCTGGGATTGGCATCTTAGTTGTCATCGGGGCGGCGTTGCTACTGGTGATCGGCGTAAAACCGTATGTATCACCAGATACCAGCAGGGGATTAATGGCATTCGCGCTCTTTACGACGGCTGTGATCTTCAACGTTGCCGCGATTGCGAATAACAACTTGCAGGACCTCAAGACCGGACAACTGGTTGATGCAACACCGTGGAAGCAACAAGTCGCATTGATTTTCGGAGTAATCGCAGGGGCCTTCGTTATCCCACCGGTGCTCGATCTGGTGAATCACGCTTACGGTTTCGTCGGAGCGCCGGGCGCCGAAGCGCGTGCACACCCCTTGCCTGCGCCGCAGGCAGGATTGATATCGTCACTCGCGCAAGGTGTCATTGCTGCTGACATCGACTGGAGTTTGATCCGGATCGGGGGATTGATCGGTATTGGTATCATTCTGTTGGACGAGATTCTCGCACGGACGGCACGGCACATGCGCGTTCCGCCGCTGGCAGTTGGGCTCGGCATTTACCTACCTACCCAGAGCACGCTGATGATCGTGGTCGGAGCTGTTGCAGGGTGGTTGTTCGACAGACGCGCTGACCGCACCGCGAAACCGGAAGCAACGAAGCAGCTTGGTGTGCTGCTGGCATCCGGGCTGATCGTAGGTGAGGGCATTATCGGCGTGGTGATTTCGGCGGTTATCGTCTTTTCAGGAAAAGATGCACCGCTGGCACTGGTCGGGCCTGGCTTCCAAACCGCTGCCGTGATCCTCGGCGGAGTTGCTTTCGCAGCGATTGCGATCGCTCTGTATCGCTGGATCCTTCGGATGGCGCCGACGAAAGCGCGATGAAACGAAAATGGAATTGGCCGATCTGGGTCGGCTTTGCGGTCGTACTTGCAGGGCTGGGCTCGTATGAGTTCTTCGCCGGGTTTCCGATCACGCGCGATTTTCCATGGGCGAATTTTCTGCTCCTTGGAATTGGAACTGCATTGTTGATACTCGGTCTGTTCCGCGCATTCGGACGGCCGCAGGTTTACCGCGGAAAAATTTTCGGATCGGTGTTCGCAGCGCTTGCTGTGATTGTTGTCGCGTTGTTCAGCTATGTCATCTTTTATGTCCTACATCAGGTCCCGGCCTCAGCTGGCGCGCCGCGCGTTGGCCAAAAAGCGCCTGACTTTTTGCTACTGGATCAAAATGCAAAACCGGTCGGCCTCGGCGATTTGCTTTCCAACTCAAATGGTGCCCTCCTGATTTTCTACCGCGGATTCTGGTGACCTTTGTGTAACTCCGAGTTACGGAGTTTCCAGCATCGGCTTTCGGAATTCGACGCACGCGGCATTCGCGTTGTCGGCATCAGTGTCGATCCACCGGAGGTTAACCAGCGGCACTCCCAAAAGCTCGGATACACTTTTCCGCTGCTTTCCGATCCGAACGCAAAGATTATACGGCGATACGATGTCCTGCATCCCGGAGCCGGGCCGAAAGGCGCGGACATTGCACGGCCGGCCGAATTTCTCCTCGATTCAAATGGCATCGTTCGCTGGGCCAATCTTACCGAGAACATTGCCGTGCGGGCGCGCCCTGAGCAGGTGCTCGAAGCGTCAAATCAATTGATCCCTGCTGGCCAATGATTGACGCCGCTTTGCCGAATCAATAGGTTGAGCGCTCGTGCATTCAGAACTGGAACAGCTGCTCATTCTCCAAGATCGGCAACAAAAGATCAGACACATCCAGGCTGAGATTAAGACGATCCCGTTAGAACGCGCTCATCTTGAGTCGCAATTGGCCGCCAGCGCAGCGGGCGTAGAATCGCTGAAACAGAAAGCGCGTCAGGTCGAAGTTGATCGCAAAAACCTGGAACTCGATGTCGGCACACGCACCGAAAGCATTGCGCGCCTGAAAACCCAGCAGTATCAAACGCGGAAGAATGATGAATTTCAGGCGATTGGCCACGAGATTCAGCGGTACGAAAATGAAATTCGCAAACTGGAGGATCAGGAACTCGAATTGATGATCGAGGCCGACAAGCTCAAAGCGGAAATCGAAGTGGCCGACAAGAACGCACGGGCAACGAAAGAGAGCATCTCGCGGCAATTGACCGATCTTGAAACCAAATCACAGGCGCTAGGATCTCAGCAGCAGGAGCTCGAAACCGAACGGCAAGCGCTTGCTGCTCAAATCGACGACGACGTGCTCGATCAGTTCGAACGCCTCTTCAATAGCAAAGGAGACGCCGCGGTGGTGGCAGTGGAGCACGGCGTTTGTACGGGCTGTCATATGAAAGTAACGACTGCGACCGCGGCGAGCGTGAAAGCTGGGAAAGAAATCGTTAGCTGCGAGAACTGCGGACGAATTTTATACGAAGGGTAACGACGGACCGCCGAGCCGTCCGCTACGGCGCGCTCGGCGTGCAGCGGGGTCATGGAAAGGTAGGGCGGACAGTCCTGTGCACGCCACTGTGTTTCCAATGTGATGGCGTTAAATGGCAGCGGCCCGCCCTACCATCACACGTTGAACCGGAACAGAATCACGTCGCCATCGCGCACTTCGTACTCTTTTCCCTCCAGTCGCAGTTTGCCAGAATCCCGTGCTTTCGCGAAAGAACCGGCTGCGACCAGATCGTCGTAGTAAATAGTTTCTGCTGCTATAAACCCGCGCTCAAAATCGGAGTGAATCGCACCCGCCGCGGCGGGGGCTTTGTCGCCGGCGTGAATGGTCCAAGCGCGCGTCTCTTTTTCGCCGGTGGTAAAAAATGTGCGGAGTCCGAGCAGATGATACACCGCGCGAATCAGCGCGTGCACGCCGCTGTCTTCAATGCCCAGGCCGCATAGATATTCGAGCGTTTCCTGCTCGCTAAGATCAACCAGCTCGCTCTCAATCTGCGCGCTGACCACGATTGCTTCGGTGGCGAAGTGGTGGTTAGCATAGTCCTGAACAAGATCGACATATCGCGCGGCAGGGTTCGTGGCGTCGCGTTTAGAAATCGCGGCTAAATCTGATTCCGCCACATTGCAGGCAAAAATTGTTGGCTTTGACGTCAGCAGGAAGAAACCTCGCGCGACTGCCTTCTCTTCGGGAGTCAACTCGGCAGTGATTGCTGGCTTACCGCGCTCGAGATGCACGAGCAATTTTTCGATGATCGCACTTTCAAGGATTGCTGCTTTGTCGCCTGCGTGCAGTTGCTTCTGTATTCGGTCGCGTCGCTTCTGCAAAGAAGCGAGGTCAGCCAATACCAGCTCAGTATTGATGACTTCGATGTCACGAACCGGATCGATTGTCGCGCTTACGTGATGAACGTCCGGATTCTCAAAACAACGTACCACCTGCACAATCGCTTCTACTTCCCGAATGTGATGTAGAAACTGATTGCCAAGGCCTTCACCCGCGCTTGCGCCTTTCACCAGGCCCGCGATGTCCACAAACTCGATGGCCGTCGGTGTGATCTTCTTCGATCGAGAAATCTTGGCAATGTTTTCCAGGCGCGGATCGGGCACGATCACCACGCCGACGTTTGGATCAATGGTGCAGAAAGGATAATTCTCCGCGGGCGCTTTATGCGTGCGTGTGACCGCATTGAAAAGCGTCGATTTCCCGACGTTCGGCAGACCGACAATTCCAGCACTTAGCATAATTTTGTAGCGGCGGTCTCAGACCGCCGACGGACGAGCGACGCTCGGAGAGCGCCGCTACAGTTAAGACTCGGGCCGGCGGGATTCGAACCCACGACCTCTTGAACCCCATTCAAGCGTTCTACCAAGCTGAACTACGGCCCGCTGCGGCGAATACTGTTGCCATTTCTGGCTGTGAGGCAAACGTTTCGGTTTCGGCGAGTGACAGCAATCATCAGCAGACTCAATTGCGTAGTACGGATCGGACTGATCCTTTGTCTCAACGCAATCAGTGATGCTCGTGCGGACTCGGATGCCGACATCAAGCTCAACGAAAATGCCGCCGCGTTTGCATCTCAGCTTATCCGGCATGGCCATCTGGTCGCTGATGGCAAGGGCGGGTGGCATGAAGATAAACCTTCGCCTGCTGTGGAAAACGATTTCATTCGCCTGCACGGCTTTGCAGAATACGCGAAGTGGCATCTCGGCGTGGACGAACGTTACGCCGCGAATACAAAGCGGAGATATAAATTCCCTTACGGTGATTTCACAAACGTTCACAGGTGTGGTCTCCTCGCTGTAAAAGCCCGGGCGGCTGAGCATAAGCATCGTGACATTGAAGGTGCAGCTGCGCGGTTACTCGGAATGATCGCCAGCGGGCGTTGAGCCAAAGGAGCAACTATGCTGCGACGGGCAAAAGCCGTTAGAGTTCAGTTTTTCCACGCGGACAAAAAAGCGTCGATCAATCCCGGCAGGTCATTGCTGTAGCCGCCCTCCAGCATAACTGCGACCGGAACACTGATTTCGGTAAGCCAGTCACCGAGCGTGGCGAAGTCCTCGCGCTCAAGCGTTAGTTGCAACAGCGGATCATGCGCGTATGCGTCGAACCCTGCCGAAACCAGAAGCAAATCAGGGTCGAACGCGATCAAATTGTCGAGAGAACGCCGGGCAATCTCGAGGATTGCCTCGTGCGGTGTGTAAGGCGCGATCGGATAGTTATGAATGTTCGCGAACGACTGCGCTCCAGTCCCGGGATAAGCGGGAAATTGATGAATCGAGGCAAATCGAATTCGCTCATCGTGCGCTGCAATCGCCTCGGTTCCGTTTCCGTGATGTCCATCAAAATCCCAAATGGCGATCCGTTCAATGCCGTGTTCGAAAGCGTCGAACGCCGCAACGGCAGCATTGCTGAAATAACAGAAACCCATTGCCCGATCTCGAGTGGCGTGATGTCCGGGCGGACGCATCAAACTGAAAGCCGCGTCGCCGCGCATTGCAGAACTAGTTGCCTCGATTGCCGCACCAGCCGAACGCCGCGCATGCCGTTCAATGTTTGGATAAAAAGGCGTGTCTGCATCGAAATCGTCGTTCGCTTTCGCGATTCGATTGATGTGCTCCCGCGAATGTGCGCGCAGCAACTGCGCATCCGTCGCGGGGGTCGGTTCCTGCCATTCCCAGTCAGGATGCCGATCCTTTAGGAGTGGCACAGTGCAGGCGATCCGCTCCGGCCGTTCCGGGTGACCCGGACTCGAATATTGCAGACAGCTTGGGTCGTAAAAAATCGTCATGAAGCTTGCAACTTAGACACATATTCGACTACGACCATGTCATAACCGGTCTGTCATGTCCGCCGGCGGATTCGCCCTGTGGCGAATTGAACGACGCGCTGCAATGAAATGCGAAGCATGAGCCCAGGGGTTCAAAGATCTCTGGATTGTGGTGATAGCCCGATGGAATACAATCCGAGATTCTTCTCCCGCGGATGCGGGATCAGAATGAAAACAAAGAAAAAGGACGTACGACGGTGGTAAACGGCCAAAAAATCGTCGTGGTGATGCCGGCGTATAACGCGGCGCGCACATTGCGTCAGACTTACGACGAAGTGATGGCGCATGGCATTGTCGATTTGGTCATCGTTGTGGACGACGCCAGCCATGATGAGACGGTGGCAATCGCGCGCACTTTGCGAAACGTGCAGGTGGAAGTGCATCCGGAGAATCGCGGTTACGGAGCGAACCAAAAAACTTGTTACCGGCTCGCATTAGCCGCAGGTGCAGACATCATCATCATGATCCACCCCGACTATCAGTACACGCCTCAGCTGATTCCAGCGATGACTGCTCTAGTCGCAAGCGGTCTTTATCCTTGTGTGCTTGGTTCGCGCATCCTCGGGGGAGGCGCGCTGCGAGGTGGAATGCCCTGGTGGAAATACGTTTCCAACCGGCTCCTCACATTCGCAGAAAATTTTCTCATCGGAGCGAAGCTTTCTGAATATCACACCGGCTACCGCGCATTTTCGCGCCAACTGCTGGAGCGACTGCCATTAGAAACAAACTCAGATGATTTTGTTTTTGATAATCAGATCCTGGCGCAAATCATCGCGCTTGGCGCCGCCATCGGCGAAGTGACGTGCCCAGCGCGTTACATGCCAGAAGCCTCTTCGATCAATTTTCGTAGAAGCGTGCGCTATGGACTAGGCTGCATGGCCACGGCC
>JBLMXH010000184.1:0-9334 GCA_050257685.1 Nitrospirota bacterium
AACCCAAGAAAAAACTGAATCTCTCACCGGAGCGCCGCGCGCAACTTGCTGCCGCAATGAAGGCCCGATGGGCGGCAAAGAGAGCGGCCGAGGGGAATAGCGCAACCTCGACCGATCAAAATTCTCCGACAGCTCCAATGCAGCCGCCGGAAAGCAGAAGCGACGGCGTCTAACCATAGTTGGCGATCAGCACGGAAAGCGTGGTCACGCAGAATTGCCGCAGATTCGTGTCGTATCACGCGCAGGAGCTACGCCCTCATATATTCTTGATCGGAACACAGCAGCGGTTTCCAAATCACGGCTGCTTTTCCTCGCAAAGCTTTTGGAAACCTGGATCCGTGCGCAATGGATCCCAGATTGGATCGAGCCTCAAGAGTGCCGGCGTGATAGGCGTCGGGCTGTAAAGCCAGCCACCATAGGGAGTTTGTAACAATCGCGTGAGAGTTGCGATTGCACGAGTATTCTCGCCAACGATCATCTCAACTAAGGCCAGGTTCTCTTCGAAGCCGGGTCCAGACAGCCGATCCTTGTTACTCGGCGAAAGCGCGATTGCACGCTGCGCTTCGTTAAGAGCTGCGTCCTTCTGGTCGAGCAGAGCATAGGCGACGGCGAGTGCTGCTGCGACAAAACTGTTGTCCGGTTGGTCCGTCTTGAGCGACTCAAGCGTATTGCGCGCTTGCTCAGCGTAGCCTTTGGCTCTCGCGGGGTCACCAGCTACGCGTTGAGCCAACGCTAGCCCCACCTGCTTGCTGCCCTTCTCAATCCCGGAAGTAAATTGCAACCGGGCTTCTCGGTCTTGTACGAACCGTAGCTTTTCAATATCTCGTTCGAGTCTGAATTGCGTCAGCTTAATTCGAACGGCCACGTCCGAATTCGTTTGCGCGTTTACCTGAACAAGCAATTTAGCGGCTTCCTGCAGATTACCTTCTGCTTGGTAGATGCTGGCTTTTAACGCCATCAAGGATAACTCGTTAGGTAGAATAGCCAGTGCCCGATCGTACAGCTTTTCCGCTTTCGGGAATTGTCGAACCGCGGCATATGTAAATGCCACTTCTGTCAGTAACGCTGTATTCCGCGGATTAAGGGCGAGGCCCCGCTCCCAATAGGTGATACTTTCATCCCATTGCCCCTCGCTTCGCGCAATAGCCCCGAGCGCGTACAAGACTTCGCTGTTGCCTGGCAACATTTTGGTGACGCGTCCAAAAGTGGCTTTGGCCAAACCATTATCGTGCAGCACCCAGTATTGATAATAACCGGTGAAGAGCAGGGTCTCGGGTGAGTTCGGCTGCAGTTTCTGTGCAGTTTCCAAGGCCTTTTTTGCCGCGTCGCGACGAGCGGCAGTCGTGTCGCGGCGATTAGAATAAAGAAGCGCATGCACACCGGAAAGTCGTGCCCAGGCAAGCGCAAAATTCGGATCAAGCTGCACCGCAAGGTCGTAAAATTCGATGGCTTTGAACAAGGCGTCGCTCGAGTAATTGCTACGCGCTTCAAAGGCCAATCCGCGTAAATAGGCATCGTAAGCCTCCGGATTGTTTGTGGGGTTGGCAGCTAACGCTTGCTCCTCGCGGCCGGTTAGTTTCGCCTGCAACGACTCCGCTATTCCTTTAGCGATCTCGCTCTCTACGCTGAAGATGTCACTCAACTTCCGGTCATACGTCTCGGCCCAGAGTTGCGACCCGGTTTGCACGTTAACCAAGTGGACGTTAACCCTCACCTGATTGCCTGCCTTCTGCACGCTACCCTCAAGGATGTTCGCTACGCCAAGCTGCTTTGCAATTTCGGAGAGATTGCCTGGCTTGCTTTGATAACCTTGCGTTGAAGTGCGCGAAATCACTTTCAAATCGCCGATCTTGGCGAGACGCGTCAGGACTTCTTCCTGTATGCCATCGGCGAAATAGGCGTTATCGGGATCGCTGCTGAAGTTTTGAAAAGGCAGGACTGCCACTGACTTCTCGACCTTCTGCCAGACGGCTCGTGGCAGCAGAAAAAATCCAGCGAAAGCAGAGATCACGATAGCCAAGCCAACGAGCACAATGAGATTTCGTCGCCGATGCAGTCCTCGCGTTGGGGTGCCTTCGATCCCTTGCGGGGTGATGTCGTATGCCCAGGCGAGTATTACTGCGATTGGAAACCCGATTAACAAAAGCACGATTACCAGTCGCAAACTCCAATTCGGCAATTCCCATGCGGGAAACGCCGCCGAAGCCATTTGGATCAGGAATCCCGCGGCAACAATGTAAGCCGCGGCAACGCGATAGACCTTTCGTCGCTGCAACTCCTCGAAGAAGCCGCTCATGACATGAGTATGCCCACTCCGATCACAATCTCTCGCCGTGCCCAACAGGCAAATAGCTGTCCAGGGCGATCTGCTACATTAAAATTTATCCTGGGCACTCGACGCGCTGCTGAACCAGTCAACGCCATGGTTGTAATGAGCGGCAGGAACGCGAGATTCAAACCGCCTCGCAATCGCGGTGGCGATAATCATGAGCTTCCACTGGTTCGATTTAGCAGGATTCATCGGCGTTCTATTGATCATAGTTGCGTATCTGCTTCTGCAACTGGAGAAACTTCCAAGCTCGTCCCCGAGGTATTCGCTGCTGAACGCAGCTGGAGCACTGCTGATAATGGTTTCGCTGATTTTCGCCTTCAATTTGTCGGCCTTTATCGTAGAGGCGTTTTGGTTTTTGATCAGCTTGTTAGGGCTTTGGAGAGCTCTCCGCGGTAGAAAACAATTGGAGCCTGGCGAGCGACGGCAATGACTGCTCGCGAAAACGGTGTATCCCGGGACATGTCAGGGTAGTCGCCGGTTTGATGTTCGACCGCCTGGATCATATTCCCACAGACGCGATGGATCGCCGAAAACCGCGCCGATCGCGCGGTCTGGCCAGATCTCAAGATAGCTCAGTAACAGCGCCATCAGCGGCACCAGAATGAAGTAGAGTCCATGCGCGGCCATGATGAACATGGCGATGGCGCGCAGGATCAGGAGATAAAGATCCCAGCGCACTTTCTGCTTCAGCTCCTTGTCAGGCATCGTGTCGTAGCCCATACGGAATGCCTTCCAGAAATGACTGGCTGCTAGCGATCCAAACGTGAACCACAGCGCCGGAGAGTGCGCGAGTTGGCGTCGCAATTCGTTACCGAGGAGAAGATCGTGCAGTGGAATCAAGACGATCCAGTACGGCAGACCGACGATGCCTACGAGCAAAAGCCATACAAACACACCGCGGACAATGTTTCCGGCCAGCGTCGCGTGATCCGCCTTGGTTTGCGTTTCGCACAGCGCGCGCGGAATCATCGCGGCAACGATCGCAGCCACTGCGGTTAATCCATCGAACCAGTAATTGAAAACGCTAACTGCAGCGGACCAGCTAAAAGCGTAGATACCTACGACAGGAATCATGTTCCGCGCCACTACGACCCACGCATCTCGCCGCGAAGCGAACTCGCGAAGATGTTGCGAGAGCGGCGGGGGCCGGATTTGTCGCGTTGCTGGTGAACGGATTGTCTCGGTGGGCTTTGCCATCGCGGGATTAAAAACAGGTCGGCGGCTCGAATCAATCCGGTTCGAATCGCACAACAAGAATTTTGCTGTTACCGCAAAACGAGGAATATCGCCAGGCCGACAGCGACGACATCTTCGCAAATGGCAACCACGATATCCTTGGTATACAAATCGAGACGTTTCCTAATGCCGTAGCCGAGGAAAGCGCCAATAAGGCCGCCGATTCCACCCAAAACCGAACCGACAACTAACGATTGTGCTGCCGACGCGCAGAGACACGCACCAGAAAGGCCGCCTGTAATGATGCGCGCGATCAGCGGTGCAGGCGCCGTACGTTTCGGAATTATCGGCAGTTTGTCTGCGGCTAACTCGCCGATGGCGAGTAGGGAAAATACCGCGACCGCCGTGCTTGATTCCATAAAGGCGAGGGGTGAACCGTGCAGATTCAACCAACTGAGGTGCGCACCCCAGGCCACAACAGCGGGCGCAGTCAATGAACGCAGCCCGGCAACAATTCCGATTCCAAAAGCGAGAACCAAGACGTAGTTCAATGAAGTCCTTTCAGTTTTGGCTTCCGTCTAAAGTATGGTCTGTGGAGTCGCACGAGAACGAACATGGAGAAATAAATCCAACAACTCCAGTGAATTTCCGCTCGTGGTAGGCCTAGCGCCAGCAACAGCTGTTCGGCAGGACCTGACAGCTTCTCTGCAGAGCCGCGCTCATTCTCGACAATGCTTTACGATTCGGTCAGAATGATGGGTTGATGACCAGTCAAAACATTCAACGAATGCTGTCGTTTTTTGTTTTAAGTGCACTGCTGTTTGTTTCGTCGCTGGCGTCGTCCTGGGCAGCGACTTTAGATGATTTGAAGCAATTGGAGATCACTTGCTACGTTCCATCGTATCTGCCCCAGGGACTTCGATTGAAAAACGTGGAGGTCACGTATGACGAGGTCCAGCAAGATGAGAATCAAAATCACCCGTTGCCGCTTTACTCAATCCAATATGGAAATGGCTGGAACGCGACATTCACAATCGAGTCGGCGCGGGAAGGCATCGGCGACCGAAATATCATGGGCGACGAAAAGAACGCGGAAGAAACGGAAATCAAATCGCCTTTCGGGCCCATGTATCTGATTTACCGCCCCAAGGGCAAAGATGGTCGCAAGGACGAGATCATTGCGAACTGGGTCAGCGACCCCAACATGAACGACGAAAAAAACAAAGCTCCGGATTCACATCCTGTCCTCGGCCGCTTCCATGGGTTTTCTGCAACCGGAATCACGGTCGCAGAGTTTACGAAGATCATTCAATCACTTCATCCGATTGGGGGTGACAACGCTGCCACCTCTATGCCGACGCCCGCAACTAATGCACCGGTCGTGGAAACCTATTCTCGCGGAACGTCCCTGCCTGAGCTGAAAATTCACCCGAAGGTTTTCAATATGATCGATTGCTGGATCTCGGATTCGGAGAGTCCGGTCGCTACGGAAATCAATCTGAATGCGGTTGAGAAGAATGGAAATCAGTTCAACGAAGATGGTCTGAAGCAAGATGGCGAGTGGCTGGTTTATTCGTTGCCGGAGACCGGCGGGTTTATGCGCTATCGCGTGCTTGAGGCGAAAGGAAACCATTACAAAGTCGAATATCAGGAAAATGGCGGCGGAACGCTTACGACGGCCTCAACGATCGAGTTCGAGATTGACAAACGGAACATTCGCCACAACGGCAGCCCCATCGCGGTTCGCGTGCTTCGAGTGTTGTCTTACACTCAGAAATAGAACGTCGTTACCCCCACAACTCGCGCACGGGCATCCCGATTTTTCCGTTCCGATAATGAAGTCCATAATCACGATCGCGACCGAGGAGTAGGGGACCATCCAGGTCAACCCAATCGGCGCTGCCAGCGAGGACCCGAGCGGGAGCGATGGAAAGTGATGTACAGACCATGCAGCCGATCAATATTTTGAAATTGTTTTCGCGAGCGCGCTGATATAGGTCGAGCCCTTCTGTTAAACCGCCGGTTTTGTCGAGCTTGATGTTGATTGCATCATAATGGTTCTTGAGACGCGGAAGATCCGGAGTCGTGTGACAACTTTCGTCCGCACACACCGGAATCGGATGGTCCAGGGTTCCCAGCACGTCGTCAGCGTCGGCTGGAAACGGTTGCTCGATCAGTTCGACTCCAAGTTCCTTTAACGCCGAGACACTCTTTTTGTAATGACGCGGCGACCACGATTCGTTGGCGTCGATGAGGAGACGCGCGCTTGGCGCCGCTGCGCGCACGCTTTCGACACGCGCTATATCATCATCGTCACCGCATAGTTTCAATTTAAGAATTGGCAAATCGCGAGCAGCCGCGGCTGCATCGGCCATTCTCGCCGGCGTGTCGAGACTTATTGTGAATGATGTCTCCACTCGCTCTCCATCGTCCGTCTCCTCTGTAGCCGCTTCGGTGTGCGAAGCGCGCGCGTCGCCCACAGGGCGACGGCTACGAGAAACAAATGGAATGTTTGCCAGGTTCCAGGCGCGTTTGCCGGAGCATTTCGCTTCCAAGTCCCACAGCGCGCAGTCCACCGCGTTCCGCGCCGCGCCGGGTGGGAGCAATTCCGCCAGCTTATCGCGATCCAAGTCAACGGTGCTCGCTATGGAGTTGATCTGCGCCAAAACTGAGTCGGTGGTCTGATTGTAGCGGGCGATCGGCACCCCTTCGCCGCGGCCGATGTGTTGTCCGTTACTCACAGTGACTGTTACGACACACGCTTCCGTACGGCTGCCGCGCGAGATCCGGAACGGGTGCTTCAGCGGAAAAATCTCTACCCTTGCTTCGATTTTCAAAGTGTTGAGTGATACGTCACGAGCGGCAACATGCCACATAATTTCAAAATTGAACGGTAACCCGGGGGAGGCTGTCTCAGCTTCCACTATGACCAAACTCATTGCGCTAGTGGCGGCGGGCGCATTCGCAGCGGGAACAATGTTCGCGGGTGAACATGGCGATTGCGCGAAGAAGGCTGGGAACGAAGGGAAGATGGCTTGCACGGCCTCTCTCGCGACTCTCAACCTGACCCCAGATCAGAAGACCAAGATGGAAACGGCAATGGCCGAACACCACAAAGCGGGGTGCACGGATGCAACGGAAGCGAAGTTCATGAAGGATGCCGAGGGCATCCTCACTCCGGAGCAGTTCGCGAAGTTCAAAGCGGAGTGCAAAAAGGAAAAGGCCGGGGCCTAACCACACTGCTTTACCAAACGGCTGTCGCCGCCGTTACTATCTGCAGATAACATGATCGCGCTCGCTTCGGCGGGCGCGACTTGCGTACGCTCGCTACTTGCTTTGCGCGCCCTTGTACGCGTGCCACTTGTCTTCAGCGGCTTTCCACTGCTCGATCTTGCCGGAACGGCGATAAACACGATAACGATCAAGAACATGACTCGTTTGGGGATCGCCGCCGCATTTCGCGTTGTGAATTTCGCGAAGAACGAATTCAAAATAAGAGTTCGTTGTCTCTTCGGTACCGTACTCAACGCAATCCAATGAGATCCGTTTTTCATAGACTTGGTCCCGTTTAAGGGTGCGCTGGAGTAACGCGAGCGCGCTATCTTCATTGAGCGAACCAGACGGCGCAGCACCGGCAACGGCTGCTGATAATAAGACTACCGCCATAACGGCCGTAATCATGTGGAGTTTAAATTTCATGAGTCCAAAGGACCGGTTTGATTGCGGAACATTCAACAGTTGTGATGTGCGCAAGCAATCTACAACATCAACATTATGAAAATCACCAAAAATATCGGGATGCTTTTGCTCGCGATCTACTTAATCATCGATGGCCTTTTAGGGTTTGGCTTAAATCTCGGGCCAGCCATTTTTTTGTTATACCTTGTGGCGCTCGCGTCTGGCGTTTTCATTCTCATCGGCAAGTAAGCTGGGCGATTGTGCGGTCAGCGATTTGCCGACTACAGGCCAGATCAACGTGCTCTCAGTAACTTCTCTCCCGTTCTGTTACTTTAAATATTTGTCGAACCACGCCACGGTCTGCTCGAGCCGATCGACTTGGTGCTTTGGCTCGATGAACATATGACCTTCGGCGGCATAGACGATCAGTTTTGTTGGCACGCCGAGGCTTTTCAAGGCGTGCCAGAATTCGTAGGATTGCGACGAAGGGCATTCCGCATCGCGCTCGCCGACGACGAGAAGCGTGGGGGTCTTCACATTTTTGATAAAACGGATCGGTGATCTTTTCTCATAAATTTCTGGATCGTCGTAAACCGATGCGCCGAAGAACGGAATCATCCATTGACCGATCAAGTTCTGGCCATAGTAACTCTGCCAGTTTGCGATACCGGCACCGGCGACGGCTGCGCGGAAACGATCTGTTTGTGTGACTGTCCACATGGTCATGAATCCACCATAGCTCCAGCCCGTAACGCCGAGCCGGTTGGCATCGATTGGATATTTCTTTATCGCTGCATCAATTCCGGCCAGATCGTCGCGCAAATCGCCTCCTCCGAAATCCTTCACATTCGCACGGGTAAAGTCTTCTCCCTGGCCATAACTGCCGCGCGGATTGGGAAGCAGCACGTAATAACCGTGGATGGATAGCGCAGCGATGATCGCACGCGCCATTCCAAATGATGCCGGCCACTCTGATGTCGTTAGGCTGGATGGTCCGCCGTGGATCAGCACGACCATTGGATATTTTTTGTCGGGATCGATTTCGGCAGGCGGCACCAACCAGCCCTGAATGTTGGACCCCTCGTTAGTCCACTCGATGCTTTCCGCTTTGCCCCAGTTCGCCTGCAACCCAGCGTTGTTGTTCGTTAATTGACGCCATTCGCCGATTGGACCGGCAAAAACTTCAGGTGGCGAGTTGTAGGTACTGCGCACGACGGCAGAGAAGTTGCCATCCTTTGATAAAGCGAAGTCAGGAAAATTTCCAAAAGCGTGTATGCCTTCAGGTCCTTTCCAAATCGTCTGTGCTGAATTGTTGGTAAGGCTCAATTCCGATACCGCGCTGCCGCCACCAATGTACTCGACGAGCAGAATTCGATCGGGCGCCTGCCAGAAGAATGAATTCACCGAAGCTTTCCGGCTCGAAGTACGATTTGTGATATCGCGACCGTCAGCACTCATTGTGAAAAGGTCACCACCGTGAAATCCTTCGTCACTCATTAGACCTTCAATAAAAGCGATGGATTTACCATCTGACGACCAGCGCGGAACAGCGACTTGAAACCACGGCTTATAGATCGATGTCGCATCACCCTTCACACTGTCGATTGTGTAAATCTGAGCGATCCACCAATTGTTGTCGCCCGGCCCGGGCGCGGCCGTCACAACAAACATTTCGTCGTTAGGCGACCAATCGAAATCGTAAATGTGAAGATCTGGCGGCGATACCTGACGCAAGTGACCGTTTGCGACGTCGAGAACAGCAATGCGCTGATTGTGAATGGCAGTATCAATCACTCCGGTTGTCATCGGTGCGGCCATCAACGGACCGCCGCCGCCCGCGCCTTCGATGTACAGAAAAGCGATCTTTTTGCCGTCATGCGACCAACGCGGTCGCGCTGCGTATCCGTTTAGATTAGTGATTTTTTTTGCACCGGAACCATTGGCGTTCACGGTCCAGAGTTGCCGCTGCTCTCTTTCCTTGGCGCTTGAGAAAAACGCCAGCGCCTTGGAATCCGGAGCCCACGCGGGGTCGAAATCGGTCCTCTCACCACTGATCGGAAGATTAACCAATTTAGCCGGGGAATTGCTGGCGATTTCGTGGATGTATGCCTGTTTCGATGTGCGTGCGGCTGTCGATTGGACCCAGGC
>JBLMXH010000185.1:0-2816 GCA_050257685.1 Nitrospirota bacterium
GTTCCAGAAAACCAGATGATAAGCGAGCATTCCGACCGAATGATTCGCGCTCGGATCGGTTTTGCCCTGCGCGTTTGTCGGAACCCACGTCGCCTGCTCAGCCGTTAATCCCGCCACCGCAACGTTGGCCGGGGTAAACCACTCCGCTTTATCGTGCGTGCTATGAAGCTCCGATAAGAGGAGCGAACGGAGCGTAACCGGCGTAGGCGCCGGCGTGGGAGACGACTGCGCGGTCGCGGTATGAAGGTTTGCTGCGATGATTAGTGAAACGCAGAAAGTAAGAGACGAACGCATACGCCGAATCCTAGCAAGCAGCTTCGGAGTTGCCAGCGTAGAAGAGCTCGCGCCTCGGTGAGAAGAAGTGCGAAGAACTGACTGCGATTTTCGTCAGCATCCGGATACGGGCAAAGAATTCTTAATTCTTCCTTCTGCCTTCTTGTTTCCCCTACGTGGGTAAAGGTTGCGTCCGCTTCAAAAAGCTGAAGGATCTCCCCGCTCGCGGTGGCGGGCAGCGGACTATCTCGGCCGTGAGTTCGCGATCCGCAGCAGCACGTCGGCGTGACACGGCTCGTCGAGTGCGCACCAGCAGGCGAGATCTTTGTCGTGCAGGCAGTGGCGGATGTCGCTCTCACTGAAATTATCAGCCAAGTGTTGCTCTTATAACTCCACGGCTTTTTCGGCCGTGAGCGTTTCGCCATTCATTAGTTCGGAGCCCACCACGAACGCGTTTCCCCAAACAGTCGGCCGACCAACGTAGATGGCGTTCGCCGATATCTTCGCGCGACAGCGCCGAATTCGTTTCGGTTTGTTCATGCGAGCCGTAAATTCTCGCACTGAATCACTCGTCGTTTCGAGTGAACTTCTGGTAAGTGTGCCAGACTCGATCCGAGGATGCGATTTCGTCACGCAAAATATCATTCGTCGATCGCCTGCCAAATTGTGGTGTTGACTCTTGTTAACACCATCAAGTACGGAATGTCGTACCAAAATTAGGTGTGAGAATTCGCCGTCACCAATGTTCTATCGCTGTCACATTCGTACTGTGGCCGATCGTTTTGTTCTTTATTTTTTGGCTCATGACAAAACTCGTAGCAACCAGCTTGGATGAAACGTCTGAGTGGAAACGCTACCTTAACAATGGGCTGATTAGTAATCTGATCGTTGTTGGCTTGACTCTAGTCTTATCGTTTGTCGGCGGAGTTCTAAATCGACGCATTGTTCCACGGTTGAGCTTTGACAGCCGAAGAACCTTAAATTCCTTAGAGTTGACTAATCAGTTCAATCGCGACGCCTCTGTGATGGTGACACCGGACGATGGAATGTTGGCTCGGGGTGGCGGCGCTCATGGACACAGTAGTGCTCGGTACAACAATTTGATCGTTCAGTCCTTTTCAGTAGCTGCGACGATCAAACCTATTCGAAGAGAGAACATAGAAAACTACTGGCGCGCTGGATTCACGATGCGCAGGCCAGGCGGCGGCGAAAGCGTCACCGTTCACATCGACAATCACAATTTACTTGTCGGTTACCTTGGCGGGCAGCTTCGACTGCGTCTTCCTCTTGACAGAAACTTCGAGAATCGATGGACACTCGTGCAACTCGACCTTTCATACATTCCTCCGCTTGCCACGACGACGGTACATTGTCACATAGGCAGCCACTCGTGGCTGGTTGGCGAGATTCCTAATGCTGACTTCCCTTTAACCTTGGAGTTGCGTGCGTGGTCTGACGACCACCAACACCACAACATTTTCTTCCGCGACATTTCGCTGTCCCACCCCGTCGCTTAACTTGCGGACGGTCATTCGTGCATTCACTTCGCTGCAACGTCAGCATTAGGGAAGCAGAGCAAAATGCCTCCCACTTCGCGGATTGGCTTACACAGACGGCGGAAGGGGTCAGAGCTTATTTTCGACATTCTTTTCAGCTGGGAATTGCACGCATCTTCTATGCGATTCGCGGCAGCGGGTTATCACGGCGGGTTGCGCTGGGATCATCACTGCAGTCTCTTGGCGAAGATGCCCAAGACTAGAACCAAGACGCGCTGCGCAAAAGGCTCCGCTTCGCGCCACGGCGAGTCCGTCCGACGGCGGACGCGCGGTCGCAGTCGGCGTTGGAAATGGGTTTGGATTCCGGTGGTGGTCTTGCTGCTCATCCCAGCGATGCAGGTGGCGACGGTGAGATTCGTCAATCCGCCGGTGACGCTGCCGATGGTGATCGATCAGACGGGCGCGAGGTTGTCGCGCGCGCCGAAGCGTCCGCTCCGTTACCACTGGATTTCTTTGCCGCAGATTCCTGAGATGTTCCTGAAGCACCTGTGGATTTCGGAAGATCAGCGATTCTTCCAACACGAGGGCTTTGACTGGAAAGAGATGGATCTCGCGGTGAAAGAAGCGAAGCGGAAAGGGAAACCGGTTCGTGGCGCTTCCACGATCACGAACCAATGTGCGCGGTCGATCTTCCTCTGGCAGGGCCGCTCATGGATCAGGAAAGGACTGGAATCGTACTATACCGTCTGGATGGAAGCGCTGTTGCCGAAGCGGCGCATCCTGGAGCTGTATGCAAACGTGATCGAGATGGGGCGCGGAATCTACGGAGTCGAAGCAGCTTCGCAGTATTATTTCGGTGTCAGCGCGGGCGGCCTAACGAGGGAGCAATCGGCCATCCTGGCGGCAGTCCTGCCGAATCCGAAAGGCTGGGATCCGACGCACCCGGGCAGGGTGCTGCGGAAACGTCAGCGGCGTATTTTGCAACGAGAACAGAACGCGCATTTCCCTGTGAAATTACTTAACAGAAGATAACGAAGGAAACGAAGG
>JBLMXH010000186.1:0-7861 GCA_050257685.1 Nitrospirota bacterium
GGTCCCGCTGGACCGATTGGTCCAATCGGCCCACAAGGCCCGCAAGGTGAACCGGGAGCTACAGGTCCTGCTGGCCCACAAGGCCCTGCCGGACCAATCACAACTGGATCGATCGTGATGCTACTTGTAGTGAATGGCGCCGCTCCTCCACCTCCAACAGGCTACACCCTCAAAGGCTTCACCTTACTGGCGTCGAAACCAAATGGTGGCGGTATGACAACAAGCTACGCTGTCTACACAAAGAACTAAGGCCCATTCGTGAATTCGGCATTTACCGTCACAACTCTTCTCAAAATATTGTGTGATTCTTCAAACTTTCTCACTACACGAAATATGAAAGCAAATGTTTCTTCCTTGATTCAGGGCAATAGAAAAGCCTCACGAGCTAGGTGCATCCTTCTGCTCACCCTTGCGTTGTTTGCGCTTTCGCCAACGGCGCGAGCGGTTAGTCCTCCGCCGGATGGCGGTTATCCTGGCGGCAATACCGCCGAGGGGCAAAACGCACTCCTTAGTCTGACCACTGGCGGCTATAACACGGCAGTTGGTTATCTCTCTCTTACGAGCAACACTACAGGCCTGCTCAACACGGCCGTGGGCGCCGGAACACTTCTTGTAAATACGTCTGACGAAAATACGGCCACGGGCGCAGCAGCGCTTTTAAGCAATGCCACCGGCGGGCAAAACACCGCCAGCGGAGCGTTTGCACTCTTCAGTAACACCAGCGGCGTTCGTAATACCGCTAGCGGTGATCGCGCACTTTACAGTAACATTACCGGCGGGTACAACACAGCTTACGGAGCGGGCGCGCTCGCTCTCGACACAGAAGGCAACAAGAATACAGCGACTGGTTTCAACGCGTTAACTTCGCATGCCAGCGGCGACGGCAATACCGCCGTTGGTTTTAATGCATTAGTTAATCAAGTTAGTGGCGACGGCAATGTCGCCTTGGGCATCGGAGCCGGCCGAGGGATTAGCGCGGCCAGTAACGTTATCTGCATCGGTGCAGATGGCGAAGACGTGGACAACAGCTGTTACATTGGAAACATCTTCGGCGCGACATCCCCTGATGGCGTTGCCGTCTTCGTTAATTCAGAGGGCCGCCTCGGGACGTTGACATCATCAAAGCGTTTCAAGGATGGCATCAAGCCTATGGATCAGGCAAGCGCGGCGATCCTCGCGCTCAAGCCGGTTACGTTCCGTTACAAAAAAAAGATCGATCCGTCAGGGACCGCACACTTCGGACTGGTGGCCGAACAGGTGGAGAAGGTGAATCCTGATCTCGTCGTGCACGATAAAGCGGGAAAGCCATACAGCGTTCGTTACGAAGCAGTGAACGCGATGTTGCTTAATGAATTTCTCAAGGAGCATCGAAAGAATGAGGAACAGGAAGGGACCATAACGCGGTTGGAAAGACAAGTTGAAGCGCTGATTGCAGGTCTACACAAAGTACGCGCTCAGCTCGCCGTGAATAAGTCCACGCAGCCTGTCGCCATCACCGATCGATAAAGTTTGTTGAAACTTTCTCGGGCAATTTTTATAGCAACGAAACATGAAACCAAATCAAAAACCTGACCCACTGACTCGTGTCGTCAACGGGCAGTCTCGGTTTTCAGCTCGACTAGGATGAAGTGCATAGGCTTATCGCCAATGTTCTCCGCCGCATGCGTCAGCGGCTCGCGATACACAACGTCGCCCGTTTGGAACATGCCCTCCGTTACCGTGCCATCTGCAGCGTAGTTGCGATACCGTCCTCCCTCCAAAACATAGATGACGTAAGCCGGGTGAGAGTGCACCTGTTCCCGTGTACCCGGTGGCAAGATAGCTTCGAGAACGCGAACACGGTTGTTCTCGAACCTGACGCGTATCGTCTTGGAATTCACGACGGCCGGATCTTGCGCGTGCGCAAGTGTCACTGAGACGGCGACGAGGAATGCGATTGTAATAGCAAAAAGGCTTGGAGACTGCATGGGCATCACGATGACCGCGTGTTGAGTCAATTGCAATTCGTCGATGTACGGAGGTGGCCGCTTAAGACTAATCTCAAGAGAATCGCTTCGAGGTTGGGTTGGTTTTCAGCCATCGATGCGCACGGGCGAACGCGACGTTTGCCAAAGCGCCAGCGCCGACCGTGACATTCGTTTCACCGTGCGAGTGCATCGCGTTTCACGCCACGAATCGCTGGATTTACCTATGAAAAAGGTAATGCGACCCTAACGGGATTCGAACCCGTGTTACCGCCGTGAAAGGGCGGTGTCCTGGGCCTCTAGACGATAGGGTCATCCGGCGGCCGCCGGACGGGCAATATCGGAATTGGTATCGTTAGGCGCAAGGCAAATTGGCAGCTGATTTTTGCAATGCGCAGACATGCTCTAAACTGTAAATTGCGGATCGTTGTCAGTCCGACGCCCCGAGCCCGTGAATCAGCGTAGCTGTCCGCCTTGTTGCGCCCTGGTGTTCATTCAATGCTGCATGTGCGCTCTTCACGAGGAGCTGGCGGGCTTCGCTGTCGCGAAGAAGCTCGCCAACGGTACGCTCGAGCGAGTCGGTATCGTTAACCTGTATCGCGGCGTTATTTGAAACCAGCGTTTTAGCCAGCGTTGCAAAGTTTTCCATATGCGGACCGAACACGACGGGTTTCCCTGCGAGAATCGGTTCTACAGGATTCTGTCCTCCATGCGCGGTCAGGCTTTTTCCCATGAACACCACAGTGGCGATGCCGTACCAGCGTTGAAGTTCACCAGTCGTGTCGAGCAGCATGCAATCCGCGTCGGCTGCGCCGTCGCTGAGCGCTTCGCTGGCGAGCGTCACGCGCAATGGCAAAGCGGACAATTGCGTACGGATTTCTCGCAACCGTTCGACATGACGCGGCGCGATGAACAGGCGCAATGATGGAAATTGTTCACGCAACCGAAGAAAAGTCCCAGCCAATATTTCTTCTTCACCAGGGTGCGTACTGCCACCAAAGAGAACCAGGCGTTCCGTGGTTTTGGCGGACCGGTCCCACAGGCAGGCGGCTACGGGTGCATTTGCTGTCTGAACATCAGAATCGAATTTGATGCTGCCGGTCAGATGAATTCGGTTTCGCCGAACGCCCAGGGCTGCCCATCGTTCGATGTCGCGCCGGTCTGGCACGCACACCAAATCGAGGAGCCGGAACGTTGGCGCGACAAAGAGCCGAAATCGCAGATAACGCCGCTCAGAACGCGGCGATAATCGCGCGTTAACCAGCGCGAGAGGAATGCGGCGCACGTGCGCTGCGGCGGCGAGGTTAGGCCAAACCTCTGCTTCAACAAGAACGATCCGGGCTGGTCGAATCACCGAAAATGCGCGGCGCATGATTGGCCAGTAATCCAGTGGCGTGTACATGACTTCGATCCAAGACGCCGCAGACTTGCGCGCCAATGCGAATCCGGTCGTCGTGGTTGTCGTCAGCACGCAGTGCAAATCCGGTTCGAGTTCGCGTAACGCATTGGCGAGTTTAAACGCAATGTTTACTTCTCCTACGCTCACTGCGTGCAGCCATGTCGAGCGTTGCCTCAAAAGCCGATTCCGCAGGCAAGTGTCGTAAATTCCCAATCGTTGGCCGAATTTCTCGCGGTAACCGCCGCGGCGAATCATCTTCGCGATGTAGCCCGGCAGAAAGATCAGCAGTCCTAGTGGCCAAAACAGATTGTAGATAAAGCGAATCATCTGATTGCCGACTGCCGATGGCCGATTGCCGATTTGCTCAAAAACAGGACTTCAGTCGCGCCGTATCTTTTCTGTCGAATCATGCGCCAAATTTTCAATTCTGGAATCACTTCGCTTGGTCGTTTCTCCAACACGAAGACACCGTTTAGCTCCAGCAAGTGTGGCAAGTTTTCGTTGTTCAACAGCTTTTCAGTATCGCTTTCGCCATGCTCGGGTTTTTCATAAGGCGGGTCCGCAAAAATGATTTGGAATTTCTCCGCATTGGATCGTCGACGTAGAAAATCAAATACATCCTGGCGCCGAACGCCCCCCTTTAACTTTGTTTTGGCGAGATTTTTCTCGATAGCTTCTGCCGATTGCCGGTCAGTCTCAACGAATGTTACCGAGGCCGCCCCGCGGCTCAGCGCTTCGATCCCAAGCGCGCCGCTTCCCGCGAAAAGATCGAGCACTCGCGCGCCAATAATGGCGTCACCCAGACTGGAAAAGATAGCCGCCTTTACGCGGTCCATTGTGGGGCGGACACCGCGCTGCGGAACTGCCAGGCGGACCCCGCCGGCGCTGCCGGCGATCACCCTCATGGCGACGCAAGCGGACTTGGCGTGGCAGTCGCTTCAGGCAACGCTGCCTCCGGAGACGAAGAAGTCGACGGCACACCCGCCGTTCCCTTACCCGAAACTTCGTCTGCATCTGTAGCATTGCGGGCAGGGCTAGGCTCAGGCGTTGCGGGCGCAGCATCTTCAACGCGCTTCTTCTTTTTCTTCTGTCGGTCCTTCTTTCCGCCAAAGAAGCTGTTGAGCATACTGCTGATGTCCCGGCCGACGACTTGTTCTACTAAGTTTGTGCTCGGCCGCTCAACGGTGCCGCCAACCTGAAACTCAATGGCTGAATAGCCCGGGTCATCGGTGCGGTGAAAATTTTCCCGAATTGCTTTGAAGAGTTGGCCGCGAATTCTGTCGTTGATCGCGAGCTGAGAAGTGAGTTGCAGCGTTCCATCTAACGCAACGGTACCCGACGAGGTGAGGCGAATGTTTGGCGAGCGCAAAATCAGCTCATCAATAGTGACCAGTCCCGGGCTCAAGTGATATTTTGCATCCGCCTGCTCCAGATGAAGCTCCTGCAGTTCCTCGATCTGCAGGATTTGGCCGAGTAAGACCAATAATCTGTATTGTTGGACTCGCCCTTCCCGCAGGAAAATTTCGCCCTGTCCAACAAGCGCTTCTGGATCGCTGGTTTTTCCCGAGGCCTGGAAACTTCCTTCCAGCTTGCCCTTCACCATTCCTTTCGGACCTCCGGCGTTTTCGACAAGCTGATCGGCGAGAACGTCATGAAACTTTACGCTCGTAGTGAATGGCGAATCCTCCGCTTCCGGCTGCATCGCAAAGTAACCGTCTACCTGTCCCTCTGCGACACGAGCAGAGATCTTCGAGAGTTCGAGGACGTCGGGATCGTAGCGAAGTGGTGAGTTGAGCTGGTCCAGGAAAAAACGGTCCCTCAATGAAACTCGCGTGACCTTTGCATCTCCCCGGAGCGCCTGCGCGCTACGAATGTTGGTACGAAAATCCACTCCGGCAAAACTCGCAACAAGCCTGCCCGTTTGATCCAAAAATGTGAAATCGCCGTCTTTTACGCTCACTCGACGAACTTCCGGAGCAACGGCAAACTTTGGTTCACGCCTTGATGATTCATCCTTAACAGCCATTTTTGGAGGAGACGGAACGCTGGCTGCATTCGTCACAGCTGAGGTTGTAGTTGTTGGAACAGATTGTATGACTGGTTCCGCTTGGGAAGGCGTCGATGTTCGATTAATCGAAACGGTGTGTGCGCGTCCTTCTCGTGCAGTAGGCAGGCGCCATTTCCCTTCTGCATTCTGTGGCCACGTAACTCTCGGCCCAATCAGCGAGACTTCCTTGATCACTAGCCGTCGCGAAAAAAGCGAGAGGAAACGAATGCGCAGCCGAAATGTTCTTGCCTTTAGGAAATCTTTAGGCCCAACCGGTACGGTTTGCGGAATCGTAATGCCGCTCAGTTCCAGTCCACCCCAGGGAGTCACGCTCATGCTGCGAATTTTGAGCGGAACGCCGAGGCTGCGACTCAGTTCCTGCTGAATCTTTCCTTGTGCCCCTTGTGATTGCACATACAGATTCACGCCGAGCAGAAGCACCGCACCGAGTCCAATCAATGCCCCCACAGCGATTAGTGCCAGCCGGCGCAATTTTTGCACTCTCAGACGTTACGCAGCAGCAGTTTGAAGCAAAGACCAAAGGACCAGACTACTTTTCCACGTGACTGATACAGTCGTCATTCTCAATCCATTGGCGGGGAATCTCGAAACTGTTCGAGACTGGCAGGACCGGGTCGAATCAATCGTCGGTGATTTGCCGATCCGCATCACTTCCCATGCTGGTGAAGCGGAAGCACTGGCGAGACGTGCCGTAGAAGAAGGTTTTAAACGTGTGGTTGCAGCTGGCGGGGACGGGACGGTGAACCTTGTGGCAAACGGAATTGCTGGCCGCAATGCTGTGCTGGGCATTCTCCCCCTCGGCACGGTCAACGTCTTCGCCATGGAACTTGGTCTTCCTTCGAACGATCTTCAGCGTTGCTGGGACATCGTCCAATCCGGAAAGGTGCGTCTCGTTGATCTGCCAAGCGCAAACGGAAGGTACTTCGTGCAATTGGGTGGCATTGGGCTTGATGCGCAAGCCGTCAAAGAAACCACCCTTGCGTTTAAGCGCAGTCTTGGCCCGCTTAGTTATCTTATCTCTGCGGCACATATCGCTGCGCGGCAACCTCCGAAGCTTTCCATCGAGTCGGAAGACGCACCCGTACGGGAAGGATCGTTTCTGCTCGTCGGGAACGGTCGTCTTTATGGCGGACCTTTTCCATTCTTCAAGCAGGCTGCTGTCGATGACGGTCTGCTTGATGTGGTTGTGTTCAAGCGACTCGGGTTTCTCGAGATCATAAAATACTTGCATGACGTTGTGTTCAGCTCCGATATCCGCGTTCCGGAAATTGAATATTTCCAGACTCGCCAACTTCGTGTAACGAGCGCGCAGGACGTTCCGATGGAATTGGACGGTGAGCTGGCCGGCAATTGCCCGGTTGATTTTGAGATGCACGAAAAAGCCCTTTCCGTATTGGCCCCATCGACATCGCCGTAGCGCGCTGGTGTAGCATTGCAATGATTGCTCACATATGTGAGCAATCATTGCAATGGGTGGGAGCTCGGAGCTGAGCTCTGGGATAACTTGGTTTTCGGCCAGAACACGTGATGTTCTGCCCGATGGATGACCGCGCGGGGTGGATTCGGGAAAAAGCAGCCACATCGCTGAACCCTTCACAGGTAGAAACCACTTTGGTTCAGCTTACCGAAAAGTGGCCGGCAAACGCCATGCCGCTGGCCGAGCTAGTCGAACAATTTCCGTTAGGCGAAGCGGCCCTGCTCCATCTTCTGGCTGTGTCGAGCATCTGCGCGACACGGTTCACACGCAATCCTGAAACGCTGCTGTGGCTTGCTCAACCCGAGGTGTGCCTGGCATCGCGCAGCCATGTGGAAATGCTCGCTGAATTGCACGCCCTCGCAGGCGATTTAGCATCTGACACCAGTTTCGGCGCACTACGGTTCTGGAAAGGCCGTGAAATGACACGCGTGGCCGTACGCGAACTGGCTGCCGTCGCGCCGCTGGAGGAGACTACCGGCGAACTGTCACAGATCGCAGAGATTTGTGTTCGTCGCGTGTTCCAGTTTTGGGATGCCGAACTTCGTCAACGTTACGGCTCGCCGAAAGCGGACTTTGCGATCATTGCACTCGGCAAACTCGGTGGCGGCGAACTCAATCATAGTTCGGATGTTGATCTTCTTTTTCTCTACAGCGACGAAGGCCAACTCGCGCCGCATATTTCCTATCATCAATTCTTCAATCGATTGGGAAACAAAATCCTCGAAACATTTTCAATCCCACATCCGTCCGGGTTGCTGTTTCGAGTAGACCTGCGGTTGCGGCCCGAGGGCTCGGCAGGCCCGTTGGCCCGGTCTCTGGAAAGTATGGAAAACTATTACGCTGGGTTCGGCGAAACGTGGGAACGGATTGCGCTGATCAAGGCGCGCGGGATCGCCGGCAGCCGCGAATTGGCTTACGATTTTCTGCGGCTACACCAGCCGTTCATTTATCCA
>JBLMXH010000187.1:0-40297 GCA_050257685.1 Nitrospirota bacterium
TCTGGAGCAAGGAGAGCCACGGCCATTGCAATCTGCAAAATCGTGACCATGCATCCCGCGAGCAATGGCGTTAGGAACCGTGACAGGCGGGTCATCAATTCATAATCGCAAAAGCGCCCCGGTCTGCTCGCGAAAGTCTGGCCGCCGGCCCAGGCTTTCCGAGGCTGTTCACCTACCCGGCCGGGCAACTCAACGGGGAGAGAGCCCGCAGGAAGTGAAGCACTTTCAAAATTCTGCGAAAAGCTGATGTCGGATCTCATGGTTCCAGCTGATTTCAGTAGCTGGATTGGACGACGATCGTGATTTGTTTATTCGCACGGCTGTATTCGCGCGTTATCCGTACTATTTACTAACAAACTTTCGGTAGCTCGTTCGAACCTCTCGCAAACCAACTACATGCCTGACACGACCAGCACGATCTCGCCTTTCGCCAAATGTGCTTCATAGTGTGCACATAGTTCGGCAGGAGTACCGCGACGGAATTCCTCGAATTTTTTTGTCAGCTCGCGTGCGATGCACAGTTGCCGCTCCGGCATGATAACACTGCAAGCCTGAAGTGTTTTGACGAGCCGGTACGGAGATTCAAAAAAAAGCGTCGTCTCATTATTTTCAGCTGCTATCCGCAATTCGCGCTCGCGTTGACCGCTTTTCACCGGAAGAAATCCACGAAACGAGAATTTCTCGGTCGAAAATCCCGAACCAAGGAGGGCGATCAGAATCGACGACGGACCGGGCACAACCGTAAATGGCAAATCGCGACGAATGCATTCGCGAATGAGACGGATCCCTGGATCCGACAGTGCAGGTGTCCCGGCATCTGTAATCAATGCAACGTTTTCGCCTCGAGCGAGGCGCTCGACCAACTCAGCTGTGCGCGCCGCTTCATTATGTTCGTGGTAGCTGACAAAGGGTTTTTTGATCTCGAAATGTTTTAGCAGTAAACCCGAATGCCGCGTGTCTTCCGCCGCGACGACATCAACGCTCTTTAAGACATCAAGAGCCCGCAAAGTGATGTCGCCGAGATTGCCGATCGGCGTCGCCACCACGTAAAGCATACACGTATCATCGGATTAAATTGGGCGTGACGCTAATGCGCGCAATGATTCCAACCGGACAATAAAACCGGGGAGTTGTTGCAAAACGAATCCGTGAACGAAGGAAATCATGAAACCGATGTCCTATTTATGGATGCTGATCGTTGTGACTTTAGCCGGTTGCGCGACAGAACCGACTACAGTCACGACAACAACCACTACGCAGGAGGTGACTACAGCGGGCCCGGTGCGAGAAGTTATAGTCCCCCGTCCGCCGCCGCCCGTTCGTGTAGAAACTCGGACAATAGCACCGGGGCCGGGCTATGTTTGGACAACCGGCTACTGGCGATGGACGGGCACGACTTACGTGTGGGTGCCGGGCACATGGGTAGTTCGCCCGAGGCCGGCCGCAGTTTGGGTCGAAGGCCACTGGGTGCCTCGTTACAATGGCTGGGTGTGGGTCCCCGGCCACTGGCAATAGCCGCAGGGGATCTAATTCTCTGAGCGGGTCACCATCCCAAAACTTTCGCGAAAACCAGCGGCGCAACGATTGTCGCGTCAGATTCGATCACGAATCGTGGCGTATCGACGTTCAGTTTTCCCCATGTGATCTTCTCGTTAGGTACCGCACCGGAATATGAGCCGAAACTGGTCGTGGAATCGCTGATTTGGCAAAAATAACCCCATTCCGGGACCGGCATGCTGACCACGTCCTGATTCAACATGGGCACAACGCAAATAGGGAAATCGCCAGCAATGCCGCCGCCAATTTGGAAAAAGCCAATGGATGAATCCTCTGAGACCCGGCGATACCAATTCGCAAGTTCGATCATGTATTCGATTCCAGAACGGATCGCTTCCACGTTTTTAATGGCTCCAGTAATGCAGCGCGCTGCGTAAATGTTTCCGAGAGTCGAATCTTCCCAGCCTGGCACAAATAACGGAAGCTCCTTGTGCGCGGCGGCGGCCATCCAACTATCCGCTGGGTCAATCTCATAAAACTGTTTGAGACGGCACTCGCGCAAAATTTTGTAAAGGAACTCATGCGGAAATTTTCTCTGGTTTTTCTCCGAGACGTCGACCCACTCATCGAGCACCACCCGTTCAATTCGTCGCATCGCTTCTTCTTCCGGGATGCAAGTGTCAGTTACGCGATTGAGGTGCCGCCGCAGGAGATCCTCCTCTTGCTGCGGACTGAGCTCCCGATAATTGGGAATCCGTTCGTATTTGCTGCGCGCCACGAGATTGAACAGATCTTCTTCCATGTTCGCACCCGTGCAGGTGATGGCGTGCACTTTTTCCCGACGGATCATCTCTGCGAGCGACACACCCAGTTCGGCGGTGCTCATCGCGCCCGCCAACGTGATCATCATCTTCCCGCCACGATCGAGATGCGCAATGTAGGCGTCCGCTGCGTCTTTCAGCACCGCCGCGTTGAAATGCCGGAAATTGCGCTCAATGAACTCGCTGATGCTGCCCATCTTCACATCACCAACTTCGCAATGGCGACTGTTACTTTTGATGCAAAAATTACGGTGCGGCGGTCAAGCGTTAATTGCATTTTTTTGAAACTTCTTACGGGATGGCGGCCAGAATACGCGATGCCAAGCCGTTCGGCATCACGCCGAGGAAAACAACTGCTGCGGCAAGCACCGCCACCGTGGCGCGTTGCAAGAAATCGGGTCGCAGGTGCTCCATCGTTTCCGACGCCTCAACCGAGGGTGCATCGACGAAAATTGCTTTCAATACAAGAAGGTAATAATAGAGCGACACAAAACTGCCAAGCAGGCCAAGCACGACAAGCCAAAGAAGCGCTTGATTTGGCTTGGCGTGCAAGGCCGCACTAAACAGATAGAATTTCCCGAAAAATCCAGCCAATGGCGGGATACCGGCAAGCGACAACATGAAGACTGCCATGCATCCAGCGAGCAATGGGGAACGGGAAGCGAAACCCGAAAAGTTCGAGAAATTGTCGCCACCGGTTTGGCGGCGCACAGCGCCCACAACGCCAAACGCACCGACGAGGGTAACGGCATAAACTGTGGTGTAGAAAAGAGCTGCGGAAAAACCTTCGCGATCGCCGGCAACGAACCCGATCAATGTGTACCCCGCGTGTGCGACCGCGGAATAGGCCAGCAGTCGCCGCACGTTCGATTGTGCGAGCGCAACGAGATTGCCCAGCACAATCGATAACGCCGCTAGTGCCGCAAGCACAGGCGCCCAACCAGCCGCCAATGCGTGCCATCCGGCGCTGCCGTAAACTGGCGAAAAACCAACGAGCACGATTTTTCCCAGTACCACAAACGACGCGACCTTCGAACCTGAAGCGATGAATGCGGCGCTCGGAACAGGCGCGCCTTGATAAGCATCGGGCGCCCATAGATGGAATGGCGCGGCAGCGATTTTGAATGCGAAGCCAACAAGCGTCATGACGATTCCAACTGCGAGTAGTGGCTGCACCGAGGCGGCAGCCAATTTCTGTGAAATCGAGGCGAGACTCGTTGTTCCGGAAATGCCGTAAATCAGGCTGATGCCAAACAGCGTGAACGCGCTTGATGTGCTGCCGAACAGAAAATATTTCAGGCCAGCTTCGGCTGACCGCACATCTGTCTTATCGAATGCGGCCATGACGTAAAGCGACAGTCCGAGCAACTCGAGACCGATAAAAATCATCAACAGTTCTTCACTCCCGACGAGCAGCATCAGGCCGACTGTTGCCAGAAGAACAAGCGCCAGATATTCACCGGGATGGCGCGGCGTCTTCTGTGCCTGCGTCAGCAAAATGGTGAAAAATGCGAGCGCGAGGCAGATGATTTTGAACAGTGATGTGAGAGGCGAAATCACCAGCATTCCGCCAAAAAGCGTCTCGTTCCGCGGCAAACACAAAATCGCCACGATCGAAATTATGAGGCCGAGTCCAGCGACAAAACCGCAAGCGGACGTTGCGCGCTTAGCCAGGAGAGCAATGGAGAGCACCACCAGAGCAGTCACGACGACGACCGCTTCAGGAGATGCAAGTTTGAGAAGGTTGAGGTAACTCATGTCTATGCTGCGCTTCGCGCGGCGGCGCGGAACTTCTGGGGAGCGCACGCGCCTCGCGTGCTGGCGATCGCGCCCTCGCGATCGCGAACTTTTTGTGATGCGCTGGGTGAGAAAGCGAAGAGGCTTTCGGCGAGGGCGCCAAAAGCAGCACGCGGGGCGCGTGCGTTCCCCAGGCGGATGTCCTCAACGGCGAGTTTCATTTTAAAAACCTCATCGTTTCGACAGCGGGCATGATGCGGTCGAGCAACAGTTTCGGATAAACGCCGACGGCGAGCGTAGTTAGCATGAGCATGCAGGCGCCGATCTTCTCCGAAATCGTGATCGGGTTGAACTCTTCTCGATTTAGCTTTGTACCGTTTGCAAGGTCGCGTTCGGCGCCTTTCTCACCGAAGAAAGAAAGCTTCAGCGCGCGCAATGTAAACGCGGCGACGAGAATTATCCCAGCTCCCGCGATCCAAACCGCAATGGGGTACGTTTTCCATGCACCGATTAGAATCGTGATCTCGGCTGCAAATCCGCTGAAGCCGGGAATACCCATGGAGGCAGCGGCAGCGACTACGAAAGTGAAAGCGGCGAAAGGCATTTCGTGACTCAAATTCATTTCAGAAAGCGCATCGAGTTGTCGCGTATGCGTGCGCCGGTAGATCATGCGTCCAGCCACAGCGAACAACAGGGCGGCGATGACCCCGTGCGAAAACATCTGCAGTACTGCACCGGAAACGCCGAGCGCGTTGGCCGTAGCCAAACCGAGTAGCACAAAGCCCATGTGGCTCACGCTCGAATAACCGATTACAAATTTCAGATCACGTTGCCGAAGCGCCACTGCGGCTGCGTACACGATTCCAATCACTGCGAGCACCGCGATCCATTTGCTCCACATCTGAAATCCCTGCGGGAAAAGATTCATCGCAACACGCAGACCGGCATAAGAACCGAGCTTCATCACAATTCCCGCGAGCAACATTGAACCTGCAGTCGGAGCAGCGGCATGACCAGTGGGGGCCCACGTGTGCAGCGGCCAGATACCGGCCAACACAACAAAGCCGAGAAACAACACCGGAAACGCCCATGATTGCAATTGCAGCGAGAAGTCGAACTGCGACAGCTGATTCAGATCCAATGACCCCGCAGTGACATAAGCGACCAGTATCCCAACGAACACGAACATTCCGCCAAAGAAGGAATACAGGGTGAGCTTCATCGCGCCGTATTCCTTGTTGGTTGAGCCAAAGATCGCGATGAGAAAATATTTCGGCACGATCACCAACTCGTAGAACACGAACAGCAAAAACAGATCCGCGCTGAGGAACACGCCGTAGCACCCGGCCACCACCAGCAAAAGCCAGAAAAAAAATTCATTCTGCCGATGGTCTACATCCCATGAAAAGAGGACGGTGCTTACCGCTGAAATCCCGGTGACAAGAATCATCGTCAGACTAACGCCATCGAGCGCCAGATGGTAATTCATGCCGAGCGACGGAACCCACGGCACTCGTACGATTGTTGTAAACTGCGCCAGATTCACAATCGGCGTAGCGACGAACGCGACCGCGCCAAGTCCCAACCCTGCAATTGTCGTCACCAGCGCAATCCAGCGAGCAAATGCGCGCGGCAAGAGCAGCAGCAGGATTGCCGCGCCAAAGGTCAGGTAAATCGTCCAGGCGATCATTCTTTTATTCGCACTGAAACTCAGCTAAGCAGCCGCGCCATTTGAACGACGGTTGTGTTGAAAATGTTGAAGATGAATTGCGGCGCGATGCCAATGGCGAACATGAGCAATGTCATAGGAACAACGACAAGTTTCTCCGTTCGCAGAAGATCAGGAAATGCGCTGCAATTTTCTCCAAGCGGTCCGCTAAACAGCAATTGCATCGCTCGCATGAAAACTATCGCTGTGACGAGAAGGCCAACAACGGCAATGGCCGTGAACGCGGCTGCCATCGCAAATGAGCCTTTGAAAATCAGAAACTCGCCAATGAATCCGTTCAGCCCCGGCAAACCGAGCGACGAAAACATCGCCACGCTCATCCAACCACAGAGTAGCGGTGTCCGCTGCATCATCCCGCCGAAATCGTTGATGCCCCGCACGCCGCGCCGTTGTTCCAGCAGACCCACAAAGTAGAAAAGCGTCGCCGCGGTAATGCCATGATTAAAGATTTGCATGAAGACACCACTCAGCGCCGCCTGCGTGTCGACCCTTGCAGCAACAGCGGGTGATGCGGCCAACGCAAAAAGGCCCAGCATGCAGTAGCCGAGATGATTTATCGAGAGATACGCGATCATTCGTTTCAAATCGCGTTGCGCCCACGCTGCCAACGGAGCGAAAACGATCGAGCAAACCACCAAGGCAAGCAGCCACGGACCGATGACTTTGATCTGGTTAGGGAACAATGGAAGCAACAGACGCACAAAACCGTAAACGCCCATTTTCGACAGTAAGCCAGTGAGTACCATGGAAACGCCGGTAGGCGCAGTTTGATATGCGTCCGGTAACCAGGTGTGAAAAGGAAAGAGCGGCACCTTTACCGCGAGCCCGACAAAAATGCCGGCAAAAGCGAGCCAGGCGACATTTCCGGTCAGCAGTCCAGTCTTTCCAAAATTGGCCAGAGCGGCAAAGTCGAACGTCCCTTTTGCCAAATAAATCCCCAGGAACGAAAGCAACATGGCAACGCTTCCGAGAAATGTGTAGAGGAAAAACTTCGTCGCGGCGCGATCGCGATTTTCACCGCCCCAGATTTTGATCAACAAAAAACCCGGGATCAGACTCATTTCGTAGAACAAGAACCAGAGAACGAAATTCTGTGCGGTGAACGTGCCGTAGAGCGCTGATTGCATGACCAGCATCGTCGCGTAGAACGCACGGCTTCCATCGGGAGCAGGTCGCGCGAGGAATGCAAATGGAATGATCAGAGAGGTGAGCAACACGAGCAGCAGGCTCAGGCCGTCGACGCCCACCAGATATTCAGCATTGATAGCTGGAATCCACGCATAACGTTCCACGAATTGAAGTCCAGTCGCGGTTGCGTCGAAATTTCGCCACAACGCAATAGCACATCCGGCGGAAATGACGTTAAACATGAGTGCAATCGGACGAACATTCCGCAGCCTGCCCGCCGTAGCCTCGGCAGAAGCAGGCGGCCAAGTACACACGGCCACCGCCCCGATCAGCGGAATCAAAATAATCGCCGTGATTAAGCCAACCATGCGTAGAGAAGAAGAAGAGCCAACATCCCAACCGCCACGACCCCGAGGTAAATTTGAATCTGTCCTGAGTGAGCGCCGGACAACAGACGGCCCAGACCGCGAGCGCCAACTGTCGTTTCATCCACGCCGGCATTGATGCCGCGTTCGTCGAGGTCCGCTGTAAATATGCCAAAGACTTGGCCCATTGCGCCGAAAGCGCGCACCAAACCATCCCAGAAATAACGATCCATCCAGTCGGACAAACGCGCGCTCGCCCAGGCGAAAGCGATGATCGTCCGTGCATACAGTTCATCGATCCACATCTTGTTTGCGAGGAACCGGAATAACCCTGGCTGCGCGTACTGGAGTGGATCAACTTCAGCGGGTCGATCTCGATCCTGCGCGCCAGCTTTGCGATAGAACCAGACGCCTAACGCGATCCCGGTCCCCACGAGCACGAGCGAAATGAAAAGCATGGGCTGGATCAGGTGCACAATATCGAAGTGAACCGATTCACCCCTGAGATAACCATCCAGCCATGGCCAGGCGGAGCTGAGCACGACGCTCAGGAAAACTGTGCCAATCGCAAGCACAACCAGTGGCATCGTCATCACTCGCGGACTTTCGTGAGCGTGCTCAGCGGCACTACGCCGATCCCCGAAAAAGACATAGATCATTTGCCGGGTCATATACAGCGCCGTGAGAACGACGCCGGCCAGCATCAGATAATACGGGACATGCGATCGCGGCCAATGCGCGGTGGCGTGAAGAATTTCTTCCTTGGTCCAGCCGCCGGAGAAGAGGAGCGGGACGCCGCTCAATGCCATCATACCGATTGCGTACGTCCCGAACGTCACCGGCATCAGCCGTCGCAGGCCACCCATTTTGCGAATGTCTTGTTCGCCATGGCATCCATGAATCACCGAACCGGAACCGAGGAAAAGCAGCGCTTTAAAAAATCCGTGCGCAAGTAAATGCATGATCGCAGCTGCCACACCGCCCACGCCTAACGAGACCATCATCAAACCGAGTTGCGACACGGTTGAATAAGCAAGAATTCGTTTAATGTCGGCTTGTGCGATTGCAATGAGCGCCGCCATGAGCGCTGTAGTTACTCCAATCCAGACAACGACAGTGAGCGAGGACGTTACGCCGTTCATCGCACCTAACGAAAACAGCGGATAAACGCGTGCGACCAGAAACACACCCGCGGCGACCATTGTAGCCGCATGGATCAGTGCGCTGACCGGGGTCGGACCTTCCATCGCGTCGGGCAACCAGACATGCAGTGGAAATTGGCCGGACTTGCCAACTGCGCCGCAAAAAATCAGAAGCGCAATGAAAGTTGCGCTTGCGCTTAGCAGCGCCAGGCCAGCGCCTTCAAGACATCCGCGGCCGTGATCGTAGAAAAGCAGTGTGCCGCAACGATGGTAGAGCCAAAGCATTCCGAGAAAAAATCCCATGTCACCAATGCGCGTAGTGATGAATGCTTTCTTCGCCGCCGCTGCCGCACTGGGTCGCTCGATCCAAAAGCCGATGAGTAAATACGACGCGAGCCCTACGAGTTCCCAAAACATGAAAAGCAGGAGCAAGCTGTTTGCGATAACGACGCCGAGCATCGCCCCAGAGAAGAACGACAGATAAGCGAAGAAACGGGTGAAATCTTTATCGTCAGCCATGTAACCGACGCTAAAGACAAAAATGCACAAACCGACGAGTGAAATCATCACCAGCATGGCTGCTGCGAGCGGATCGAGAACAAAGCCAAGGCGCAGGGTTTGTTCGCCGAACGTGAACCACGTGAAATTCTGGACCGCACGGAAGCCGTGCGTTTGCAGTGTCGGAAAGAACGCCACGATCGACATCACGAACACGGCCACCTGCCCAGCGATCGCTAATGCGGCCGCACTTTTCCGGCGCGAATTGGATAAAATCAAGATCACGACGGCTGCTGCAAATGGAAGCGCCGGGAAGACCCAGAGACAATCGAGGAGCCAGGGAGTCATTTCTTTGGATACCGAAAACGCCCAACGCTCATCGTCCAGCGCTGAACGCTCAATTCAGACGATGGCCCAAGTTGGATGTCGGGCGTTGCAGGTTGGGTGTTGGATGTTTGCTTCATCTTTCCCATTATCCTTTGAGCTGGTCGTATTGATCGACATTCGTCGTCCGGTAATGCCGGTAAACGGCAATCACCATTGCCAGACCAACCGCGGCCTCCGCGGCAGAGATGGCGATGGAAAAAATCGCAATCATCACCCCGGTTGGCGGATGCGGAGGCGGAGCGAAACGCCAGAACGCAATAAAATTCAAGTTCGCCGCGGCGAGCATCATCTCGATGCCAATGAGGATGAAAATCGCGTGACGCCGGCTCAATGCAGCGAGCAGGCCGATGGAAAACAGGGCCGCGGACACAATCAGAAAACCTTGGAGCGTCGGCGTCATCGCGGTGCTCCGAAAAAACGCCCAACGTCCAACGTCCGATGGCGAACGTTCAACTCAGAGGCTTGGTGAAATTGAGCCTTGAGCGTTGAGCTTTGAGAGTTGGGCGTTTGCTTCATTATTATCGCCTATCCTCCATCACAAGCACGAGTGCGCCGATGAGCGCGGCCGTCAGGAGTACCCCGACGCATTGCAACGGCCACACGTACCCCGTCATTAAGACCTGGCCGATTTGCTTAACCGTAAGTGCTCGAATGTGTGGCGGGAGGATGGAAAGGGATTGCGTTTTTAGAACTGCTGTCATCAGCCCCGCAAAAACGGCAAAGGCGACGAGCACACCGCTCCAGTTAAAACCATGATGTTCTTTCGAATCACGGCGCGTCAAAAGAATCGTAAAGACGATCAACACCGCCACTGCGCCGATGTAAATAAACACCAGGGCAAGTCCCACGAATTCTGCACCCAACAGGAAGAAAAAGGATGCGAGCCCGACCAACGCCACCACCAGGGAGAACGCTGCGTGCATCAGATTTGGCAACGTCGCAGCCGCGAGCGCCGCGGCAAGCGTGAGGACGGAAATCACAATGAATGCCGCACCATTCATTCAGCGAAACGGTAAACACGCCGCGCGAATTTCCTTCGCGTATCCAGCAGGATCGACAGCGCAGCGTAGGCGATAACAATCACGAACAACGACCAAAGCCATCCGCGCAAGCCCCGCCCGGTGTAATGCCAGACGGCCGCAGCGATAACGCACGTGAACGCCATCGGCAACATGAACTTCCAGGCGATATTCATCATTTGATCCACGCGCGTGCGCGGCAGCGTTGCGCGCAGCCAAATGTAAACGAACAGCAGTGCACTCAGCTTTACGAAAAACCAAATGTAAGAAGGAATAAATTCGAGTACGCGCGCCGGGGCATGCCAGCCGCCGAGAAACAACGTCACTGCAAGTCCGCTGACAGCGAACATGCCGAGATATTCTGCCAGGAAAAAGGTGGCGTACTTGAACCCCGAATACTCGGTCATGTGTCCGGCAACTATTTCCGATTCACCCTCCGGAACATCGAATGGTGTACGGTTTGATTCCACCAGGCCGGAGACAAAAAACAATATGAACGCCGCGCCGCCCCAGGGCGTGAATACGAACCAGCGCGGCACGATGCCCAACGTGTATTCGCCTTGCGCAGCAACAATCGTGTCGGGCATAAGCGAGCCGACCACCATCACGACCGGAAGCACCGCGATGATCAGCGGCAATTCGTAGCTGAACATCTGGGCGATCGCGCGCATCGCGCCGAGCATGGAAAATTTGTTATTACTGGCCCAGCCGGCCATGAACACCGCCAGTTCCGTTGCCGATCCCACAGCGAAGAAAAAGAGAATGCCGCCGTCAATCCTAAACGCAGTCATGTTTCGTCCGTACGGAATCACTCCCAAAGTCAGGATGGCGACAGCGGCCAGTATAACCGGTGCCAGAAAATGCACGATTTTGTCTGCACGAGCCGGTACGATGTCTTCCTTAATCAACATCTTGATCCCATCTGCGACCGGTTGGAAAAGGCCGAATGGTCCGACGCGGTTCGGGCCGTAGCGGTTCTGCATTCGTGCCAGAATTTTCCGCTCTAACACGGAGATCAGGGCGAAGAGCGTTAGAAACACGCCAAGTAACATGACAATGTTAATCAGGCTCGACGCGATTTGGATTACCCAATTCGGCCCGCCGACAATCCAGGACAGCAGCCATCGTTTTGCGTGCACGAAGATTTGATCGAGAGCCGAACTCATCTTGGCAAGAAAAGCGATTGCGGCTGATTTAATCAAGAGCGAATCGCGGTGTGAAGCGACAAAGCCTTGCGGTGTTCTCGGGCGCGGAGCGCAATTTGGAGGCGGCGGCTTGACGCCGCCTTGAACGATTGCTGACTTAGTGACGCAGCGGCAACTGGACAGGGTTCCAATTAATTTTTCCGTCCGTGACTTCAAGCCAGGCAACGCTCGGAGGCGCACCGCGGTTGGGCCGAGTCACACAGCCCGGGTTAAGAAAGAGAACACCGCCCCGCCTTTCGTTGCGTGGGACATGCGTGTGCCCGTGCAGAAGAATGTCGACGTCATCGGGTGGATGATCCGGAGGTATATGCTGCAGGCGGAACTTAAAACCTCCTCGCACGGTATCGATGACGAGTGGCCACTCGAAGTTGCCGTCGCAGTTTCCGCGCACAAGCACAACAGGCCGTCCGATGGACCGCAACTCGTCAAGCACCGTTTCTGCGCAAACGTCACCGAGATGCCAGATCTCATCAGCGCCCTTGGCCATCTCCTTCACACTGTCCGGAAGGCGATTGTGCGTGTCCGCAAGAACCAACACGCGACGACCTTCTCTGGACTTTGCGTTAATTGTCATGTTGGGTTTTGAGCTTCCAACTCGCTTAAGCTCGGAAGAGTATATGGGCTCAGGACGACAACACAGTTTGCACGGCCGGTCGCAGCTGGCGTTCTCTCGGAGTCCCAATGCGCAATTCGTCGAACTGTTGGAGGATAAACCTGGTTACAGATAAGGCTCTGGGTGGCCCGCGTATGACTGATGTGTGTGCGAGCTTTAAACACCCGCCGGTCGTCGAGTGCCCGGCGTATGTTCGTCGCCTGCATGGGGCGGTTTTGCCTTTGCAGGGGGACTTTGCTGCGGTACGTTTGGCATTTGCCATGCGACCGCTGTTTTTTTTGCTCACCGGTTTGTTTGCGAGTGCCGGTTTGATGCACGGAGAAATAAAAACTCCGGAGAATGGCCCAATCGAAATTACTTCGACCGGGCAAACAACTTACGAAAACGGCCTGGCGACCGCCCGTGATAACGTCGCGATTCACATCGGGAATACGGATATTTACGCCGACTACGCGCAGTACAACAGCTCGACACATGACGTGGAGTTGAGGGGTCACGTCCGGATTTATCGCGATGCAAGCCTCTACAACGCCGACAGCGGAATTTACAACACTGAAACTAAAAAGATCCGGGCGGCTAGCGCGCAGACGGAGTCACAACCTTACTTTTTGGCCGGTAATGACGTGACTTCCATCGAGGGGGATAATGCTTATCTCATCCAAGGCGGCTACTTTACTACTCACGACTCCTCCAAGCCCGACTTTCATCTGCGCGCCCGGAAGATTCGTGTTTACGAGGGCGATCGCGTTATTTTTCTGAACGTAACCGCCTACGTCGGGAAGGTGCCGATATTTTGGTGGCCATATCTGTATCAATCGCTCGACAACGCTTTTAGTTTTTCCGTTTCGCCTGCGTATTACAGCACCTGGGGACCCTCGCTTCTAACGCAGGTCACCTTTCCGATCAGAGACAATATCCAAGCCCGGCTTCGCTTGGACTATTTCGGCCGGCGTGGCCCTGCCATTGGTTTTGAGCCCACGATTGAATATGGAAAAGACCAAAGCAGCGTGGCACGGATAAAAACGTTCTACATCAACGACCAAAACCCGGACATCAATCAAACCGACATACCGCGCGTCGGTGTGCCGGAGTCCCGATACCGGCTTACGCTGGAGGACCACACGGATTTCACCGACTCCATCTACGGCCTCGCCAACATCACCAAGCTCAGTGACGAATACGTGATGCAGGACTTCTTCCAGGGTGAATTTCGGGTCGATCCTGTTCCAGACAATGTGGTCGCGGTGACGAAGATAAACCCGAATTTCACTCTCACCGGCATCGAGCGTTTTCAGGCAAACAATTTCTTCACGACCACGGAACGTCAGCCGGAAGTGGTACTCGACATGAAACGACAGCCACTGTTCGGGAGCCCCATATTTTACGAAGGGGAAACCGGGTTTGCCAACTTGCGGCTGCAATTTCCTGAAGACTCAGGGATCAAGAATTATGGCACCGAACGTTTCGACACGTTCCATCAACTGGTTTGGCCCAACACATTATTCGGTTGGCTGTCGTTCATGCCACGCGTTGGCTATCGAGGCACCTACTACGGCAAGACTTGGGACCTCGGATCGACAATATTTGTGCCGGATCCAAACCCGCTGGTGCCCGACACAATCCTGCCACCACCATCAACAACTAACCCTATCAAGTTCGATGGGGATACGTTTCGGAGCGTCTTCGATACGGGCGCGGAAGCGTCGTTCAAGATCTCTCGCAAGTGGGAGGATGTGCAAAGTCGGGCGGTTGGTTTGGACGGGCTCATGCACGTTATCCAGCCGTTCACTGACTTCTCTTACGTGAAAGAAGACGGTCCTAATCCCCTGTCGGTTTTGCAGTTCGATCGATTCGAACCCTCGACGCAGCTTCGGGCAATCGATTTTCCACAGTTCACCCCGATCGACTCGATTGCCGACTGGACGGTCTGGCGCGTAGGTGTGCGCAATCGCCTGGAGACCCGACGTGACGATACCACGATGACGTGGCTTGAACTCGATACCTTCGTCGACAGAAATTTCGAGAATCCGTACGATCGCACGGATTACTCGAACTTCTTCAACAATCTCAGGTTCAATCCCCTGCCGTGGATGTCGTTTTCGGTGAACTCTCAGGTACCAGCATTTTCAAAGGGGTTCACGGAAGTCGACACGTACGCGACTGTCCAACCGCTCGCAAATTTGCAGGTGAACCTCGGGCACAGGTACCTGAACGGGAATCCTTTCTTCGACAATAGCAGCCTGTTTGTTTTAGGCGGATACCTTCGCGTCAACGACAACTGGGGCTTGGCAGTGCAGGAGCAGTATGAAGGCGCCACTGATACTCTCCAGGAACAGCGGTATGCGATCTATCGTGATTTGACGAGCTGGGTTGCGTCGTTCGGCGGAGTGATACGCGATAACTCGGGCGTGAAAGAATACGGTCTCCTGTTCACGGTAACACTCAAGGCATTCCCCAAGTTTGGTTTTGACTTAAACTTCGATCCTACGTCCTCCGGCCAGTGATCCGAAGTGCGCGAATAACGCGAAACGGTTGCTGAATTCCACCACTTGTATTGGGGCTGATTCGCCCACACCGTTGTTAATTCATGGATATATCAATTATCGGCTCCGGCTACGTGGGTCTGGTGACAGGCGCCTGTTTCGCTGATGTCGGCCATCATGTCATTTGCGTTGATAACGACGCCGAAAAAGTAAAACAACTCAAAGCTGGCGAGATTCCGATCTACGAACCGGGACTGGAAGAAATAATTCACCGCAATGTCTCAGCGCGACGACTCCATTTCACCGGAGACATTCAGGAAGGCGTCGAGCGCTCACAGATCATCTTTATCGCTGTCCCGACTCCGCCACTGCCGGATGGTGATGTCGATCTCAGCTTCGTGGAGAAAGTTGCTCGCGAAATCGCGGGGGTGTTGACCGATTATCGAGTGATCGTTGACAAGAGCACCGTGCCCGTGAAGACCGGGGAAAAAGTGGCGGAATCAATCAAACGATATAACCGCCACGGCGCAAGATTTGACGTCGTCAGCAATCCTGAATTCTTGCGCGAAGGGTGCGCAGTGGCCGATCTAATGCATCCGGACCGGATCGTGATCGGAGCGCAAAGCGAACACGCGATCGATTTGATGAAAAAGGTGTATGAGCCCTTCATGGCGCCAATCCTGGTGACCGATATTAGCAGCGCCGAGCTCATTAAACATTGTGCGAACTCGTTCCTGGCCTTGAAAATTTCATACATCAACGCGGTGTCGGCAATTTGCGAGGCGAGTGGAGCCGACGTGGAAAGAGTGGCCGACGGAATCGGGATGGATCACCGGATTGGCCGCGATTTCCTGAATGCTGGAATTGGATACGGCGGATCCTGTTTCCCAAAAGATATTGCGGCGTTCATCGCCATCAGTGATCAGCTTGGAACGCCATTCACTTTGCTCAAAGAAGTACAACGCATCAACGAGGGTCAAAAGGCGCGTTTCTTTAAGGCCATTCGCGAGACGCTCTGGGTGTTGCGCGAGAAGCGAATCGCAGTGTGGGGTCTGACGTTCAAGCCGGACACCGATGATGTACGCTCATCAGTTGCAATTGAGATTGTGGAACAATTGCTGCGCGAAGGAGCGGATGTAGTGGCCTATGATCCGAAAGGAATGCACAAGGCGCGCGCCATCAAAGCGATCGCCGATGCGGAATTTGCCTCGTCGGCTCTCGAAGCGGTCAACGATGCTGAAGCGCTGATCATCGCCACAGACTGGAATGAATTTTGCAACGTGGACCTCACGGTGTTGAAAGAAAAAATGCGGACACCGATCGTTTTCGACGGACGAAATCTCCTGGATCCTGAAACGATGCGGCAATTCGGATTCCATTATTACTCTATTGGACGCGCCAGCGTGAAGCCGCAGTAACAAAACCATGCGCCAGCGCTCTGCTCGCGAAACTGCGCTGGCAGCCTTGCGGCTTTGGCGAAAAGAAAAACGTTTCGCGGATTCGATCATTTCAGGGCTTCTCGCCAACGCGGATCTCAGTCTCTCCGATCGTGCGTTCGCGTTGGAATTGTTCTATGGCGTCTTACGCAATTTAACGCTGCTCGATTTTTTGATTGGTTGCCTGCGGGCTTCCCGCATCGAGAACACCGTCCGAGACATCCTGCGACTCGGCTTGTATCAACTTTTCTTACTTACAACACCTGAGCACGCAGCCGTGCACGAGACCGTTGCGATAACGCCAAAGAAGCAACGCTCGATCGTCAATGCCGTCCTTCGTGCCGCGACCAGGCAGCGAGCCAAACTGCTCGCAGAGGCCAACGCGCAGCCGTTATCTGTTCGAACGTCGCATCCGCAATTTCTGCTCGAGCGATGGCAACAACAATTTGGCGCTGAGCACACGAAACGGATGTGCGAATGGAATAATCGGCCTGCGCCGATATATGGCCGGATTAATCGGCTGAAAATCGACCCCGAGATGTTCCGACAGTTGTACCCGGATTCACGAGCGTTAGGTGGCAACCCTGAGTTTGTAGAATTCAATGCTTTTCCCACAGCCGCTCTCGATTCTGGCCATTGCAACATTCAGGATCCCAGCACCGCAATGGCGTGTCAGCTTCTCGATCCAAAACCAGAAGAAAAGGTGCTGGATGCCTGTGCCGCACCGGGGGGCAAAGCGACGTATCTCGCGCAGCTCATGCAAAATCGAGGTCTTATTATCGCCTGCGATCGCGACCATGAACGACTCGAGATCTTGAAAGGCAATGTCAGCAGGCTCGGCGCGACTATTGTTTGCGCCGTCCGCCACGATTGGACGCGCAATGATCTTCCACAACAAATTCTGTCAATCGCGCCATTCGATCGGATCCTTTTAGATGCGCCGTGCACAAACACCGGTGTCATGCGCCGACGTGCCGACCTGCGATGGCGGCTGCGACCTGAAGATTTCAGCCGGATGTCCAACGAGCAGTTCATCATCGCGCGCGCCGTATTCCGCCTGTTGAAACCCCGCGGCATACTGGTCTACAGCACATGCAGCCTCGAACGAGAAGAAAACGAACACGTCGTTCGCCGATTCCTTGGCGAACAAACGGCCGCGATTTTGGAAGCGGAAAAAGCTTCACTTCCTTTTCGTGACGAATTTGATGGCGCATTCGCGGCAAGACTTGTTCGCAGCCTTTAGCGCGAGCATTGGAATATAGAGCTCTAGCTCTGTATGCGCAGCGGAGTTGCGCTCCGCTGAGACCCGAACAGCGGGTTTCAAACTCGCTGGGCGCACAGGCTACAAGCCTATGTTCCCATCCGCCGCACAGTTGCATCCGGCGTGTCGAGTGGAATGATAAGCGCCTATGCACGACGAGCGATTCGATAAACTCGCAAAACTCCTGGTCGAATACTCGATTCGCCTGAAACGTAACGAGACAGTCCTGATCGAGGCATTCGACATTCCCGATGAAATGACGACCGCGCTAATTCGCGCGGCACGCAAAGTAGGAGGGGTACCGTTTGCGCAGGTATATCACGCGCGAGTGAACCGCGCGATCGCGCTCGAGGCGTCCGATCGACAGCTGAATATCATGGCAAGCCACGAGCTTGCGCGCATGAAGAAAATGAACGCGTACATCGCGATGCGTGGCAGTCAGAACATCACCGAATTAGCAGATGTTCCAGCGGACAAAATGCAATTGATCGGCAAAAAGATGCGCCCCGTGCAGGATCAACGCGTTAAGCGGACCAAATGGGTCGTGTTGCGCTGGCCTACGCCGTCGATGGCCCAGCTCGCGGGGATGAGCACGGAAGCGTTTGAAGATTTCTTTTTCGATGTCTGCACACTCGACTACCGGAAACTGCAACCCGGTATGAAAGCGCTTAAGGGACTGATGGAACGAACCGACCGCGTCCAAATCAAAGGTCCCGGCACTGACCTGAATTTTAGTATCAAAGGAATTCCAGCTGTCATTTGCGGCGGTGATCGCAACATTCCCGATGGCGAAGTTTTCACCGCTCCTATCAAAGACTCGGTGGAAGGCAAACTGACGTTCAATGCACCGAGCATTTATCAGGGCACCGCGTTCGACGGTATCCAGCTTAATTTCGAGCGGGGTAAAATTGTTGAGGCGTCAAGCAATGAGACAGAGAAACTCAACAAGATTCTCGATTCGGATACCGGTGCGCGTTACATCGGCGAATTTTCACTCGGCTTCAATCCCCGAGTGTTTCAACCGATGCGCGACATCTTGTTCGACGAAAAAATCGCCGGCTCGTTCCATTTCACTCCCGGACAAGCCTACGAGCAAGCCGACAACGGAAACCGAAGCCAGGTCCACTGGGACATGGTCAGCATTCAGCGCCTCGATTACGGCGGCGGGGAAATTTACTTCGACGGCAAATTGATCCGGAAAAATGGCGAATTTCTTCCGAAGCAATTGCGCTCGCTAAACTGGCGCTGATTTCTGATCAGTCAGGCTGACCGAAGTTCACCTCTATTACGCGCGCTTCGGCCCGCCGAGCAGGTTTAGTTGCATCATCACGATCTCTCCGCCTTCGTTCAGCTCGAGATTAGCAATCTCGAACATTGGGGCGCCTTCGGCTGGACCGGGCCCTGTGCCTGGCAACTGGACAACAACCTGCTTCGAATTTGAATTCAGCGTAACCGATCCAATTTCGAGGGTCGGAGAAAACTCGAGCGTGCTGATCTGGAATGGCACCGTGACGAACACAGATGCGCGTCCCTGAGGCGATGGAGTCAGTTGAACCGGTGCCGTTTCAGAATTTTGCACCACCTGCAACCCGGCAACCGCGAATGAGGGCATACCGCCCATGGCAGGCCGCTGTTGTTGCGACGGAACCACCCGAATGGTGCCGAGCGCACCGGCGACTGGCTGGATTTTCACCACTTCGAAAGCGACCTGCAAATTCAACGGCGATTGCGCGCGCTGAGGTGAAGGCAAACGCATCGTTACGAGCTTCGATATGGGACGGACTTTCAACACTCCCATCTTGAAGCTGGGCGTTAACTGCATCGCTGCTATCTCGAAAGAGAAAGTAAGCTGCACAGAGGTTTGCATCCCCGCTGCGGGTGCCGGCGCTTGCGGTTGCGGTTGCGGTTTAGGCACCGGCGGTGCCGGGGCTTTAGCTATCGGAGCAGGTGGAGTTTGGGTAGTTTCTGGCATGGTTACAGGTGTGGTTGTTTGAGAAAAGACGGGCTCGGCGGGAATAGCAGGAAAAGGCTGGAAGTCAAACGCGCGTTCCGCAGTGACTTCACGCACCGGCACTTCAGGCTGTATAAATGAATCACGCTCCGCAACGTCTTCGCGCTCAACGAAAGTTTCACGCTCGGCAATAACAGCTTCGTGCGGCTGATCGTTCCCAAGAGATTCGGTTTTTAACTCCGGTGCGGTTTCTATACCGGCCCACGCGTACTCGGGCCCGCTTGCGAAGACCTCGGTTGGTTGCTCATCAGGGACCAAAACTTCTTCCCTTTGAGGTTTGGAAAACTGGTGGGTCTCTTGGGCAGCGAACACGGGTTCCTCCGGAAGTTCCAAAATCTCATTCTCCACTGACCGCGGCGCAATGGTCGATGGTTCGGCAAATTCAGTGCCTGCTTCGGAGCCATCCAATCCAGGTTCCTGCGAAGTAACTGCCGACACGACATCCGATTCTTGTTCGAGCACCGGACCGACCGACTCATAGAATGGCTCGCGCACCGCAGGTGATTCGTCCCGCTGCGACTCGATAGGAACAGGAAGTCTCGAAGGCTCCTTGGCCTTCGAGGCTTTCAACCGGTTGAAGGCACTCTCAGCTTTCGCCGAAGGCAATGTGCTCTGCCGTGAAGGAGGATTCCACGGCTTAAGCTGCAACGAGACCTGAGGCGGTCCCGCAGCGAACCCGTTGCCTCGCACCCCAGTTGTATGGGCGGGGACTGTTCTCGGTTTGAATACCGCAGTTTCGGCCCGCGATTCCCGATCCGTCGAACCCGGGACCGTGAACTTGTACCGGCGAAGCGCAGGCACGACAGCCAGCGCTATTAGCACAACGGCCGCCAAAAGTAATCCGCCAACAATCCAGAGTCTGCGGCTGGAAACGCCAGCAATAGTTGCCGATGCAGCTTTTGGAGGCGCCGTCGCCGCGCTTGTTTGTTCGGGAGGACTTGTTTGGGTTGCGGGCTGCTGCTCAGTTTGATTCTGGTTAGCGGCTGTCGACGCGTTCGCAGCCTCCGGTGCGACCGGCTGCGATGCAGTTGTCGATTCGCTGGTGGAAGGCGATTGCGCTGCTGACGGTTCCGTTGCGGAATTGGTCTCGGGTGCAGACCCGGTCAAGCTGGTCTGGTTAGCTGTCGCTCCGGCGCTGGAAAGGTCCATTCCGCCTTCTGATGCTCCTGTTGATGGCGCCAGGTTAAAGCTTCCGCCCTGGTTGGCAGCAAGGCCCTTGTCTGGGATTGGGCTCGGCTCTACTGCGGGACCACCGTCCGTTTGCGCACCGCTGACATTGCCTGCATCAAACGCCACTGCTGGCGCAGTCGTGCCTTCCGGTCTTTGCAACCATCCGACATCATAGAAGGCATCAGCAAACACGCCATTGAGAGCCGGCGAGTAAATCTTGTTGGCGGAGTTGGTCCAATCCTCGGCCTTTTGCGCATTATTGTGTTTGTACTCCCATGCTGCCTGGGCGTAGTACAGGGCAGGCGTATCGCCGGTGAATTGGAATTCCTCCATCATCGAATGCGCCTTGCTCTCTTTGCCCTCCATCAAGTACGTCATGTAAATCTTGAACTTGATGAGCTCGGCCGCCTGGTTCTTCTCACCGCCGGGAATGCGTTTATACAACGTGTCGAAACGGTCCCGTGCCTTTGCGTAGTCTTTCTTCTTGAATGGAATCTGCGCGAGGTTGTATTGCGCATCGCGAAGCTTCGGATCCAACTTTGCTGCCTTTTTGAACGCAGCCTCAGCATCGTCGAATTGTCCCTGCTGCATCAAAATTTCGCCGCGCAAATTCAGAGTGGTGGGCTGATTGGGATCCGCCTTGTCCGCTTCATCCACCAGTTTCAGCGCCGTAGCAAAATCACGCTGGCGAAATGCCTGTTGTGATTGCTCGAATTTGGAACGGGCAAACGCCTTCGTCTTTTCCGTGCGTTCGGCTGCCGTCATGAGAGGTAGCGAAGCTCGCCGTTGACCTTCCGGCTTTTGCATCCAACCAATTTCGTACAGCGATTCCACGAAAAGCTTGTTGAGCTGCGGTGAGTAATTCTTGGTTGCGGCGCTGATCCAATCCTTTGCTTCCGACTCATTCTTCTGTTGGAGCGCGACTGCTGCCTTCACATAATCGACAGCGGGTGTATCAGGCGAAAGCTCCAGCTTGGCCAGAATGGAATCGACCATGTTGCTTTTGCCCTCCATCAAGTAGGTCAGCAAGATCTTGTACTGGATCAGCTGCGAAGCTTCCTTCGCCAAATCAGACTGACCAGTGGAGAGCAATTGCTCGAACCGTTTTCTGGCCTCCGGCCAATCCTTTTTGAGAAATGGGATCTCCGCCAGGTTGAAGCGTGCGTTCCAGAACTTCGGATCGAGCCGCGCCGCTTCAGTCAGTGCAGCTTCGGCCTGATCGTAGTTGCCCTGCCGCATGAGAATAACGCCGCGCAGATTCTTCGATGCGGCAAGATCGGGCTGGCGAGCATCGATGGCGTCGAGTTGTTTTAGCGCCTCTGGGAATTTGCCCGCGTCGAATGCGCGATAGGCGCTGTTGTACATCTCTTCCAACTCCGCTTTCGTCGGAGCAACGTTGTCCGCGGCAAATGCGGTAAGTCCTAACGCTGCGATCGCAGCGATCTTCCAGATTCTCATGAACCCCCGATTCAAGCGCTGATTAGCATCCCTGACAAGTCGAAATTGCTTTCAACCCGAAGATTTTCAGTCCGGTTCGGAAAAACGTTTTCCTCGTGCAAATCCACCGCCATAAGCGGAAGAAGCCGCGGGTTTTGCTGATTAATTCAAATTTCCCACGATTCGCAATCCTTCGAGAGTCAGGTGCGGATGAACCACCGCGACTTCCGGCATTTGACTGGCAATAAGCTGGGCGTAACCGCCAGTCGCGACGACGGCGATTTTTCTGCGCGCAAACTGCTCTGCTTTGATTTGCGCCAGAATCTCGCGCACCAATCCGCGGTAACCGAACACGATACCGGAACGCATTGCCTCGAGAGTCGATTTACCGACAGCACGATGTGGTTCTTTCAACGTCAGCCTCGGGAGCAGCGCAGTCCGTTGATAAAGATAATTTGTCATCGCTTCGAGTCCCGGCGCAATCACGCCGCCGATGTATCTGCGCCCGGTGGAAACCACATCGAAAGTCACCGCAGTGCCAAAATCGACAACGATAGTCGGACATCCATAAAGTTTTGCGACAGCCGCAACGTTCGCCAGACGATCGGCCCCTATCGATTCCGGTTTGGGGTAATCAATCGTGAGACCCAGCTTCAGTTTCCAGTCAAGCCAGAGCAGTTGCGCTTTGTTAAGCGCAGCCTTCGAAACGATAGAGTTTTTTGTGGGGACTACTGATGAGACGACGAGTTTGGTTACCTGTCGCTGGCTCAGAAACTCAGCGACCACTTTGATTGAAAGTTTTGCCGTCGGTATACGCGCAGGATTGGAGACTCGCTCTCTCGACGCGAACGCAATTTTTGCGAACGAGTTACTGATATCGATCAGCAAATAATCGGAGCGACGCGCCACAGGTAAGATGCAGACACCGAACGCTTCGCATCGTCAAGTGTCCCCAATGGGTGCGAATAGAAAATTCCACAACGTCCGTCTTTCCGTTCCTCCTGGTTGGCTCCCTTGCAATGTTCGCTCACATATGTGATCAAACATTGAAATGGAAAGCGAACCGAAGCAGTTGAAAGCATTCCTGTCTGCTTGCCACTCAATTTCCAAGGCGTAGTCTGCGGTTCATGCGAAGATTGCTTCATCGACCGCGTCGGCTGCGGCGTTCGCCTGCCTTGCGGGATCTCGTTCGTGAAACGCATTTGACGGTGCACGACTTTGTTTTGCCGCTGTTCGTGAGCGAAAAATTGGAGCAACGTCAGCCGGTCGCCAGTATGCCGGGAGTTGTTCAGTTGCCGGTGCACGAGGTTGTGGATGAAGTGCGGCGGGCTCAGGATCTCGGACTGCAAGCGATCCTGCTTTTCGGGATTCCAGCACACAAAGACGAGCAAGCCAGCGGCGCTTATGCTGAAGATGGAGTAATTCAAAAAGCGCTGCGAGCCATCAAATCGAAATGTCCTGAACTGATTGCGATCAGTGATGTTTGCCTCTGCGAATACATGAGCCACGGCCATTGTGGGGTCACCCGAATGGACGGCGACCATTTTCATGTTCTAAACGACGAAAGCGTCGAACTGTTAGTTAAGACTGCAGTCTCTCACGCCGCAGCCGGCGCGGATATTGTGGCGCCGAGCGACATGATGGACGGGCGGATTGGCGCGATTCGCGAGGCACTCGACGCGAGCGGATTCAATCAGACGGGTATTATGAGCTACGCCGCGAAATTTGCGTCGGCGTTTTACGGCCCATTTCGCGAAGCAGCTGAAAGCCCGCCGCAATTCGGCGATCGCCGTTCGTACCAAATGGATTCTGCGAACGCGAACGAAGCGTTACGCGAAGCGGCGCTGGATGTCGACGAAGGAGCAGACATTTTGATGGTCAAACCTGCTCTGCCGTATCTCGATATTTTGTGGCGCGTGCGTGAACGATTTAAAAAACCCACCGCCGTTTATCATGTTAGCGGCGAGTACGCGATGGTCAAAGCTGCGGCGGCCAAAGGGATCTTCGATGAGCGTCCTGCCGTTCTCGAGATCATGACCGCGCTCAAGCGGGCCGGGGCGGATATCATGGTCACCTATTGGGCACGTGAACTCGCAAAATGGCTGCGAGAATAATAAGCCGGCACGGCGAAACAGCACAACACGCCCGGCTCAAACAGCTCGCGTTTGTTTGGGCCCAGATGCGCGGATTTTCCGCATGCGCGATGGAAGTGACTTTGCCTCGATCCCGATATCGCGCCGACGTTGCCGGTTATCGCTCTATTCCGAAGCAAATTGGATCGACAGCGTTGTTCGAATGTAAACAGGCGCTGTGCGACTTGCGGCGCGACAATTGTCGTAGTGATTGCGCCCGCGACCGGCTCGAAGCGATCTGTACTCGTCGTCAGGTTCTCGAAGCGCAACTCCGCACGCACTATCCAAACCTGCACAATGGTGATTCGCTTTTTCCAGAGTTTGATTCCGACAATTTTCGCGAGATCGGGCACCGCGGTTACGCGCGTCTTGTTCGTGAACTGCGAACGCTGCAAAATCGTCTGTACGATTGCACAAAGTTCGAGAAGCTAATCCGTTACCGCTGCGCGAACTTGTTTTTTATTGTGCTGCCGGAGCAATTGTTTCGCGATTCGGAAGTGCCTGTCGGCTGGGGCGCTCTCGTCGAATCGAACGACACACTGACTCTCGTCCGCAAACCAATGTGGCACGAAACCACAGCGGCCAATCGCCTTCACGTTTTGCACCGAATCGCCGTGGCGGGAACGCGGAACTTAAGTCGAGAACTCCAGCTAGACTGGCACGAGTAAATTGTGCCCTGTCATTTCTTTCGGTTGCGGTAAGCCGAGGAGAAATAAAAGGGTTGGGGCAACATCTGCCAGAATGCCGTCTTCGCACCGGAACTTTGCCGCATCTCTGGCAACATAAATGAAATGTACAAGGTATCTGGTGTGCGCAGTATTTGGTGAGCCGTCAGGGTTGCGCATCTGTTCGCAGTTGCCGTGATCGGCAGTGATCAACGCTTTGCCGTCGAGCTCGAGAAGTTTCGGAATGATGCGTGAACAACATGCGTCTACTGTCTCCACGGCTTTGATCCCTGCTTCGACCACCCCGGTGTGACCCACCATGTCGGGGTTGGCGAAGTTCAAAATGATCAAATCGTACTCGGCCAAATGTGGGAGTAGTTCGTCGGTGACTTCGAACGCGCTCATGTCCGGTTTTAAATCGTAGGTGGCGACCTTGGGTGAAGGAATAAGTTTGCGGTCTTCACCCGGAAACGGCTTTTCGATTCCGCCGTTAAAAAAGTAAGTCACATGTGCGTACTTCTCCGTCTCTGCGATCCGCAATTGGCGTTTACCAGCGGCGCTGACGATCTCGCCCAGGATGTGTTTCAGTTCCTGGGGCGCAAAGATGAACGGCGAAGAATACCGAACATCATACTGCGTAAGCGAGACGAAATGAACTTGCGGCCAAACCTCGCGATCGAAGCCGTCGAAGTCCTTTAGGAGAAACGCTTGTGAGAGCTGGCGCGCACGGTCGGCGCGAAAGTTAAAAAATAGAACCGTGTCGCCGTCGCGGATACGCTGTTCGTTCGAGAACGCGAAAACGAGCGGAGGCAGGAATTCATCAGTTTTGCCAAGCGAATATTGTCGCTCCACAGCGGCAGCGGGTGATGATTCGCAAAATTCACCGCGACCAAGAACGATTGCGTCCCAGGCTTTTTTTGTGCGGTCCCACCGGCGGTCGCGATCCATCGCATAATAGCGCCCGACTACTGTTATGATTTTAGCGCCGCTCTTCTGAAGTTCCTTTTCGCAAGTTCGCAAGAAACCCGCTCCTCCGGTGGGGGAGGTGTCTCGTCCATCGGTGAACGCGTGAACGAAAATTTCTCGAACTCCCGCTGCATGCGCAGCGTTCGCCAGCGCGATCATGTGCGAGTAATGACTGTGCACGCCGCCGTCGGACACCAATCCAAGCAGGTGCAAGCGATGTCCGCGCGCAGCCGTAAGGGCGTCCTGCAAAACACGATTACGTTGTAGTTCGCCATCGTTGATGGCCTTGTTGATCCGGGTGAGATCCTGATAAACGATTCTGCCAGCTCCGAGATTAAGATGGCCAACTTCCGAGTTCCCCATTTGGCCCTCTGGTAATCCAACGTCCATGCCGCTGGCGCTCAAGGTTGCGCTGGGATAGGCCTGGTACAGCTGATCGTGAAATGGGGTAGACGCGAGTAAAGTCGCATCTCCATTCTTTTCGCGCTTCTCGCGGCCGCCCGGATTGATCCCCCAGCCGTCGCGAATGATGAGCATCACCGGGCCAGCCATGTATTTCGCACTTTGCCGACGAACGATATCACGGACAAGCAGTTCTTTTGTTCTGTCGAATTTCAGAACATTTGCAGCCGTCAAAGACCGCCGCTACAAAGAGGGAAAATGAAGTGGCGCAACCAGTTGCTGGCGCTCGTCTGTCTCCTCGCCTTCGCAGGAGTCGGTGTGATTTATTTTCAACACTGGGTCATCCGAAAGCCCTTCGGTATTATCGTGTTTGTCGGAGAAGGACTTTCGCCTGCGAGACTGGCGCCTACTCGGACTTATGCCGGCGGAGCAGGCACACGTCTGAACGTAGACTCGATGCCGTATGCCGCGCTGGTGATGAATTACTCGAAAGATTTCGCTGCACCGGATCAAGCGGCGGCGGCAACCGCGATCGCTACGGGTGAGCGCGTGACGAATCACGCCATCGCGATTAATGGCGAAGGCAAACCGATCAAGAGCATCATTGAGCTGGCGCGCGAATACGGACGAGCTACAGGTCTAGTCACCGACGCAAAGCTCACCGACGCGACAAGCGCAGCGTTCTACGCGCACATAGGAGATCCGAACGACCTGGAAAAGATCGCGGCCGAGTTTGTGGATCGCGGTAACATTGACATTGCGATGGGTGGTGGCGCGGCGGAATTCATTCCCGCTACGAAAGGGGGTGCCAGACAAGATACGCGCGATCTATTGCTCGAGCTCCGTGGCAATGGATTCGACATCGTCCGGACACGCGTGGATCTGGAAGCAGTTCCAGCATGGCGCCGGCCGAAACTCTTCGGCATCTTCAGCAATAACGATCTCGCGTTTGCCAATCAGGTGGAGGAGCGAGGCCAGCAGCCCAGTCTTTCGGACATGGTAAGACGAGCCATCCAGTTGCTGCAGTACAACGCGGGAGGCTATTTACTGGTTGTCGATGCAGGTTTGATGCGCAAAGCAGCCGAGGAAAACAATGGTGAACGAACTTTAACGCAAACCCTCGAATTAGATCGCGCGGTCGGTGTCGCGCGAACGTACGGCGGAGCAAAATCTACAATCATTGTGTGCGGTGATGCGGCCATGGGTGGAATGAGCTTGAATGGCTTTCCTTTTCGCAAAGACAGTGGGATTGCGCTGCTGGGCTTCAATTCAGCTGGTCAACCATGGATTACCTGGGCAACAGGGCCACATGGAACGAAGTCATACGGAGCGGCGAAACTACCGGTCAACCAAGACCCGGCCGAAACGAAGGAACCTGCGCAGGAACAGCCCGAGCCGGCCGCGTTCTACACAAAATCGGCGCTTATCACGGTTGAAGATGTCGTTGCATTCGGCAGCGGTCCCGGAGCAGATGCGTTACAAGGGGTTGTGGACAGCACAGCCGTTTTCAAAATCCTGCGTGATGAGTTGTGACGTATCAACTTCGCAGCTTTAAATCGCTGAATGGTAAATAGTGAGTCGTTAGGCCACCGTAACGATTCATGGGTGCCTGTCACTGTTTGCCGTTTCGCGGAACGGCATCCCCAGTTGATACAACGCGGTCTGTTGATCGAGCTCCGTCGCTAGAGAGTCCTCGCCTTGCATTCGGGCGATTTGCATCGCAGACCGCGCTGTTCGAATCGCGTTTGCAAATTCACCGTTCTCCGCGTATGCGGCTGCCAGGGTCCGCAACACACGGCTATTCCCACCACCGGTCAGTCGATCGGCTTGTTTTGCAAGCTCAATCGCCTTTGGACCATTTCGCACTGATTCATCCTGCGATGTTGCCAACAGCCACGCCAGATTGGTCAGCGTGGGAATCGATTGCGGCGAAAGCTCCAGCGCTTTTTTGTAATGCTGAATGGCTTCGTCAGGGTTGCCTTTTTCCTCCAGCGCGATGGCCAGCGTCGTGTGGCAATCTGCGTCCGAATCGCGGAGCAATAATGCGCTGCGGCAAACCTGAATGGCCCCATCGAGTTCACCTTTCTCCAGCAACGCATGACCGAGGCTGTAACGAGCGAGAAAGTGATCGGGGCGTAACGTGGTTGCTGTTTGGTAATGAGCGATTGCTTCGTCAATTCGGCCCTTTTGAAGGAGAGCATCACCCAAAGAAACCTGAGCGTCCGGATCCGTTGGTCGCATACTCACTGCCCTTTCGCAGTGGGGAAGCGCCTCGTCCGCCTGACCTTTATTCACGAGCGCGGTCCCCAGATTGTACTCGGCATCCCACGAGTCCGGTTGCATTTGCAAGGCTGACCGATACTGAGCGATGGCGTCGTCAATCTTCCGTTCCTGGAGAAGAACAAGACCGAGATTCGTGTGGGCCATCCAGCATTCGGGGTTTCTTGCGAGGGTGGTGCGCCAAAGCGTTTCAATATCGGCGTATGTCGCGGCTTGCCGCCACGTCAACATCCCCAAGCTCGCAACGATTAACAACGCAATGCTTACAATCGCGGCGCGATACTTCGCAAATTGGTCGGACAAACTGACTATGCCGGCGCTCGCTAGTGCGATTGGACCGATGCATGCCAGATACTGGTAATGATCTGCCACGAATGTGTAGCGGAATGTGAACAGCATGATAAATCCCAGTACCGGGCTGAGAGTGACGACGAAGAATGCTGCCGCGACTTCAACGCTGCGTCCGACGTATGGCCTGACGAAGTAAATCGCCACGCACGCCACGACGCCCGCGACCAACCAGACGTATTCGATCAAATTTGTGGGCGAAATATTCCACCTCGGATAGATAAAGGTCAGATTGGAAGGCCAAAAGATTTTGCTCAGATAAAACCAAACAGCCCGGCTCGCTACGAGGATTCGCTCGATCGGACCGAGGAATGTAAACACGTCGCGGTTCGTTCCCTGATGATAGCGTTCCCACCACACTGCCAGTAACCCCATCCCCATCCCAAGCACGACAAAAGGAACAATCTGCATGAGGCGACGCAGTGTGATCGGCCTTTTCTGCAGCCAAAGAATCAAAAACAACGCAGCCGGCAGCGTGCAGGCAGTTGTTTTGGCCGAGAGCGCCAGCACATAAAAAATCAATGCGAGGCAATAGAAAATCCACGCGCGCCGGGTTCGCTCGTCAACAAAGGCAATCCATGCAAGCAGCGTCAGCAAAAAGAAAAATCCCATCAGCACGTTCTTGCGTTCGGTGATCCATGCCACGGATTCGACCTGCACCGGATGCAGCGCAAAGATTGCCGCCGCTAACCACGAGCCCGGTACTTTTAGCCGCGCCAGCACGGCCCAAACCAGAAGAGCATTGCCAACATGGAGCAGAAGATTGACCCAGTGGTAACCAGTCGTGTTCAGACCCCATAACGCGTGCTCGATGCGAAATGTGCTGTAAGTGAACGGGAAATACTGCGACGGAGAATCGAGAGAAAACCAAATTCGCTGCCAACCATCCGCGGCAGTTAACAATTCGTTGTTAATGATGTAGTCGTCGTCGTCCCACAAAAATCCGCCATGCCAGGCAGGGCGGTATGCGAACATCGTCGCGGCCGCCAGCACGACAGCGAAAATCAGCGCGCGACCGCGTGAAGAAAAAATCCGACTCGCAATTTCGCGCATACGCTACCCGCAAGCGATGGCGACCCAGGAGACAAACGGCCGTCGAATCATCGCACTCCAGCTCCCAAAGCCTTCACGAGGTTTACGCAAAGTTTCGAACGCCACCTTCAGTTGCAACGTTACGTTTCTCATCCAAATAGGAGCTTCCGTGGTGCGAAAGATCGAAATGAATGACCGGCTCGTGCGGTTTGCATGGTGGACTCTGGCAATAATCGTTTTTGGTCTCGTTCTCGCAATCAGGGTTCGCCTCTTGGGAATTCCCCTTGAACGCGACGAGGGCGAGTACGCTTATGCCGGCCAGCTCATGTTGCAAGGCATCCCTCCTTACAAACTTGCGTATAACATGAAATTTCCCGGAACGTATGGCGCCTACGCGATCGTCATGTCGATGTTCGGACAAACAATTTTCGGGATTCACCTGGGTCTCATTCTCGTCAACGCTGCGACCGTAGCGTTGGTTTTCGTCCTCGGTCGCAGAGTCATAAACCAGACCGCGGGTTTCGTAGCGGCTGCAAGCTACGCACTTCTCTCCGTCAGCCCGACAGTCCTCGGATTCGCTGCGCACGCGACACATTTCGTGATGTTGCCTGTTTTGGGTGGAATGCTCCTTCTGCTGGATCAACATGGTCCCACGCGGTTCGGTCGATTGTTCGTGAGTGGCGCGCTTTTTGGCTTGGCTGTGGTCATGAAGCAACCTGGGATATTTTTCCCATTCTTCGCCCTGATTTACCTAATCCTGAAAGCAATTCGCAGCGACCTTCGGCCAAAAGAATGGTCCGTGCGAGCGTTAGTCTTTAGCGGTGGCGTTATTCTGCCGTTGGCGATGATGTGTCTGTACCTACTCTGCGCCGGTGTGTTCAGAGAGTTCTGGTTCTGGACCGTCGATTATGCGCGACAGTATGGCAGTCTAGTTCGCCTCGCCGATGTTCCCCCGTTTTTGTTGAGCCGCGCGAGTGAAGTGATAGGAGCAAACTGGCCGATATGGACGCTCGCGGGAGTCGGGGCAGTTGCTGGGATCTGGAATGAGCGGCTGCGTGCCGGCACGCTGTTTTTGCTCGGCTTTCTCTTCTTCTCTGCAGTGGCTGTCTGCCCTGGACTTTATTTCCGACACCATTATTTCGTCCTCGTTCTTCCCGCGGTCGCGCTACTAGCAGGGACTGGGATAAGTGCACTTGCTGGCGCTGCGCCCCGCCGCTTAACAGCGTCTAAAGTAGTGCCGCTCATCGTGACTGCAGCAGCACTGGGATCACCACTCGTGCAATACAAAGAACTGTTTTTTGAGTTCTCTCCAGCTCAAGTCAGTCGAATGGTTTACGCGGAGAGTGCCTTTCCTGAGGCTGTTCGGATTGCGGATTATCTGCGCGAACACACAACTGTAAATGATACAATTGCGGTATTGGGATCAGAACCGGAAATTTATTTCTATTCACAGCGACATTCTGCGACCGGCTATATCTACACTTACCCTTTGATGGAACCGCAAAAATACGCGCACCAAATGCAGGAGGAGATGATCAGTGAGATCGAACGTACGAATCCAAAGTATCTGGTATCCGTTACGATGAACGATTCCTGGTTGAAACGGCCCGGATCGGATCCGCTGATCTTCAGTTGGGCAAATGAATATATCGCGAAGAATTATGTCCCGGCAGGATTCGTGAATATTACCCCGGCGGAAACCGAATATTACTTCGGCGACATCCCGACGACTGTGGCGACTCTGAAAGAGTACATCCTGATTTACAGACGAAAACTCTAAGCAATCTCGTCCCAAGCTTCACTCGCAGGTGCACATTAACCGTCAATCAACTACTCTCCAAAAGCGAAGCCGACGTTGGAAGACCATCTGCATCTGCGCGGGTCTGGCAGTGGCTACGTGGACCGTTTTCGGTCAAACGCTTCATTACGATTTCGTTAACTACGACGATCCGAGTTACGTGTATCAGAACGCCAGGATCGCCAGCGGCATTAACGTCGCGAACATCGCCTGGGCATTCAGCCATGTTCACTCGGAAAACTGGCATCCTCTGACGACAATCACGCACATGCTCGACTGCCAGTTGCATGGGTTGAACGCAGGCTGGCATCACTTTACGAATGTGCTGCTCCACGTTATCGCGGTCGTCCTTCTCTTTGTTGCGTTGCAGCAAATGACAGGCGCCTTGTGGGGCAGCGCGTTTGTGTCGGCCGTTTTCGCCGTGCATCCGTTGCATGTGGAATCCGTCGTGTGGATCGCCGAACGCAAAGACGTCCTAAGCGGGGTTTTCTTCATGCTCACCCTGCTGGCGTACTTACATTACACGCGCGCACCATCGATCGGTCGGTATTTAACCGTCGCACTTGTCTTCGTCCTTGGCCTGATGTCCAAACCGATGCTGGTTACACTGCCATTCGTGCTTTTACTCCTCGATTTTTGGCCACTCAGCAGGCTTGAAGCGCGTAAATCTGATACCCGACGTCAGTTGCTACGACTCGTCCTGGAAAAAATTCCGTTGATCACGCTTTCAGCTGTTTCCAGCATGGTCACCTTTCTTGCTCAGCGAGGAGCAATCGGTTGGACGGAGCAGTTGCCAATGTCGGAACGACTAAGTAACGCGATGGTTGCCTATGTTGTTTACATCCGCCAAATGTTTTGGCCGGCAGGACTCGCTGTCTTCTACCCGCACCCGGAAAACAGACTGCCAGGATGGGAAATTAGTTTAGCCTTGTTCATCCTTGTAGGAATTACGTTGGCAGCATTTCTATTGAGAAAGACAGCGCCTTATCTCGTGACCGGTTGGTTGTGGTACCTCGGCATGCTTGTGCCAGTGATTGGGTTGGTACAAGTAGGATGGCAGGGACACGCAGATCGCTATACATACTTGCCGCAGATCGGCCTTTACATCGCGGTGACCTGGGCGGTCAGCGATTTGACTCGCTCATGGCGCTTTCAACGGACGATTTTGGGCGCCGCTGCGGTTTTAGCACTCGGTGGGCTAAGTTGGTGTGCGTGGCTCCAGACGTCGTACTGGCGCGATAGCGAAAGCCTGTTTACTCATGCGCTCGCCGTGACGCGTAACAATGATGTTGCGCTGAATAACCTCGGCATCATTTTCCTGGACAAGGGACAACTCGACGAGGCGATTTCAAAGCTGCAAGCAGCCGTAGATTTGCGTCCTGAGAACGCGCCGGCTCATGACAACCTTGCGAAAGCTCTGTTGAAAAAAGGACAGGTCTCCGACGCGATGATTCATTATCGCAAATTCCTGGAGTTAGAGCCTGCAAATGTGGAGGCGCGCAACACTCTGGGAACAGCCTTGATTCAACAAGGGCACGTTAGAGAAGCTATCCAACAGTGGCAGGAGGCGCTGGCAACACAGCCAGAGAACGGAAACGCTGCCAGCAATCTTGCATGGGTGTTCGCAACGTCTCCCGAAGATTCCATTCGGGATGGGACACGCGCAGCCGAACTGGGCGAGAAAGCGCTTCGTATCTCAGCTGGCAAAATTCCAATGATTTATAAAGTGCTCGCGGCCGCTTACGCGGAGAACGGACGTTTTGCTGACGCAATTGAAACGGCGCAACGCGGCGCCGAGTTAGCAACCAGCCAGGGCAACCCTGCTTTGGCCGCGGAACTGGAGAGTAACATTGCTCTTTATCAATCGGGCAGACCGCTACGTGATCCAAGCATAACAAATGGCAGCTCGTCGCCGTAGCACGCGCGGGATAAAAGGACGGCAGGTTGCAAACCGTCGAAGGCATTCGTCCGGTACCTCTGCCTCGGGTTCCGCTGTGCACAGCCGCCGTGCGAGGTCGTGGGTCACCGATTTGGCGGTATGCCTTGGTCTGGTAGCAGTCACTTTGGCCGTATTCGGTCAAACCTTTACGCACGATTTCGTCAATTTTGATGATCACGTTTACGTCTACGAAAACCCGCTGGTAACACAGGGACTTTCCCCTGAAGGAATAATCGCCGCGTTCACACATACTCATGCGAGGAACTGGCATCCGCTGACCACGCTTTCGCACATGTTCGATTGCCAGTTGTATGGACTGCACGCCGGCGGCCATCACCTGACCAACATCATTCTTCATACAATTTCGGTGCTATTGCTGTTTGTGGTGCTCAAGCAAATGACCGGTGCCCTTTGGCAAAGCGCCTTCGTGGCCGCGCTCTTCGCCATTCATCCATTGCATGTAGAGTCGGTGGCCTGGATCGCTGAGCGAAAGGATGTCCTGAGTGCGTTCTTTTTCCTGCTAACCCTCGCCGCGTACGTTCAGTATACACGGGCGCCTTCGACACTTCGATACCTGCTCGTGGCGTTTCTTTTCGCTTTCGGCCTGATGTCCAAGCCCATGCTCGTAACACTGCCATTCGTGTTATTACTGTTAGATTACTGGCCACTTGGCAGAATTGCAGCTCAGGAATCAAAAGTCTGGCGGCGGCTACAAAGATTGATCACGGAAAAGGTTCCGTTGTTCGCGCTATCGGTCTTTTCATGCATCGCGACTCTGTTTGCGCAAAAGCAGGGTCCGAGCGCCATCGACCAACTGCCATTCGTATGGAGACTGGAGAATGCGTTTGTGACTTATGTTACTTACATTTGGCAGATGTTATGGCCTGCGCGGCTTGCGGTGTTCTATCCTCATCCGAACGACCGCCTCTCTGTCCTGGAAATTACCGGGTCGCTTGCGCTCCTTCTTGCTGTGAGCCTGGTAGTGATTTCGCTCCGACGCACCAAACCTTACTGTGTTACCGGCTGGTTTTGGTATTTGGGAATGCTCATCCCGGTAATCGGGCTGGTTCAGGTCGGCGAGCAAGCGCATGCTGACCGTTATACCTATCTGCCACAGATTGGGCTTTACATCATGATAGCATGGACGATTGGCGATTTGCTCGTCGAATCAACACGTCTCAGTCGCGCTCTAGTCGGTGTAATCGCCGCAATCGCGATCGTGACGATGGGCATTGTCGCTTTTGGTCAAACTTCTTATTGGAAAAACAGCGAGGCGCTCTGGAACCACGCTCTCGCGGTGACGGGCGAAAATGATGTGGCTCACAATAACCTGGGGTTTCTTTTTCTTCGCAAAGGAGAATTAGACAAAGCTGTTTCGGAGTTTCAAACAGCCCTGGACATACGGTCAAAGAACACTCAGAGCCATTACAGCCTTGGTGCGGCACTTATCCAAAGTAATCTTGGTAACGCTCTTGCGAGGGAGCAGCTTTGGGATGCAGCAATCGACCACCTTCAGGAAGCGGTAAGGCTGCGTCCTGATTATGCGGACGCATACTTCAATCTTGGAAGCGTGCTATTCCAAAAAGGCGAAATCGACCAGGCGATCGCAGAATGGAAAAAAACGCTCGCGATAAACCCACGTGACGCAGAAGCTCACAGGAATGTGGCGGATGCGCTTCGCAAACAAGGAAAAGTGAAGGAGGCAATCTCGGAGTATGAGCAAACGCTGAATCTAGCGCCGGAAGAGAGTGCGGCATTAAACAACCTCGCTTGGATTCTGGCGACTTCTTCCGACGCTTCAATGCGCGATGGCGCGCGAGCGGTCGCGTTAGCAATGAGAGCGGTGCAGGCCTCAGGCGGCAGAAACCCAATCTTCGTTCGTACGCTTGCCGCCGCGCAGGCAGAGAGCGGGCAGTTCGCGGAAGCGACCGCAACAGCGGAGACAGCAAAGGGCTTAGCCGACACGCAGAGAAAGCCGCAGCTCGCAAGAACGTTGGAAGAAGAAATTACTCTCTACCGCGCGCACGAGCCGGTTCGAGAATGATGGAACGCATCCCTCCACGGACAGTCTCTGTCACTTATTTATGGTAAGGAAGACCCAAGTCGTAAAGTGCGAGTTCCCCTTGCAGTGCATCTGCCAAATTGGTGTTGCCTTGGATGTTCGCTGCTTTCAATGCCTGTTGGGCGGTTTCTTTCGCCTCGGCAAACTGGCCGGATTCCGCGTACGCTGCGGCCAGGATCCGAAGGACGGTCGGATGTTGCTCGCTCCTCGAACTTGCAGAGTCGGCACGCTGAGCCAGACGCACAGCCTCGGATCCATTTCGCAGCGAAGAATCGGAAGACGTCGCCAACAACCATGCGAGATTACTTAGCGCCGCTACATTCCCGGGCGAAAATTGCAGCGCCTTCGTGTACTCCGTCATTGCATCTCGAGTACGTCGCTTTGCAAGCCACGCGCTGCCCAGGTTGGCGTGAGCGTCGGCGCTATCGGGATGTTTCTCGAGGAGTTTTTGGTATTGGGTGATGGCTTCATCAATGCGGCCCCGGCGCAGCAGCGCGCTCGCCAGATTGTATCGCGCTTCTTCCTGATCGGGTATGGCTGCAAGGCAGGCGGTGTACCGGGCGATCGCTCCGTCGATATCGCCTTTGGCTATGAGCGCGTTCGCAAGATTGCATGAGGCCTCGGCATACGCGGGCTGGATTTCGAGCGCCTTCTGATAGTGGGCTATGGCGTCATCAGCACGCCCGACGCCGAAAAGCGTAACACCAAGATTGTTTTGTGCCTCCGCATCAGCGGGATTAATGGCAGCGGCCTTCTCGTAATGGGCAATTGCGTCGTCGAACTGACCTTGCTCCACTAAAAGGCGGCCTAAATTGTAATGCGCTTCCGCGTAATCCGGTCGCAGGTCAACAGCTCGCCTGTAATGGCCTATCGCCTTTTCGGCTTCTCCCTGCTCGCTCAGAAGGATGCCAAGATTGTAATGTGCCATCCAGCAAGCCGGATTTTTTTGCAGCGTCGCTGTATATAAGGCGAAGAGGTTGTGATACTCTGCGGTCTGCCGCCAGGTCAAAAACCCGAGCGACATCAGGAGGATTCCGCACAGGCCACCCCTCAAAACCAATCGCCATCGCGAACCACCAAGATGATTGCCCAAACCCTGCAGGGCGTCTGTTTCAGAAGCCAGGGTTCGCGGCGCCTCACAGAGACGCGCTACAACAGTCGAGATTCCCGCTCCGGCCAATGCGAGCGGCCCCATGCTCGCCAAGTACTGAAAATGATCACTTACAAAGGAGTAACGAAAGAAGAAGACCGTGAAGAAGCTGAGCACAGGGAACAGGGAAATCACATAGTAACCGGCAGCAAAGAACAGAGCGCGGTGCCATTTAGTGCGGATAAACCATAATGCGATCAACACGCCTATCGCCACGACCAAAGGGAGATATGCAACGGCTTTCGACGAATCAATATCCCACCGTGGATAGATGAAGATCAAAGGATGAGGCCATAGGAGCTTGCCCAGATAGAACGAAACCGCTTTGCCAGCGATAATCAGACGTTCGGGAAACGTTTGGGCCCAATCCGGACCAATCGCGCGTGCATGAAATCTCTGTTCCCAAATCGTCCACGCGCTAGCGAGCGCTGAGATCATAGCAAATGGAGTAAGGGTCAGTATATCGCGCCAGCGAATCTTCCCTTGCATCCACCAGATGCAGAGCGCGAGCACGAACGGCAGCATCACGACAGACGGCTTGCTTAGCGTCGCAAGAATGAAGAACACGAGCGATAACATGAAATCCAAGGAGCGGCGGTCTCGAGTCCGCCGCCGGGGCGCTCCAGAGACGGGCCGTTCTTGTTGGGCCCATTTTAAAAACAGAAGGATCGAGAGCAGATAGAACACGCATGATTGCGTGTTCTTTAACTCAGTTACCCACGCGACCGACTGCACCATTACCGGATGCAAAGCCCAAAGTGCAGCGCCGAGCCATGCACCGCGAACTTTAAGTAATTGTAGAATGCGCCAAAACAGGACTGCTGAGGCGGCATGCAACAAGACGTTCAGGAGATGGTATGGGAACGGACTCAGTCCAACGAACTTGTGGAGCGCCCAAAACGTGGTTAGCACGAGCGGGTAATAGACCGCCTGCGCCGTGGTCCAGATTTCTTTCAACCCGAGCGGACCGATCACGCAAACATTCCGCGTCAGATGCGATTCATCATCCCAAATAAAACCCGCCCGAAACACTTGGGCGTAGGCAGCGACGACGAAAGCGACTAGGAGTAGTGCCCAAAACCAGCTCCGTCTCCACACAGAGACACGGACTTTATGAACTTGTACGAATTGATCCAAGACTTAACCTCAACGTTACCGAATTGCTGGCAATTCGTGTAATTTGCGTCAAGGAGACTGAGCGCTACCGCCTTTCGCGATGCGCAGGTTCTGCTCCGCCTCTGGAAAATCGGGATGGAGGCGCAACGCTTCTTCGAACTGTGCTATCGCCTGCGAGATGTTGCCTTCGCGCATAAAAACTTTACCGAGATAATTATGCGGCTGCGCAAGCTTAGGATTCAGTGTTGATGCCTTTTGGAAATGCTCTTTCGCTTCGGCAGTGTCGCCGTTTCCAAAAAGCAAATTGCCAAGATCGAGGTGAGCATCGACGTAATTTGGGTCATACTGCAAGGCTTGGCGATATTTCGCGATTGCCCCTTCTGGTTGTCCGTGTTTTTCAAGGAACGCCCCATAGCCATAGTGCGCTTGCGGAGACTTCGGCGCCAAACGAATCGCTGTCTCACTTTCAGCTGCTGCTTGATCATTTCGACCGAGTTGGTCCAAGAGATAAGCGTAGCCAGAATGATATTCGGCGTTGTTCGGCTCGATCCGCAGCGCCTGCTCAAACTGGCTCTGGGCCTCGCCGAGCTCTCCTTTCGCCGTCAACAGTGATCCAAGGTTAACGTGCGCCTTCGCTGAGTCGGGATTTAACCGTATCGCTTCAGCAAATTCCTTGGCTGCTTCGTCTGCTCGCCCGGCTTCCTGCAGTTCGGTGCCGTAGTTAACATGAGCGCGTGCGCTGGTCGGAAGATCCGCAACAATAGAGGCTAATCGTTCGAGCTTGCCCCGGGCACTTTGGACTTCGGCAAACCAAAGCAGCCCGACGGGAATGACAAAAATAGCGACCCACTTTGCACCGTGCACAGCCCACCCGGGAAGAAAACCACCTAACGACACATCCGCAGTGCCGCCGGCAATACCAAGCGATTGCCGCGTCGATTTTTCGCGCACCTTCCAAATGAATCCGTCGTAGTAAAAGTGCAGGAGCGCTGAAGCCGTAACCACGCCCGTAAGAATCCGTTTCACGACGTCGATGCCGACACTCGATTTGTAATAACCGAGCGCGCCGTAGGCAAAGATCAGGCCGATGTAAAGGCCGACCAGTGCACCGCTGCGACGGAAGACGAACCGCATGAAGCCGCCAATCGATCTATCGCTCTCAACTCGTTTACGATTATAAATCCAGACCAGCGACAGATATTGCACATCGTGAAACACTTCAAATAAAGCCACGCCCACAAGCACGCTGGCGACGATGTTGTTGCAATACCACCAGAACGAAATGCTTGTGACGAGCAACACGAGTTTGACAGGACTCGGCCGCTTTCCACTGCTCCACATCCAAATAAAATTCGCCAGAAAGAGGGCTGAAATTAACAGGGCCAACGCGAGCAAACCCTGTTGCCCTCCCCGAAGAACTGCTGGCGGAATAAAAGGTCCGCCTGCCGAATAGTAGGTTTCGAGCGTGTCGGTCATTCGTTGCGGCGAAAGAAGAACCGCCGTCGCAAACCAGATCCCGCACAGAGCGAAATCGAGGCGACGAGTTATCTCAGCAAAGGAGCCGACTTTTGCATCGTAAATCCGGCAGAAGCCGTACGTTTGCATCATTCCGTGCCACACTCCCCAGACAAACGCGACGAGCACGATGCCCTTCAGGTCCCACATGGAAAATGCCGCGCAAACAACGACCAAAAAGATGGGCGCACAAATGAAACGCCATCGGAAGCGTTGAAATAAGGCGCGGTCGCCGTACGCCCGAATCATTCCGGGCAAGTGATGTCCCATTGCACCAAAGGCGGCGACGAAGAGATAAATATCCTCCGCGGCCCAAAGGCCCTGTGCCGCGATGAACATCGGCACCAGCAACAAAGGTGTGCAGACGTAAAGAACCAAGTCCCGCCAACTGTCGAGAATCCACAAGCTGGGTTTACGGCCAGTCGTTGTCGGTCCCGGCGCAGCGGGCATGGTTTGCGCAGATGAAATCCCCGGAACGAGCTGCATGCCTTTTTCCTAGCGAAGCCAAGTCTGTCTCAAAGCGCTGCGAAAATCAATCCTGAGATGACTCGAGAGACAGAAAAATCAACGTCATGACGCTACAACCGCGGAAAGCAAAACGGCCGGGCTCGTTTTGCGAGCCCGGCCGCTGTGAATTAACGAATGTTACAGTTTTAGAAGCGCTTCTTCAGTCCGACGTACCAGAACCGGCCTTTGATGGTAGCTAGTGACTCATCGTAGCCGTTCTCGAAGCTGCCTGCTACGAACGGCGGATCTTCATCCGTCACGTTCTGCATGCCCAACGTGACTGTGGTGTTGTTCAGCCACCACTTCCAGTTGCTGCAGCCATACTCCGCGGTCGATACAGGAACAACATTCTTCTCTTTGCCATCCTTCATCCGCACATTTTTACCGCCGTCCTTGGCGAAGCCAGGCACTTCTGCTGGCGCAGGCGGTGGCAAATTAAACGTGTA
>JBLMXH010000188.1:0-12272 GCA_050257685.1 Nitrospirota bacterium
AAAAGTTTTGCTGCCTCTGTGATCAACTGGCCGAAGAATGGCCCGGCGAGGATCTCAGCCGGATTGGGCGCACGTCGTCCACCCGCGAGGACGAACAGTTGACCTCCGGCCGCTGTCAGAATGTCGCCGGTCAACGCAATGTTCTCGTCAACGAACTGGAACGCTCCGGCGGGAATCTCGCGCGCTGCAGAAGCTATGTCGGCTTCACCGACGAGACAATCGGTGACTCCAGGCGGGGTGTTTTCCTCGGAATTATTTTTTACATCGGCCTCTGGGAAACCGAAGATTTTGTGCACGTTCGGCCGGCGCAGGTCGCCGTCAATAAGCAGGACGCGGTAACCCTGCTGCGCCAGTGCAAGGGAATAATTAGCACTCGTGAAGCTTTTCCCTTCGTTAGGAACCGCACTGGTGAAAAGTGAAATTTTGCGCTCGGCCTCCGGTCCCAACAGCGAAAGCGCTGCCCGCAAATTTCTGAAGGCCTCGGCGGCCGGGCTTTCGGGGGTTTCCACCACCACGCGGTAATTCGAAGCTCTGAAGGCCTTGCTTCGGCGTTTTATCCGGCTGACGGCACCTTCGTCGGTAGTATCAGGGACAGCTGCGAACACAGGCAATCCGAGTGTCGTTTCCGCCTGATCTACAGTTTTGATCGAGCGATCAAGCGCATCGATTCCAAAAACGAAGGCCAGTCCGACAGCGAGACCCCCAAGAAGCCCCAATGCAATGGTTTTAGACGGCTTCGGGCTAACAGGCGCCCCCGGAAGAGGCGAATGCTCAATGACACTAACGGCATTCGTCTTCACATCTTTTGTTAGGTTTGTCTCTTTTATTTGACGAATAACACTCTCGTAGAGTGCGCGATCAGTTTCGGCTTGCCGCGCCAACTCCTGATAACCAATGGCAGTACGGTTGAGATTAAGTGCAACGCCTTTCTGGTCTTGCAACGCTTCGTGCAAGTTGGTCTGTGTAGCCTTAAGCTGTTCGATCGCGTTCCGTAAAATGGGAGGCTGCGCCAACACGGCTTCGCGAAGCTTCTGTTTTGCTTCGGCCAGTGCGGCCTTGGCCGCAATCATTTTCGGATGTTTATCCTTGTATCGTAAGGCGTACGTCGTAATCCCAGCTTCCATTTGTATGACGCTCCGGCGCGCATCATTCACCAGCGCCGCGGTGGAGATACTCGGGATCAAAAGCAGTGCGTCGATATTATCACCGGCTTGTTTGACTTGCTCCAGTTCACCCTCGAGGCGAAGCTGGTCGGTCTTTGCTGCATTCAGTTTGCTGCTAAGATCTTCCATCTTTTCCTCCACCAGCCCACCGCGAGATCCGCCAGCGCCAGAACCGGATCCTTGTTGCGACCCGGTCGCGGCCGTCCCACCGCCAAGTTGCAATGCATCGGGATTTTTCGCCTTGTATTCTGCGACGGCCGCCTCACTTTTCTGAAGATTGCGCTTCAGTCGTTCTTCCTCTTCAAGCAAATAACGCAATGATTCTTCGCTCAGCGAAGCACGCCGCTCAATCGAAGCCCGGATATACTCGCGTCCAATTGCTTCCACCAGACGCTGTGCCATGGCCGGGTCGCGATGCGTTACGAACAGATCGATCAGCCGGGTGCCGCGACGGATCACCGGCTTTACCATGCCAGCCATTGCTCGACCTAATGCTTCTTCAAGCGGTGTAAATGTGACGGCATTTGTGGTCTGTGTTTTGCCGGCCGGCGATGCATCGGTGGATTTCTGTGGGTTCGAACTCTTATCCGTCACGATACTCTGACCCAGAAGCGCAAGTCCACCATCTTGTGCAAGCCCTTCGGAGCGAACGACCCGGGAAAGAAGTGTTTGGTTACTCAGATTTTGCTCGATCGTTCGGAGCGCCTCCTGGCTCCCCAGAAACGCAGAGCGCATGCGAACGGTGGAATCTTCCGTAGAGATGGGAGTCGGCTCAGAAAATTCCACTTCCAAGACCGTATGGCCCTGGTAAAGCTTCGGTGTCCTCGCGAGGGAACCCAGCGCCAGAAAAAGGCCAGCCAGGACACAAATGGCGACGATCCAGATCCGTTCCAGAAAGGCATGCCAATAACGCCGGAAATCGAATCTCTGCAGCCCTTCCGCATATTCCGCGGTCAAGGGCGGACCTGATTTCTCGGAGTTTGACGAGATGGTCGTTCCCGTCAGCGATTGGGCAGGATCAATCACGGCAAAATATTGGCTCGAAGCTTACACCAAGAAGCGCAGTTCGAAAGCCTGAGGCGTAAAATTCTTTCTTTAAAAAATGCTCTCGCCGACGGTGATGGTATCGCCCGGCAGGACAGTAAAACCACCGCCATTTGCTTTATTAAAGCGTTTAGCGTTGACTTTAATAATCTGGTCGCCAGTCGCGTTGCGCCTTCGCACTGTTATTCTTTCTGGGGCAGCAATGCGTGTATATCCACCAGCCAAGGCTATCGCTTCAAGTAGATCAATACCGCCCTGACTGCCCTCCGGCATTTCGAGACTGCCCGGATGATTTATTTGGCCGAGAATGGAAAAACGCCGTCTCGCATAGCTGAGCAGGCTAACATTTACCCTCGGATGCACCAGATAATCGCGTCCGTACAACTCCGTGAGCTTTGACGCTGCCTGCGTCAGACTCAATCCCGCCAAATGGACCGAGCCGAGTAACGGTACGCTCAAGTTCCCCTCTGGGTTCAATCGACCGCTTGTGCGCAGATCATCTTCGCCAAAAACCTCGACACTCACTTGATCATTGGCACTCAGAATGTACCCGGCGGGCGCGCTGACCCCCACACTCGAGGATGACGGAGCCGCGCCCGATGACATGGTGCTGGGTTGCGACCCGCTGCCCTGCATAGTCTGCGCTACCAGCAACTCGGGAAGAAAAAACAACGCGAGCGCAATTGTCAACCATCCCCCAGTCCCCATTCGCAAATGACTCAAAGCTTTTTTAGAACCTGATCGTCGCTCGGACACCGACCTGGTTATCATCGAAGCTGAAGAAATCGACATTGCTGATGTCCTCGCGGTGCAGGTAATACACCCCTGCACTGAGCCATCTGGTAATCAGTACGTCAAGCGACGGCTCGATAAACCAATAATCATCATTCCGAGGGGCGTCGAGATTACGGACAGCAGCGAAGTAATCTGCGTTTTCATAGCCGGCGCCCAACCCGAAGTAAAGGCGATGGAATAAGCGCTGCTGAAACCGGCCGACGACGTACGTGTCCGTAAAATCCTGACCCGGTTCGAACCCGGAATTGTAAATCCGCCGCCCGGCAGCCAGTGTGAAAGTCGAGCCGTCAAATGGATTGTAGGTGAGCCCCACTTCGAACACGGGTGTGTCATACGTGTCCCGATTACCGTCGAATTGACGAAACTCAACCCCTCCTGACGCGTACAAGCCCAATTTGGCTGTCACCTCGTAACTGAGGCGGAGGTTCACCTGCTCGAACGTTTGGTTCGGAGTAGGCTCATCTACCCAGTTATACCCAAACGTGCCGCCAACTCCAACCGACACCTTCGGCAGCCACCTGTAATACAGGTAAAGACCGCCTGAAAGGGTGTAGTCACTAATATGATCGGGATAGACGTAGATGGGCGAACCGAGTTCGCCACGCAGGAAGATTTTGCCGGTTAAATCATATTCCGCGCTCGCTCGCGTGTTGAAGATATTGATCCGGCTGGGCGCATTCGCATCGGTGTTCGCCCACAGCCCGGTGGTGTCGATGAAGCTGTTGAGATTTGCAGACTCCAGGAGCGCGATATCCTCGAAAAGACTCAATCTCAACCGGCCAGTGTTGTATCCGCCCTCGAGGTGAATCAGTTGATTAAATGCGTCCTCGTCCGAGTGATCGACGTACAGAATAGCACTCGGCATGTAATCCAAGCGCAGATAGCTTCTGCTGCGTCCGTTCATGTCGCCGAAACCGAGGGTCAGCTGCGGTTCGATCGCAAAATAATAATCCGATGTCTTATGATCGTGACTGAGAAAGATGTTGTCATCCCAAACACCCCGCACGGTGAACATCAATCCGTAGTGAAACCGACGTGGCTCACCTGAAGGCGGCCCCTCACCTAGTGCGATGTTCTTCGTGCTGAACCCACCATAAGGACCTCCCGCGTTGGGTGATCCAATCACACTTGTCTGTGCTGTGCTGTAGTTTTCCGAAGAAGACCACGGGTCCGGTGTAGATGGGAACGCCTGCTCGGCAGAAGGCAACGGTGCAGACGAGGACGGTAACCGTTCGGCTGCTGTAGACGGCAACGCTTCCGGTGCAGAAGGCAGTGGCGCTGCTTCCGTCGGCGGCGCCGCGGGCTCACTCGAGGGAAGCGTCGGCTCCGTCCAAGCGGGCAGAGCCGCCTCCTCAACGGACTCCTGGGCTTGCGCAGCCAGAATGAAGGCGAAGAAGATTGTTACTACGAGTGCCGACGTTCCGGCGGCAATCAGGTGGGCTTTTTCGGCAACGGTACTCGCTGCCGCGCGGGCTGAAAAAGGTGCGGAGCGGTGATTGTACAGGGCATAACCGGGGCGCATGGCCGCGAGACTAGAGGGTCGCTATAATGGCGTCAATCAAAAAATCGTAGGAAAAATGAGGAATTTTTAGGCGCTTTTCGCCTCGTGGGAAACAGCATCGGCACACGTTAAGCCCCGGCCTTTAACAGGAGACATTTGCTTTGTAGTTGTTCGCGTAAGACGTTTTCCTCGGTCAGGAACGAATCCCCACCAAGATGGCCCGCGAAAAGACCCTTACAATCAACGAAATTTATCACTCCATTCAGGGCGAGAGTACCTGGGCCGGTGCGCCGTGCGTTTTTGTGCGCCTTACATTCTGCAACCTCCGGTGCAACTACTGCGATACTGACTACGCTTTTTACGAGGGGAACAAACGCAGCTTGGGCGATATTCTGGACGCAGTCGCGGCGTATCGGTGCCCCCTCGTCGAGATCACAGGTGGAGAGCCGTTATTGCAAAAAAACGTGCTGCCGCTCATGTCAATGCTGTGTGACTCGGGTTACACGGTGCTGCTCGAGACCAGCGGTGCGCATGATATATCGAAGGTCGATTCGCGAGTGCACCGCATCATGGATCTAAAAACGCCTGGAAGCGGCGAAATGGACAAGAACCTTTGGTCAAACATTGACCACCTCAGCGGCCGCGATGAAGTCAAATTCGTGATGGGCTCGCGCGAAGACTACGAGTGGTCGCGCGAGCAGGTGCAGCATTACGATCTATCCTCGCGCTGTCGCGCCGTGCTCTTCTCGCCAATTTTCGGCAGGATCGACCCGCGGCAAATCGTGGAATGGATTCTCGCGGACAAACTCAATGTCCGTTTTCAACTTCAGATGCACAAATTCATCTGGCGCCCGACGCAGCGCGGCGTCTGACTATGCGCGCGCGGCTGACGAAAGATTTCACGTTTGAAGCAGCTCAGACCTTGCCGAAAGCGCCGCAGGGCCACAAATGCCGGCGGATTCACGGACACAGCTTTAAGCTCGAAGTTTCCGTTGAAGGCGATGTCGATCCGACTGTGGGTTGGATCTATGATCACGCCGACATCAGCGCTGCCATGAAACCGCTGCTAAAGATCCTGGACCACGCGTACGTCAACGATATCGAAGGGTTGGAAAATCCGACCATCGAAAACATGGCCCAATGGTTCTGGAAAAAATTAGAACCTCTTTGTCCCGGCCTCTGCGAGATCGTGGTGCACGAAACACCTACTGCACGTTGCATCTATCGTGGGCAATAAGGCACAACCACTAAAACCCCACGAAACCTCGCCACCTTACAACTCAATCGCGTAGCGTTTTAGTTTATTGTAAAGTGTAGGGCGCTGGATCCCGAGCAATTCGGCTGCTTTTTTCTTGTTCCCGCGGCATTCGGCGAGTGCTTGCAGAATTGCATTCCGCTCCAGGTCATCCAGGGTTTGCACGCCTTTGCGCGGCAATCCGCCGAGTTCGGTTTGCTGCAAGGCGGGAGGCAACTGTATTTCTGCCGGCAACTCTTTGACGGTAATCACGCCCTCTCGCGCCAGCACCACAGCGTATTCAATCGCGTTTTGCAGTTCCCGAACGTTTCCCGGCCACGAATAATCGAGCAATTTCTGGAATGCATCAGGGGAAACATCCGGCTCTGGCTTGCCGAGTTGTTGAGAAAACTGCCTAACAAATTGGGCAATCAAGGGCGGAATGTCCTCTTTTCGCTTCCGGAGCGGCGGCACTTCAATTTGAAACGTGTTTAACCGGTAGTACAAATCGGAGCGCAATCGGTTCTCGGCGAGAGCCTCGGGGATAGACCTGTTAGTTGCAGCGATGGCGCGGAAGTTCGCCTTCATGGTCTGCGTGCTGCCCAGCGGCCGATATTCGCGCTCTTGCAGCACGCGCAGGAAACGGGTCTGTAAATCAGCCGGCATATCGGATATTTCGTCGAGGAAAAGGGTGCCGCCATCCGCCGCGGCGATCATTCCCGGGAAATCGTGCGTTGCTCCGGTGAATGCGCCTTTAACGTAACCGAAAAGTTCTCCCTCGATCATTGTTTGTGGAAATGCAGCGCAATTAAGCTTCACCATCGATTGTCCAGCACGCCGGCTGCGGGCATGAACAGTGTTGGCGATTACTTCCTTACCCACACCGCTTTCTCCTACGATGAGGACGTTCGCATCCGAGGGCGACATCGCTTCGATCAGTTCTTCAATTTCCTGCATCGGTTTGCTCTTGAAAACTGGCGCGGGTCGCGCTTCCGCAATCTCCAACCGCTTCTCCAATTGCTCGGTTTTTTCCCGTAGTTTTTCAGCTTCCCGAACCAGGAATTGTTTCTCCAAGGCTTTCTCCACCAAGCTCAGAAGTTCCTCCGCCGCATAGGGCTTGCTGATAAAATGGTACGCCCCGCGTTTGATCGATTCGATGGCGTTATGCAGCGAATCATGCGCCGTAAGAATAATCACCTGCGCCTCGGGCAACTCGGTCTTAATGCGATCAAGCATTTCCAACCCGTGGGCATCTGGCAGTTGAAGATCCAGCAACACGAGCGACGGCGAGCTTGATTTCAGCAACTTGAGGCCCTGCGAAGCTGTGGCTGCGGTATCAACATGATAACCATGCCGTTTGAGCAACGCCTCGAGCGTCATCAACACCGGTCTCTCGTCATCGATGATCAGGACGCGATGGTTCTCTGTCTTCATTACTTTTCGCTGCTGGTATTACGCACGTGCCGTGGGCTGCAGTTGCTTAAACCGCAAGGATGACATGGTTCAACCATGTTCCGAATGCCGGCTCGACACCGGAACTGCCACGGTCGAGACGAGCGTCGCGGCGTCGGGATCGTATTCAGCCTGCAACGTTCCCGCGTGCGCCTCTATGATTGCACGGACGCGGTTAAGACCAAGGCCATAATGTCTCTGTCTGATGCTGTGGAGTGGTTCCCGCCCCCACTTTTGGGTATCCGAAGAGAAAACGGCTTTTGGCTCAAGGAGCGTGAACAGAAACCAGCCATCGCTGATTCTCGCCCTTGCAACCAGCGGACCTTCGCCGCGATCGTGCCGGAAAGCGTTGGCAAAAAGCTCGACAAATACTTCCTGGAAAAGCTGCGGATCGATATTCAGCGTGCCGTCCTCAAGTTGCATGTCCCATGTGATCTCGTGCTTTTGTTTTGAAAAATCGCGCTCGATCTGCGTGCGCATGTCGGCCAAAAATTCACCAGCCGGATAACTAATCAGATTCGGTGCAACCTCTCCGGCTGCTCTCGAAAGCAGTTGTAATGTCGCATTCAGGCCCGCGACCACTTCACGCAGACGCTTAATCTCATTAATGAGTTCCCGATCCTGCGTCAGTTCGCCGATGTAAGCCGACTGCAGCTCAATCGCGTTCAAATCATTCCGCAAATCGTGACTGAGTTGTCGGATGAAATGAACCGCGTCGGTCCACGGCACGGTCAAGGAGTCCGTCGAATCCTTCGAAGAATTGGCTCCCATAACTCTACAATTAATTGGCTCCTCCCAGGGAAAATCGCTCATCCGCAACTTCATCAGCGGCGGCTACCTTGATCCGCGGATCATTGCTTGTCAGATGCCGCAGCAAGTGAAAAACGTCCTCCGGGTCGGCATCGACTGAACGCGCTATCTCTTCGGCAGTTTTACCTTCGCCGGAAAGCTCCGCGCGCACTTGCTGTTGGAGCTGCAACAGTTTGCTCGCCGCTTTTTTGCCCGCTTCAACGCCGGGCTGATCGTACGCATTGATATGAACAAGCGAGCCGTAAAAACCAACCGCTCGTTCATAGAGGGCGATCAGTGCTCCAAGGGAAAAGGCGTTCACTTCGGGAATGCTCATGGTGATTGATTCCCGTCCGTTCTCGTACAACGCGGTACGGGTCCCCCGCAGAAATCCCTCAAGATAATCGCCGCTCGTGATGCCATCCTCGACCTCAAACCGCATGCCACGCCGATCGTTGCGCACTTCCACAAACGTTACAAAAAAATTCAGAACGCCGTCCCGCAGTTGTTGCACGTATGAATGCTGATCGGTCGACCCTTTATTGCCGTATACGGCAATGCCCTGATGCACAATCTCGTCCGCCAAATTCTTCTCTTTGCCTAACGACTCCATCACGAGCTGCTGGAGATATTTGGTGAACAGCGCCAGCCGATCTTTGTATGGCAGAACGACCATGTCCTTCTCGCCTTTCCCGTTGCCGGCGTAATACCACATGAGTGCGAGAAGCATGGCGGCATTTTGCGCTACGTCGGGTACGCGGGTGTGCTCGTCCATGGCCGCCGCGCCGGCAAGGAATGCATCGATGTCAAAGCCCTCCAGCGCCATCGGTAGGAGCCCGACCGCGCTCATCACCGACGTACGCCCACCAATCCAGTCAGGCATCGGGAAGCGCGCGAGCCAACCATTCGTTTCGGCATGTTTATCCAACTCGCTTCCAATCCCTGTTACGGCTACCGCGTGTCTGGCAAACTGAAGCCCGTTCGCAGCGAACTTCGCTTCCGCTTCGAGCATTCCGTTCCGCGTTTCCTTTGTGCCGCCGGATTTCGAGACGACGATGACGAGCGTTTGTGGAAGACCCTCTCCGATCCTTTCAAACAAGCGATCGAACCCTTCAGGGTCGGTGTTATCGAAGAAAAAAATGTCCATTGGATCGTCTGGCGAGCCGAGCGCCACTGACACGAATTCCGGCCCTAGTGCGGAGCCGCCGATGCCAATGTGCAATAGACGCTTGAAGCGCCTTCCGTCTTCTGCAGCGATTTTTCCGGTGTGAACCTCTTGCGCGAATTCTTTGATGCGGCGGATTGTGTCTTCGATTTCTGCCCGAATTTCCGGTGTGGGCGCCAGAGTAGGATTCCTCAGCCAGTAATGGCCAACCATGCGTTTCTCTGTGGGATTAGCAATTGCGCCCGCCTCTAACTCTCGCATCGCCGCAAACGCATGCTCGATTTGCGGCCTCATTTTCTCGAACAGATCGTCCGGAAATTTCATGCGACTGATGTCGAGAGAAAAACCGAGCCCACGATATTCCAGGAAATATCGTTGGAATCGCTGCCAGAGTGATGATGACGGCATCACAATAGCGAAATGAAATTCGATTGCGGCGTCAAGTCGCGACAATAACTTCGTCTTTCATGGTAGCTGCTTCCGCCAGGAAACAAATGCCGCATGTATTTGCGGGTCTCATTGCGCTGGGGCTCGCGGCGATCATTTTATTCATTGCGCACAGGGTCCTGATTCATTTTGAGCACGCCACCATCGCATCCACGGCTCCTGAAATTTTTGCGCTCAAAAATCAGGGACTTGCCTTTCAACGTGCGGCCGCGCATTCGCCTAACGTATTGCCCATTTACGGCAGCTCGGAATTGTTAAGGCCGCAAACACCGGAACGGGGCAACATTTTCTTTCGAACCGCGCCGACAGGTTTCCAACTTTCGCCCGTTGGTGGCGGCGGTGCGAACCCGTTGATTATGTTGCAAAAAGTCGGCGCACTCGGCTCAGCTCTGCACGGTAAGAGGTTGGCCTTCTCGCTGTCGCCCGGCTGGTTTTGCACGACAAAGCCCGGTACGCAGGGGTATAAAGGCAATTTTTCCGCCATGGCGGCAACCGAGATGGTGTTTGGCACTGCGCTGGATTTTGGACTGAAGCGCGAGATCGCTGCACGCATGCTCCAGTTTCCGGAAACCCTTGAGCAGCGACCCTTCCTTGAATTTGCACTAAGACGCCTTGCCTCCAGGCAATTACTTGATCGGATAGTCTTCTGCGCGCTCTGGCCGGCGGGCAAAATTCAGACGGCGTTGTTCGAAATGGAGGATCATTGGGCAGCGTTGCATCACATCCGCCGGGAAACAAAGCCGGCACCACAGCTGCAGGAAGAGAGGGTCAATTGGTCACAAGTCATTGATAAAGTGAGCAAAGCCAAACCGGCAGATGCCGCGATCGTCCAGCAACCTTCGAGTTCCGACCGAAAAATTACTCGCGGATCACGTGACAAGGGCTTCCTGAACGGCGTCAACACATCACCGGCATGGATAGATCTCGATCTGCTCCTGCGCTGTTTGGCAAGTGTCCACGCGCGACCACTCATTCTTAGCATGCCTTTAGGTGGCCATTTTTACGATCATGCGGGTGTCTCGCGCTCGGCTCGCGACGAGTTTTACAGGAAGCTTCCCGCGCTCGTGGAGCAATACCATTTTTCGGTGATCGAATTTCAGGATCACGACGAAGACCCTGCTTTTCTTATCCGGCAGCAGCCTCATCTTACAGCAAAGGGCTGGGCTTATTACGACCGAGCTCTTGACGATTTCTTTCACGGGCGTTTGCCGCGACGCTAAGAACGATCATTTCCATCCATTAAAGCGCGACTCTATAAAGCCAAATAAAACGAGACCGGCAATGCACGCATCGTGTTTACCTCGCTGGTTGTGGAAAGAACCAGTCGGGCGATTGTAAATCTGCTCTTATATGAAATTCAATTGCAATGCCTTGCCTCGGGAATAGCTGTACCATGGAACGTGCCCGGGGCAGGCAAGGCATGCCACATTTGTTTTCGGGACTGATCGCTGCCTCTTTGATCGCGGCGGTTTTGGTGGGCACAAGAACGGTAGCGGTTCATCTGGAACAAGCGACCATTCTTTCAACATCGCCTGAGTTGTTTTCGCTAAAAAACCAGGGCCTTGCGTTTCAGCGCGCAGCCGCGCGTGCCGCGTACGTGTTGCCATTTTATGGCAGTTCGGAACTAACGGCCGTCAGGGTACCGGAGAGGGCACACATATTTTTTCGAACTGCTCCAACAGGTTTCCAAGTTTCGCCGGTCGGCGCGGGGGGTATGAACTCATTGATTATGTTGCAAAAAATTGCGGCACTAGGTTCGGACTTGCGCGACAAAAAGGTTGCTATCTCGCTATCGCCAGGCTGGCTTTTGACGCCAGGTGCATGGTGGTCGGAGTGGTACAGGGGAAATTTTTCGATGATGGCAGCAAGCGAGATGGCATTCGGGACTGCACTTAATCTCGAGCTAAAGCGAGACATCGCTTCACGCATGCTGAAATTCCCGAGCACGCTGAAAAACAGCCCATTTCTTGAATTCGCGTTAAGGTTACTTGCTTCCGATCGTTGGCTTGATCGCGTCCTTTTCTACGTAATCTGGCCGGTCGGAAAAGCACAGACCACCATGCTCGAGTTGCAGGATCATTTTGCGGCGTTGAATTACATTAGCCACAAGCTCAAGCCCGGCCTGCCGCGCCATCTGGAAACGCTCGATTGGTCGAAGCTAATTGCGAACGTCGACGGAACCACCACTATCGATGCGGAGAAAGTTCCAGCAGCTTCGAGTCTGAACGGGCAAACAACTCGTGGTCCTAATGACGGGACATTTCGGAGCGACATGAATGCGTCCCCGGGCTGGATCAATTTGGAATTGCTTTTGCGCACGCTTGCAAGCGTTCACGCGCGGCCGTTAGTACTTAGCATGCCAATTCCCGGAGACCTTTATGACCAGAGGGGGGTGTCGCGTTCGGCTCGCGAAGACTACTATGTAAAACTCCGTACGCTCGTACAATCGTACCATTTTCCGCTGGTTGAATTTAAGGGGCATGACGAAGACCCGGCTTTTCTTTATCTTCAGAAGAGTCACCTCACTGCCAAAGGCTGGATTTTTTACAATCGCGCGCTCGATGATTTTTTTCACGGGCGTTTGCCACGGGACTGAGAAGTGATCATCTTCCGTCCGTTGAAGCGGCAGAATGCGGGCGCGCCTAATCCATGATAGCTGCTGATTTTTCGGACAAAGTATTG
>JBLMXH010000189.1:0-3323 GCA_050257685.1 Nitrospirota bacterium
CACCGATGATCTTCCGCAGTATCCTGAACGACGGACATGCACAAACTCCAAAACAGTTGAGGGTTGAGAGCTGAGGGTTGAGTGTCAGAGATGTGTCGAGCCATTAAGACCCTGCATAACTTTTCACCGCCAGCGACGGACGACGAGATTCGCGCGTCTTCGCTCCAATTTGTTCGGAAACTTTCCGGATTTACGAAGCCATCGCGCGCAAACGAAGAAGCATTCAATCGCGCGGTTGATGACGTGGCGCACGCCGCGCATCATCTTCTTGAATCGCTCGTCAGCAATGCGCCGCCGCGGAACCGCGAAACGGAAGCGTTGAAGGCGAAAGCGCGATCGGCAAAGCGATACGGGACAGCCAGAACCGTGGTGGCCTAACGAATTGTCAAAGTCATTGCTTGCGAGCTGTCCGCATAAATGATGTAGCCGCCTCGCTATGTCGACGCGCCTCTGGCGCGTTGCTATCGCTGGCACCGCGGCGATACAGCGCCGCAGCTACAGCGTCGCGGCATTTAGGGGATGGCTTGTGAGACACATTTCATCGTTTGAAAGGTAAATAATGAAAACGATTACTGGTGGGTGCGCCTGCGGCGCCATTCGTTATGAAGTTACAGCGGAACCAATAGTGACGTTCAATTGTCACTGTCGCGATTGCCAGAAAACAACCGGCGGAGCGTACACTCCTGTTTTTTACGTACCGGCAAACGCGTTCAAGATTACCAAGGGCACACCGAAATACTTTGGCACAACCAGCGAAATGATGGGCGATAATGTGCGTGGTTTCTGTCCGGAATGTGGTTCGCGGTTGTTTGGGGGCAAGAGCGATTTCGGACAAGGCATCGCGGCCGGGACTTTGGATGATCCGAGTTTGTACAAACCGCAGCACGATAGTTGGACCTCTGACGCGCAACCATGGGACGCCATGGATCCTAAACTGCCGAAGTTCGAGAAATACGCGCCGCGGGAATGAGCGACATATTCGAACGCAAACCGGCGCCCTGAACGCATTAGAGTGTTACGGGCAAAGCTCATAACGCGTTGTTAGTTTTCTCTGGCCGTTGCTGCAACTGGCTTGACCAACGGTTCAAGAAAACGCTGTAATCAGCTAATCTGCGATTTGTCTGGTTCGAGACAGTCGGAGCCGATCCATGGAACCGTCGACTATAAGCGGCACGAATTTGCGCACGGCGTTTGTGTTGTTGCTCGTGATGACCGTTACAGTGTTGTTCCTGGCCGTCATATGGCCGTTCTTCAAACCGCTTCTGCTCGGCGCGTTACTGGCTGGATTGTTCCATCCACTTTACCGCTGGATTACACGGATACTGGGCGGCCGCGCATCGCTTGGCGCAGCAGTTACGTTGTTGGTGTTATTCGTTCTCGGCCTTGGACCCGTTAGCGCGTTTCTTGGGATCGTTTTGCAACAGGCGTTGACCATGAGTGACCAGGCGCTGCCGTGGCTGAATCAACACCTTGGCGCCGCTACCACGTTCAACGTGCAGGAGTGGGCGGTCCAAAAATTTCCTGCTCTGGCTAGATACGTGCCGAGCCAGGAGCAATTGCTGCAGCAGGTCGGCACCGCTGCTAAAACGGCCGGTGCATTTCTTGTTGGTTTCGCTTCGCGCATGACCGCCACGACCGCCGCGTTCCTTCTCAATTTGTTTGTGATGCTTTACGCGATGTTTTTCTTTTTCAGGGACGGCAACAAAATTCTGGAACGAATTTTTTACTACACCCCCTTAAACGATGAGGATGAGGCGCGGATGCTTACCCAGCTCAGCTCCATCACGCGAGCCACTGTCAAAGGAACGCTGGTGATTGGAATTATTCAAGGCACGTTGGCCGGCATCGCGTTTCGGGTGGCGGGAATCGAGGGAGCGGCTCTGTGGGGAACTATTATGACGATTCTTTCGATAATCCCGGGGATCGGTTCCGCCTTGGTGTGGGTGCCCGCAGTTATTATTCTGTTTGTCACAGGGCAGTACCTAACGGCAACTTTGTTGGGGGCATGGTGCGCTGCTGTGGTCGGCACTATCGATAATTTCCTGCGGCCAGTCCTTGTCGGCAGAGACGCGAAAATGCCGGACCTTCTCATTCTGGTCGGCACTCTTGGCGGACTATTCCTGTTTGGCCCGATCGGATTCATCGTGGGACCGATCGTCTGTGGACTGTTTCTTACTGTTTGGGATATCTACGGCACCACGTTTAGGGAAGTCCTGCCGCCGGTTACAAGCTTCGATCCATCGGAGAAGGCAACTCCGGCAGGCGCTCTGCGAAAACCTTCAAAACATTGAATCGCCGTTTGTGCTAATCGAAAATGTGCGTTGTCTTCATCTGTCTACTCCAGCAGTAAATAACCGATGAACGAAACATTCCAAAGCGAACGGGCACCTGAACCGGTAGGGGCGTTTCCGCACGCAAAACGCGTGGGTGGTTTATTGTTTTTGTCGGGGATCGGACCGCGTGTCCGCGGGAGCAAAGAAATTCCCGGCGTGACGCTGGATTCCTCCGGCAACATCGTGAGTTACGACATCGAGACGCAATGCCACGCTGTATTCGAGAATGTGCGGCTCGTCCTGGAAGATGCTGGCGCGACCTGGCAGGACATTATCGATGTGACGGTGTTCCTCATCGATATGAAAAAGGATTTTCCAATTTATAACCGCATTTACGCGCAATATTTCGCAGGCGCCGCCAAACCCAACCCGACCCGCACAACAATCGAAGTCGCGGCTTTGCCGACACCGATCGCGATCGAGCTAAAAGTGATCGCAGCGGTTGGATAAACGCGCTCTACCAGTTGTGTTATTCCGAGCGAGGCCGAGAACCGGGGGGTAGGGTGCCGGAAAATAAAACGAGAGGCCGGAGGCTGAGCGAAAGGGAGTGACTGAATCGAATCTCTGGTTCTTTAAGTTCAGCGTTGGGCGTTGATTTCGGAATAACGAGTAGCGATTACGATTACGAGCATGAGCACGAGCAGGAACACATTTTGCATCATATCCACCGATCATACAGGCATCACCGTTTCAAATCTCGAACGTTCTCTCGCGTTTTGGCGCGATGTTCTCGGTTTCGAATTTTCACACACAGCGCACCAAAAAGGTGAATTGGCCGAGGAAATCACCGGGGTTAACGGCGCTGAGTTAAAGCTTGCGGTCCTAAAAACGCCGGGCGGTCACAAAATTGAACTGCTCGAGTACCTCGCACCGGCCGATCGTAAACGCACAAATCTCCGACCGTGCGACCTTGGCTGCGTGCATGTTGCGCTGCTCGTTGAAGATCTCAATGCCGCTCTCGACAGGATTGCTGGCTCAGGCTGGAAAACA
>JBLMXH010000190.1:0-3860 GCA_050257685.1 Nitrospirota bacterium
CCCGATCGTGAATTTTTCCGCGATGCACGAAGTTGTGCGACGCCGCGATTTTGCGCTGCGTAAACATGGGAACCGCAGACCAGTTGATCTCATTAACACCTCACTTCAGTGAGGTGCGCGCAGTGTCTTGAACGCGAAAACCGTTTAAACGGTTTCCCGCGGCGCCGGGCAATGACACCGGGCTAAAGCCTCGGTGTTACTTAAATCGGACCGAATTCTACGCGGCCAACTCGAGATCTCGACGTGAGATACCGCGTAATTCGAAAAGTCGAATGAGCGTTTCTTCGATCAAGTTGTTCGGACACGATGCGCCGGCGGTAATGCCGATCACCGCGGGTCCGTTCGGTAGCCAAAAGTGCGAAACAACCTCACGTTTTTCGTGCAGATTGTAATGCTTGATTTCGGTCGCGGAAACGAGCCGCGAAGCGTTTAGCACAAAATACGTCGGCAACTTCTCTTCGCCCATTTCAGCGAGGTGTGATGTGTTCGAGCTGTTGTACCCGCCAACCACGAGTAACAAATCCATCCGAACATCCAGCAATTCGCGCAACGCATCCTGTCGTTCCTGAGTGGCGCCGCAGATCGTGTCGAAGAAACGGAAATTCTTCTGCGCAAGCTCGGGTCCATCGCGATCGATCACTGCCTGGCGAATTCGCCGTTGCACTTCCTCCGTCTCACCGCGCAACATCGTTGTTTGATTCGCTACGCCTACAGTTTTCAGGTGCACGTCGGGATCAAATCCCGGTGAATGGGCGCCCTTGAATTTCTCAAGGAACGCCTGTTTATCGCCCCCTTGTCGGATGTAATCGCAAACGTAATCTGTGTCGGCCAGAGTGAGAACCACCAGATAGTGACCCGCTCCTTCGCCAAGCGCCCGGGAACTGGTGGCCTTGGTCTCTTCGTGCTCCGCCTTGCCGTGGATGATAGAGGTAACCGATTCGCTCGCGTATTTTCGCACCCGCTTCCACACGCTCATCACGTCACCGCATGTGGTATCCACAATCTGACAGCCGCGATCCTTGATCTGTTGCTGGAGCGACAATTCCGTTCCAAACGCCGGCACGATCACCACGTCCTCCGGGCCGAGATCCGAAATCTCGGCCTCCTTGTTTCTGCCGGTCAGATTCTTGATGCCTAACGAGGCAATCTGATGATTCACCTCCGGGTTATGAATAATTTCGCCTACGATAAAAAGCCGGCGGTCCTTGAAAACTTTACGGGCGGCGTATGCGAGGTCGATGGCGCGTTCGACGCCATAGCAGAAGCCAAACTGCTTTGCCAAATGCACCGTTGTGTCGCCAACCGAAATAATTCCACCGGCACTCCGGATCTTCTCGATGATATCGCTGCGATAATGTGACTCGACCTGCTGCTGCACGGCCGCCATGACGTCAGGCGTACGCAGATTCACCTTCTGGCGTGCACTTGTGCCGCTGGAAATCAGGTTTGTGCTCATAGCGCTAATGTCATTCCGAGTGGAGTCGAGGAATCCCGTGGAACTGGCTTAACGATTACGCAACGGGATGTCTCGACCTGGCTCCGACATGACGGGCTGCGTTTTCGCTTCGCCCAACATGACACAGTCAAGCGAAGGCGGCAACGCGCCGCATCGGAGCTACTCGAGCAAAGGCCCGCTTGGTTTTTCAAACGCCGCGTCCGAAATCATAACGGAGGCTGGAGGATCAGGTGTTCTGGAATCATCCACCCGCTGAACTTTCGACCCGATCGTCGCGTCTTCGGGCTGCGAAGAGGCGATATTCACCGGAGTTCCGATGCGGACCAGCGCGTAAAATTTTGCCGCCGCTTCGCCATGCAGCCGAATGCAGCCATGGGTGTGCGGGGCTGGATGGATGAATCCCTGGTGAAAACCGTAGGCGGGAGCAAACTCGCACCAATAACCCATTGGATATCCGACATAACGGCCGGGCCCGCCACCGGTGGAGGGGACTATCCGATTGCCTTGCACGCTGAACCCATAGGATCCAGACCGCTTGTGTTCTTGCTTGGAATAAATCTTGAAGTTGCCGCTCGGCGTGGGCTTCGAAGCCATGCCAACATTTATGGCGGCGGCCATCAGGCAACGGTCGCCTTCCATCACATAGACGTTCTGCTTCGAAAGGGAAACTTTCACCCGCACGGCTGAAGGATTGTTCGGCTTGTACGCAGTGACGTGGTACGGCCCGCCCGCGCTCACATGGCCTCCCGTAGCGCAGCCAGTGAGCAGCAGGAGTGAAGAGCCGGCACAGAGGAGAAGTAATCGGTAAAGATGTCGCATACGCGGATACTGGATAAGATCAGACGGCATTTTGTCAACCTGCCTCGGATGAACCCGGGTCGGAAGGCGTTCCGAAAAAACGCCACAATGGACGCAGATTACAGAGTGAAAATCGCCAGGAAGGCGACTTCAATTGCGAGACCTTCGTGGATGTTTCGACTGAGATGATCGCGCAATTCTTCGAGCGAACGGATTCGCCGTAAAATCTCGGCAGTGCTGAACCGACTTGCGAGGGTGCCAGTTTCTTGTTTAGCAGCCGGGATATCGCGTTGGGTTACGTCGTTGCTCGCACGTAGAACATCAGTCCACCAGGCGAACAATACTTCGACGAGCGCGGCGCGCCGTTGCAGGTACAGACTTTCGGTCAGGGCTTTGTAATATTCCTCTCGTTCTTCCAGCCAGTTGCCGTCCGTTGCGTCCTTGTAACGCATTTGTTCTTGTTTTAACGCTTCGTCGGTTTGGTGTTTTACTTCCTCACGAATGCCTCGCAGCAATTGTTGAAATTCCTGAGCAAGTCGATAGGCAAATTGAACACTCCAGGTTGTTTGGCGGGACGCTTGTTGCAACAATTTAACGAGTTTCTCTTCCTCTTTCTTGCTTTGAGCCTCGCCATTTGAGGCAAGCGGAATTGCGATGCACCGTGAGAGAATCGTTTCCGGAAGAGCCTCAGGCAGTGCGGTTAACAAAAGCAAAAGCGAATCCTTCGGCGGTTCTTCAAGTGTTTTGAGAAACGCATTCGCCGCCGCGTCTCCTAGCCGATCAACATCGGGAATGATAGCTACCTTCCGTCGGCTGTTTGCTGCACGCATTTGTAGCGCGTGCTCCAACTCTCGGATTTGCTCAATTGAAATGCGCCGGGATTTCGATTCGGGTCGGGCAATGAAAACCTCGCGAGCTTTGGCTGAAAAAACATCCCCGATCGGGGTGCCGTTAACCAAACTGGCCAGCTCCGCTGCCAAGTCTTCCTTGCCGCTCTCCGGACCGCCGGTGATCAAATACGCATGCGCCAGGCGGTTCTGCTCATAGGCGCGGTGCAAGTATTCGAGTGCCTTGGAACGCGGAATAGCCATTTTTAATCAGAAGTGGAGGAGGAGTCCGGGTAACGAATCGGCGAAAGGGCGACATTCGCCGGTTCGCCGTTTCTCCGGTTCGCCGTTTCATTCATCATTATCACCCATCAGCGTACAAAGCCGGGAAGCGGCGGGAAAGCGCGGTCCAGATCTCGTGCTCAATCTCATCTGGATCGCGTGTACCGTTGATTAAGACCACGCGCCTGGGCTCACGCGCCGCGAGATCTCGATAACCTTTGCGCACACGCTCGTAAAATTCGGGGGGCTGCTGTTCCATCCGATCAGCTTGGCGTGGCTCATGTTTCATTCGCGATTCAGCCGTGGCGGCATCGACATCGAGCACGAAAGTGATGTCTGGGAGACAATCGCCCACGGCGAATTTATTTAAACATTCGATGATCTGGCCATCCAATTTGCGGGCCGCTCCCTGGTAAACACTTGTGGAATCGAAGAACCGATCGGCAATCACACACATGCCACGTTCGAGCGCAGGCTTGATTACCTCGCGCACGAGC
>JBLMXH010000191.1:0-3539 GCA_050257685.1 Nitrospirota bacterium
TCGCGATCCCAGTCGCGTTTCTTTCCAGCCGGCCCGGAGATTACATCGTAGGCAGCGGCGATGATTGCGTCGATCGACCCGACGTCGCGCGGATCAGCTGGTTGGGATGTTGAGCTCTCAGCCATGGGAATTCTTTAGACAAACTTCAAGCACCTTCATTGCCGCGTTGTGCCCGGGGATCCCGCTAACCGCGCCCCCTCGCACGGCGCTTGAGCCGCAGAAAAACACGTTTTCATATTCCGTCTCAACACCCCACGTGCCGACCTGGTCTTTGCGCTCGGCAAATGGAAACGTTGGCGCGTTATGGAAAATGTTCCCGTGATACATTCCGAGAGCGTCCTCGATGTCGACCGGGCTTTTGCTTTCAATGCAACGACTCCCATCACGTGCCAGAGCGAGGCAATTTTGGATCGGCTCTTCCAACCATTGATTGATGCTGGCTAGATATTTTTTCTCCGCTTCCCGTCGCATTTTTTCATTGTCCCACACAAACAAGCTCCACGGCGCATCCAATCCGAAGAGCGTCAGCGTATGAAAGCCCTGGCTGCGCAGTTCCGGGCCGAGAATGCTGTCGTCGGTCAACGTGTGGCAATAGATTTCGCACGGCATTTTATCCGGCAACCTGCCGCCTGAAGCTTCGTCGTAGCTCAGATTCATCTGCTGATAGCCTTCATCGCTATGGAATGTCCCGCAAAACGCTTCGGCGGCGGGGATTTTTTTGGCTTTCAATTTTGGCAGACGGCTCAGGAGCATGTTGATCTTGAAAACGGATCCTTCATCGGTGCGATCCGGCTGATAAAACCGGCCTGTAAACTTTGCCAGCAAATTTCGGCCGAAGTTAACCAAGAGAAAGCGCGGCTCGACGGTCTCATTCTTTCCGTTCACATGAAATTCAACGCTGCGTGTTTTGCCGGTGACGTTCAGCGCGTGGACACGAACATTTGTTAGCATTTCGGCGCCTGCTTTACGCGCAGAGCGTTCCAGTTCAGACGAAACCGCGCCCATTCCACCAACCGGTACCTTCCATTCGCCCGTTTTATTGCCGATTAGATGATAAAGGAAACAGCGGTTTTGCAAAAGCGAACTGTCGTGTGGATGCGTGAAAACGCCGACCTTCGCATCGGTGAACACGAGGCCACGTACCAGGTCGTCTCGCAAGTAACGCTCAATCGCCATCCCAAGCGGCTCCTCCACTAAAGCACGCCAGGCTTCGCGGGAAATTTCGTCCACTTTAAACCGGCGAGCCATCTCTTCCCTCGACACCAGCGGCTCGAGCATGGAATCCCAGACGCGCTCGGCGAACACCCGGGGCAGCGCGTAGAAGCATTTCAACTCCTCGAACTCGGTGGTGTTGCCGGTCAGTTCACACATCGACCGGCGTCCCACCTCTTCATCGAGATTGCTCAAAAGCAGCGCGCCATCGTGTCCATGTTTCATGTATGGCGTGCAGGACGCTATCGCGCGACGGCGCAGTTCCAAGTCCAAGCCGAGATCGTTGATGATCTTCTGGGGAAAAAGGCTGACCAGATATGAATATCGCGACAAGCGCGCGTCGTAATCCGGAAAGATCTGCTGCGAAGTGGTCGCACCGCCGACGTAGTCATTTTTTTCCAGCAACAGCACGCTCAACCCGGCGCGTGCGAGATAAGACGCCGCCACGAGTCCGTTGTGGCCCGCCCCGAGAATTACAACGTCATATTTGCTCTTGATCGTGCTCATACTCCTGCTCGTAACCGCTTATCGCTCGCGGATGGTCATCGTATTGGCTTCACATGAAACATCAAACGTCATAAATCAACCGGCAGGCGATGGGCGCGTTCGAGTATCTCTCGGTTCTCATTTCAATCATTCTGGCGTTAGGCATGACGCGGGTCCTTGCAGGCGTCCACCGTCGTGAGTTCTCTGATTTTTCAGACACTTGTGTAGCGCACGAAACGATGTCGTTGTAAATACATCGTTAGTTCTGGGGTAGGTCGATGAGAATGTCCCTCTGGCAAAAATGCACGATCGCCGTCCTTGTCGTCGTGATCTTCGGCACTGCCGCATATGTCGCGCGTATCGTCTTTCGCCCGGAAGGACTGGCGAGATACAGATCGATGCCGTGGGTGACCTATGTGCATCCCAACGTCAAAAAGCTGAAACGAGCTCAAGTTTTAGTCGATCAAGGGAAGTTGACTGAAGCGCGTGCGATTCTGATAAATGCGCTTAGCACTGCGCCGAAATCACCCGTTACCCGCGAGTTGCGCGACCTCCTCGGCGACGTCAACACGCAAATCTTCTTCTCCAACGAACCGTCACCCCGCAAAATAGAATACACGGTGAAGAGCGGCGACGCGCTCTCGTCGATTGCGCGAAAGCTTCAATCCAGCGCCGAAGCGATCGTTCGCGTGAATAACCTCGATTCCACATTGATTCGCCCTGGAGAAAAGCTGCTCGTTCCACAGCTTGATTTCACCATTACGATCGATCTTCCGCGAGACCGCCTCGTCGTGCATGATAGTCACGGGTTCTTTACTCAGTATCCGATAGCCTCCGCTGACCTGCCGCCGACGCGACAGCCCACGATTCAGACAAAAGTGACGGCGAAGTCGTTTTGGGAAAATGGCAAACCGGTGCGTTCCACCGGTGAATTCCAGAAGGAAAAAGAGGGCTCTCCGCGCATCGACCTCGGGCGCAGGGGCTACGTGCTGTATGGTGTGGAAACAGACAGTGATGCCACCGATTCACAGATCGCGGTCGAAGCTGAAGATGGGGAGCGAACACCAAATGATTCTGACGACACGAATCGGCCGCCTCAGGGAATTGCCATGCTGGACAAGGATCTGGCTGAAATCGAGTTGCTCATTCGCAAGGGAACACCCGTGACGATCATTCTGAATCGAAAATAGATACACACCTAATCATCCACCGGGTAATCGGTAACTCTGAGGCTTTCCGTGCCTTTCCTGCGCCGAACTGTGCGCTCACCTTTTGCAGGCCAGCAGTAAGCGCTTCAGTTTATGATTCCAGACGCGCTGCAATTCATCCTCGTAATTGCGCACCGTCAACGGCCGCAGAGCACCTCAACCGACCTTGCGACCAGAATGCGCTTATTTTGAGTAAAACGTCGGCTGCCCACGCTGCCGAACGTAGCATAGACAGCCAGCTATGATCAGGACGTACAGAACCAGTGACGAAACCACCGCGAGTAAAATGAGGTATTCCATAATAATCTCCGTGCTGGGCTTTTTAACATCACCAGTTTTTCCGACTCGGCGTTGCTTGTCTTTCGCTGTGCAAAACTTGTCCACCGCGAAATGCGTAGCACGTCGCTACGCACGGCAGCAGGAACAGCTCCGGTAGGGCGCGCACTCCGTGCGCCGTCGCGTCATGAACGCGACGATCGCGCAGAGGACTGCCCGCTCCCACTGACAGCATGATTTGATTATTTGCCGGCGATATCGAGAACGACGCGGAAACGCGCTTTGCCGCTCATCATTCGGTCGTACGCCTCGGCGGCTTTTTCCAATGGAAAAATTTCGTTCATGGAATGCACGTCC
>JBLMXH010000192.1:0-3144 GCA_050257685.1 Nitrospirota bacterium
TAACGACGAACCCATCTTTCGGCCCGCTCCAATTTATGTTCGCTGAGCAAGAAATAGCGGCCCCATCGGGCGATGAAGACCCGTCCAAGCCACAATGCAGCCCAATAGGTCACCGTTGCCCCGAGCCATGAGCCGAACGTACCCGCCGCTATGACCCCGAAAGTGTTTAGTTTTCCTTCGGTCGCGAGAAATGCCGCAGGAGGAATAACGATCTCGCTGGGCACTGGGAAAATCGAGCTTTCCATCGCCATGAGCAAAATAATTCCCAAATACCCCCACTGCTCGACCCACTGAAACCATATTTGAACCAGATGATGCATGGCTGATTTTGGATTTTTGATTTGCGATTACGCTGGCAAGCGCGCGACTAGTCAATCCGAAATCCGCAATCCCTAATGCAAAATTGAGATGTCCATTGTTGCCACATCCTGCTACCACCAGCCGTTTTGGGCGTAAACGGCGTCTTGTCATTCCAAGCGCACTCGAAGAATCTCTGGATTTGTGGCGCAATAAAATTCGAGCTCTGCCAGTCTAACTCGGAACCCGCAATCCAAAACTCGCATGTCCATTTACCGACGCGTCCTTCGCTATTACCAGCCGTTCTGGGGACAGACGATGTTCGGTTTGCTTCTATCGCTAATCGGCATCGCCCTGAATCTGCTAAAGCCATGGCCGTTCAAAATCATTGTGGACGATTTCCTGCGGCCAGCGGCCAATGTGCGGGGCGATTGGCGCACCTGGGTTCCCCTGCTCTGTCTGGGGTTGATCGTGATTCAGTTCGCCTGGGGAATCATGAACTGGATCACGAATTACCTATTCGTTAAGATCGGCCTGCAGGCGCTGCTAAAGCTGCGAACCGATCTCTACTCTCACCTGCAACGCCTTTCGCTTAAATTTCACGACGCACGGCGGTCTGCCGATTCCAGTTTTCGCGTCGCGTATGATTCGCAGTCGATTCAAACGATCTATAACAAAGGTTTCACCAACATCTTTGCTTCGGTAATCGCGCTAATCGGCACGTTCATCGTAATGTTGAGGCTCGACTGGGTATTGACGCTGCTATCGCTGGCCATTGTGCCACTGATCGTGGGGGCGATTTATTTCTTCGCGCGCCGGATTCGAAGTGAGTCGACCTCGATTCAGGAACACGAAAGCGCGGTGCTGGCGCAAGCGCAGGAGGGGCTGAGTTCAATTCGGATGGTCCACGCGTTCGGGCGGGAAGATTTTGAGGTCCGACAATTTCATCAACAAGCGCAGCAGAGTTTGCAGGCCAACCTGAGGTTGACATTGACGAACGTGAACAGCGCGCTCGTCATTAGCACGCTCATGGTGATCGGAACGGCAGCGATGTATTACGTAGGAACACTGCATGTGATCGCCGGCACCCTGAGTCTCGGTTCGTTGCTGGTCTTCAGTGCCTACCTTCTGATGCTGTATCAACCGTTGGAGTCCCTGACGTACACTGCCTGGGCTATGGAAGGAGCCACAGCCGGGGCGAAACGCTGCTTCGAGGTGCTGGATCGCCACGACGATGTACGGGACTCGCCAAACGCGATCGACATTCCATCGGCAAGCGGCGCGATCGCATTTCAGTCGGTTAGTTTCGGTTACGCCGAAGCGCGAGTCGTCTTGCGAGACATCAATGTTTCCATCGCGCCGAATCAAATTGTTGGACTCGTAGGCGGCACAGGGGCCGGCAAGAGCACACTTCTCAGCCTGGTGCCGCGCTTTTACGATCCGACTACGGGTTTCGTAATGCTCGATGGTCGCGATGTTCGCGAAATTACAAAGAAATCTTTGCGCGCTCAGATCGCCATCGTTCTCCAGGACACTCTCCTTTTCTCCACAACAGTTCGCGAGAACATTGCCTATGGGCGGCCCGGTGCGACCGAGCAAGAGATTATTGAAGCTGCGCGTCGTGCGCAGGCGGACGAGTTTATTCGGCAAATGCCGCAGGGATACGACAACCTTGTCGGCGAGCGCGGCGGGCATTTAAGCGTCGGCCAACGCCAACGCATTGGAATCGCCCGAGCGTTTTTGAAGAACGCGCCGATTTTGTTGCTGGACGAACCCACTTCTGCGCTCGATCCCGCGACCGAAGCTGCCATCATGGAAACTATCAAGGAGCTAATGCACGGCCGGACAACTTTGATTGCTACGCATCGGCTGGCGACCATTCACAATCTCGACCAGATCATCGTGCTGGAGCACGGGCGCATTATCGAACAAGGTCGCGGTCCAGAACTCCTAAGCCGCGGTGGCGTTTACGCAAAACTTTATGCGTCCGGAAAATTTCCAACATGACAACCCCTATTGTCATGTTGAGCGAAGCGAAACATCTCTGGTTCGCTTCCTGTCTTAGTCGCCGGCTGTTTCCGGACATATTCAGAGATTTTTCGCTTCGCTCAGAATGACAGAAATTACAATTTTATGAGCAACGTTAAAAAAGACCGACACGTCGAACACGACTGGTGGCCAGAGCCGATCCCGCCGAACGTCGAATTTGATGAAGGGTTTTATTGCGAGAGCGCGCAAATTTTCCGAAAACTTCGAAGCAAAAAGCCGCGCGCGGTGGTTATCGGCAAACATGTTTCGTGTTACGCCGGCTGCTCATTTGCTATCGGCGATAATGGCCAATGTACTATCGGCGATTTCACGCTGCTCAACGGGGCGTTGATCATGGCCGAGGAAAAAATTGAGATCGGTTCATATTGCTTCGTCTCCTGGAACGTCGGAATCGCCGATTCCGATTTTCATCCGCTTGAACCAGCGCAACGCCTGATCGACGCGCAAGCGTTGGCACCGTATTTCAAAAACCGTCCTGCGCGTCCGGCACTAAAGGCCGCGCCGGTCAAAATCTGCGACAACGTTTGGATCGGAATGAATGCAGTAATTCTGAAAGGTGTCACCATCGGCGAAAATTCCGTCGTCGCGGCAGGATCGGTGGTAACCAAAAGCGTTGAACCGAACACGGTCGTGGCCGGCAACCCGGCTGTTGTCGTGAAGCGGTTCAAGATATGAAACCTTTAAACACGCAACGCTCAACGCCCAACGCTCAACGCTCAATTTGGAAGGTGGGACGTTGGGCGTTGGGCGTTGGGCGTTGGATGTTGGACGTTGGGCGTTGGACGTTTGCGCTTTGAT
>JBLMXH010000193.1:0-9532 GCA_050257685.1 Nitrospirota bacterium
TAACGAAGGATGGGAACGAAACGGCCGGAGGCGTGCTCGATCGACGTGCATTGATACGATTGAACCATGGAAGAATTGTCAGTTTGTTCAGCCACAGTGACAGAAGCGCATCAGACTTTGCTGTCGCAACAGGCCAGGTGACGCTCCGACCCGATTCCGATTGTCTGTTTTCCGCTTGGACCGACGGCAAAACGACGAGGGTAACTTGCGGGCGAGGTGAAGTGAGCACGCCCGCCGACATGCAACCACCGATGAGAATTGCTGCGGGGTATTTCTCTCAGTGGCCCGCCCGGTCCAAGGAACCGATCGTTGCAATTACCGATGCCGCCGCGCAAGTGGACGTCAAAACGGCGCTCGACGCTGAATTGGAATTGCTGGACCAAGCGGCAGGTTGGCAGAACCGCCGCGTGTTCTAAGTAATCTTTCGCCTGGGGGCGATTGGCAGCAGCGATGTTCTCTCACTGCCGAATTTCGGGTTCAGGCCCGATTCAGGAGACGAAGCCTGGAAGCAGAGATGTTCTTGCCCGAAATCGTTTGCACTCGCGCGCGGAATTTTGGATGATCGCTGCACATGACGCAGCCAGCTCTCGACGTTGTCATCGCAGCGCTGGAGGGAATCCGGGAAAAAGGTGATCGCGTGCCACGCGTATCGAAAAACGCGTTGGCAGTATTGCAAGCTGCTCCCCCACCCGCTCCCCTGCGGGAAGAACGGACGCCGCCCACGGGATGTCGGTTACACACGCCAAATCAACCAGATTTACTGGCCGCGGTTCGCGAACGGGTCGGTGCTTGCACGAAATGTACGCATCTCGCCTGCTCGCGAACCCAAACAGTGTTTGGCGTCGGGAATCCGAACGCTGATTTGATGTTCATCGGCGAAGCGCCCGGTGCAGATGAGGACCAGCAGGGCGAACCATTTGTTGGCCGGGCTGGACAATTGTTGACGCGAATTCTGAAGGCCATGAATTTCGCGCGCGAAGACGTTTACATTGCGAATATTCTGAAATGCCGACCGGACATGCCGGCAGGCAGTTTTGGAAATCGGCCGCCCACGCCGACAGAGATGCAAACATGCCGACCTTATCTCATCGAACAGATCGAAATCATTCGGCCAAGTGTGTTGGTCGCGCTCGGCGCGGTCGCCGTCGAGGGACTGCTTGGGGCTCGGGGGACAATGCGGGAATTGCGCGGCCGCTGGCATAGTTATAACAACATTCCTCTCATGATCACGTATCACCCCGCGTATTTGCTCCGAAACCAGGCGCCTTCCGAAAAACGGAAGGTTTGGGAAGACATGCTTCAAGTCATGGAGCGACTCGAGCGACCCATCACCGAACGACAGCGAAACTATTTCCTGTAGCCAAGCTGTACGAAACGCGTTGAACGCATTGCCGTCAGGGCGACGGGTACAGTTTCGCTCGGGTGAACATCGCATCCATTTTTCGACGTGATACAACCGTTAGCGCCAGCGACAAAATGATCGCGCGCACTTCGCGACGCGGGATTTTAACAGTCCGCTGCAGAGCTGCGGGACCGGCTGCGTGCAAAAGGGCAAGTGTGCGCGCGCCGATTAACGCCGGCAGCACCGTCGCAGCGCGCAGGCGACGATTATTGATTGCGCGCGAATATTCCATTCCAGACACAAGGCGTGTGTTCGCCTCTTCCAGCCATTTTCGATAGACCGGTTGGAAACGCTCCGGTTCGGAGAGGAGCTCTGATGGAGCCAGATGCACTGCGCTCAATTCGTGCTCGGGAAAATAACATCTACCTGCTCGAAGATCCGAGCCGACATCGCGCAACACATTAATCAGTTGAAGCGCCATGCCGTAACGCTTTCCCATGGCAAGCATCTCGTCTTCGCTCCGGCTCGCGAACTGGCGAATGTGCCGAAAACACAGCCGCGTCCAAAACTCACCGACACAACCGGCAACCAGATACGTGTATTCATCGAGATCTGCGGCTGTAACGAGCGCCCGGATCTCCTCCGGATTATTGAAGCGTTGGAGGTCGAGCATCTGGCCATGCGCGATTTTTTCGAGTACCGTGCGAATGTCGTCGCGGTCCGCGTGCTCCATTTGTTCGAGGCGAGTGAGGCAATCAGGCAACGATTCAAGGAGCCTTTGTTCGCTCTCGTTCTCCTGAAGCGAAACAAAAGACGCGCCCAATTCCGCGACGACATCACGCGAAGCTGTGCCTTGAATGCCATTGGAAAGCAGTTTCAAGGTTTCCATTCGCACGCTAGTAGAAATTTGTGCTGTGTCAGCAACGGTGTCGGTTGTTCGAGCGAGGAGATATGCTAGTGCGATTGGCTGGCGTAATTGCGCTGGTAAAAATCGGATCGACAGGTAAAAGGAGCGCGAGACGGAGCGCAGGATTTCAGCGTCCAATGTTCCTTACCTCTATTCGATTGGTACTGGAGTTTCCAAGTCCGAGCTGGCTGGCGACATCGATGTAGGCTGCCACGGGCCCGACCGGACGAAGACTTTCACGCTTTCGCCATTCTTCCAATCGTTTCAATGCTATGGCGTCCAGAGCGACGGGGTCTCTGCTTGCATACAACGTCGCATGGTGCACTGCGTAATTCGGCTGCGGCTGCGGCCCACCCGCGTATTGAGCGATGAGGCCGTCCATCAAATTCAACACCACCTTGTTTGCGATGAGTGGCTTGGCGTAAATCTCCGCAAGGCTTTCCGCGCCAAACCGCGAGCCCTGGGCAAACCTGCGCCAATTGTCGATGTTCGGGATGGTCATGTTGTAAATGCAACCCGCGATGCCATTGGTTTCACTGACACTCATCACAGGGACATTGATGACTTTGTCTACCTCGCTGGAGATGATTTTCGAAAAGTGGCTCACGTTGCTTGTAGCTTCGGCATCAGCCAGAAGCGGCATTTTCCCTGTGTCGCCTACAAACTCAAAATCGCCCCACACCAGTTTTCCGACTAAAGGAGCAGTTAGCATAGCCTTCGCGTCATACCCGTCATGCGGCGCGATTGCTTTTACCTGATAGCCATCAACTCCCGGGCGATATCCGGCTTCTTTGATTCCGCCGAGGGAACGGTCCCACACCATGATACTACTGCGCGGATGACCCGCCGCCGCCAGACCACTCACAATCGCGTTCACAACATCATGGTGTGTTGTAAAAAGGTCGCCACCCGCTGCCGAGATTTTGATACCGACGCGTTCACTAGGAGAGACCAGCGATCCCCATGCTTTGGCCACATCAGACTGTGCGGTTACAGCCATGACGAGTCGATTCACCATTTCACGCACCACGTGCGAGTTCGTTTTGTACTGCTTAATCGAATCAGTATTGCGGATCGCGTACACGATTGAGGGGGTCGGCTCGGGTTGCTGGCCTTGCGTCAACCCGGTGATGGCGCAAAAGAAAACGAGAGCTACGTTTCGAAACAGCATGACAGCGTCGACGGCAGACGGATTGTATGAGTAACGGAGAGATTCACAACTATGAGCCCTCCGTCGTCTGAGCGAAGTCGAAGGACCCCGTTAAGTACCCGGAACGTTCTGCTACGGGATTCGTCGACTTCGCTCGGAATGACAGGGACTGATATGATTCGCCACATCTATGTTCACATCCCCTTCTGCGCACGCATTTGTCCGTATTGCGCTTTTTACAAGGATTTGCTGGATCCCTCGCAGAGCTCGCGATTTTGTGAAGCGCTCCTGCGCGAACTTGTAGCGCGCGAACGCCCGGCAGACCATCTCCTCCCATCGACGATTTACTTCGGCGGCGGCACGCCCACAGCACTTAATATTGCACAGTTGGAGCTTTTGCTGCACGGATTCCGCGACAGGCTCGACTTATCGCAATTAGTTGAATGGACGATTGAAGCAAATCCGGGAAGCGTCTCCGCGCGAAAGGCGAGCCTGCTGAAAAAATCTGGTGTTAACCGGATCAGTCTCGGTGTGCAGTCCTGGGATAACGAACTATTGCAATTGCTCGGACGCGAGCACAACGCGCAACAGGCTGCAGAATCCTTTCGAATTTTGCGCGACGCCGATTTCACCAACATCAACGTGGATCTGATGTTCGGTTTGCCAGGTCAAACCGTTGATCAATGGCGCGCGACGCTCGAGAAAACAATCGCGCTCCAACCGGAGCATATTTCCACTTACTGCCTGACGTACGAAGAAGACACGGAATTTTTTATGCGCTATGCCCGCGGCGAATTCCGGCAGGATTCGGATTCCGACGCAGAGTTTTTCGAAGTGACAATGGGGATTCTGGAAGACACCGGCTACTGCCATTACGAAATCTCGAATTACGCCCGTCCCGGCTTCGAATCAGTTCACAATCGCGCGTACTGGTTGGGCAAAGATTATCTGGGAATCGGACCGAGCGCGGTTTCTACCATTGGTATGCAGCGTTGGCAAAATGTTTGCGACTATCGCGCCTACATTGATCGGGTGTTTTCAGGAGCACTACCACATGGAACGAGCGAAAACCTAACCAACGAAATGAGGCGTACGGAGCGCATCGTGCTTGGTCTGCGCACGCGCGATGGAGTTCCTTCCTCGGAGTTAAAAGATCTTGCACAAAAACTCGATGAGCTTGCCGCTCTCGATCTGGTTCGGAAATCCAACCGTCGTTTCGTGCTGACTCGCAGAGGTAAGGCTCTCGCCGATTCCGTTGCCGAAGCGCTTCTCTGAACACGCGCCACTGAGTATACGGGCCCAACACATTCCGGCGTTCCACAGATTCCCGCAGGACAATTTGCCTTGCCAACATCACCGGGTTTTTCCACACTAGCGCTCGCTCAACGGATCTGAATCAGGCGGAGCACTTTCCCCGCTAGGTCCTTCGCCTCTTCCGGACCCGCCACTCCAATTCATACAGCGGGAGAATGGAAAGGAAGAATCATGGTTCTGAAAAATCATTTCAAAAGAGTCACGCCATCACTGGCTTCAATCGTGTCTGTGCTTGCCTGGTTTGCACTTCTACCTCTGGTGCGAGCGGTTGTACCGGCGCCTGATGGCGGTTACCCGGGATTCAACACTGCAGAAGGACAGAACGCGCTTTTTAATCTAACGACCGGTGTCGGTAACACGGCAGTCGGATGGTTTTCACTCTGGAGCGATGTTGATGGTAGCTATAACACCGCTGTGGGCGCGGGAACGCTCTTGTTCAACGTTGGAGACCAAATTACCGGCGCCGGAACGCAAAACACGGCAATTGGCACTGCTGCGCTTCTAAACAACACCACCGGGCTCAGCAACACAGCGAATGGAGTCTTGTCTCTGTACAGCAACACTGAAGGCAACTCGAATACAGCTGTCGGTGACGGCGCGCTCTATAGCAATACCATTGGCGGCCGCAACACTGCCGTCGGATCGTTCGCGCTGTTCAGTAACACCGGCGATAACTCTCGAAACACGGCGGTTGGATCTGAAGCCCTCTTTAGCAACAGCGATGGTCATGAGAACACCGCTACCGGGAGTTTTACACTCCGTGAGAACACCGATGGCTCGCACAACGCGGCCTTCGGAGCATCAGCGCTTTCAGCAAATACTACTGCCAGTAATAACACTGCCATCGGTTGGGCTGCGCTCGCTGACAATACCACTGGTCACGAAAACACGGCGAACGGCGCGACCGCTCTTAATGGTAATTCCACTGGCTCGCTTAACACGGCGGTCGGCGCGTCGGCTCTTTCCTCGAACACTTTTGGCAGTGAGAATACCGCGATCGGCTATGGAGCGCTGTTCAGTAACGTCGGTGCCGGCGCAAATACAGCCGTCGGTAGTAACACACTGGTTAGCAATACCGCTATGCAGAACACGGCCATAGGCGCCTCCGCGCTTGAGAACAACACAATAGGGTTCAACAACACAGCCAATGGTTATCAAGCGCTTCAGTTTAACGATGGTGCTAATAACAACACTGCCACCGGTGCTTTCGCACTTTCCGGAAACACAAGCGGCAACGAAAACACTGCCACCGGCGTCACCGCCCTAAATTCGAATACCACAGGCGACAGCAACACAGCGTTTGGTTTTAGCGCACTCTTGAATAACACTACCGGTTTCCAGAATATCGCATTGGGTCGTGCTGCCGGGCAAAACGTCGTCACGGCGAACCATGTCATTGCTATCGGCGCGAATGCCCAAGATGTGAGCAACAGTTGTTTCATTGGTCAGATTTATACCAATATTCAGCCGCAGGTCGGGACCGACCCGGACCTGGTTACGATAAACAGCAACGGTAGACTCGGTCGAGCAAACGTCTCTTCACGCCGATACAAACATGATATTCGAACCATGCACACAGCCAGCGAGGCCATCTATTCACTGAGGCCCGTCAGCTTCCGCTACCACGAGCAATACGACCCAACACAGACGATTGCCTTTGGACTGATCGCGGAAGAAGTAGCCGAAGTGAATCCCGATCTCGTGGGACGGAACCCCGAAGGCCTGCCTGAATCCGTTCGGTATGAGCAGATCAACGCGATGGTACTTAACGAATTCCTCAAAGAACATCGCAAAGGCCAGGAGCAGGATTGCAAGATTCAGGAACAGGAAAAGACGATTGCGGAGCTAAGATCTGAAGTTCGCAATTTGGCTGCAACCGTCAGCGAGCAAGCCTCACGATTGCAGAAGGTGAGCGCGCAACTGCAGATCAGCGACGCTGCCGCGCAAGAGATTGTTAGTAATTCGCCCTGATGTTGTAGTCGGCATCGCTGATGCCAGTTTGTATCGGCTTCGACTGTCTGGCCGGAATCCCCAAATCCCTGCTACAGACGTGCTAATAAATGTCGTTGTCCGAAGTATAACCGGAGTCGCCGCGAATAGAACGTAATCGGGCGCGGCTCCCCCACTCCGACTCGGGACGATTGATCTGACCGACGGTGATTTTCACCAGCCACGGCGCTGCAGCCAACGCGCCGATCGCCAACAACGTGATCGCCGTTGCCTGACGCACCGGACGCTTAATTTTGTCCGCAATCAAAATTCCCAAACCGAGTCCAATTGCCGTTCGAGTAAGCGCGAGCAGCGGCGCAACCGGAAGCTCTTCAGAACTTTTTGAAATGGATATGAGGGACGACATCGCCTACCATATACGTCGCGTTTAGGAAAAAGAAACGGCAATTTTCGCCACGCGATATTCTGGACTGACATGCCTGATTCGATGTACGCGCTCATCCTCGCCGGCGGCAGCGGCGAACGTTTTTGGCCATTGAGCAGGCGGGCTCGCCCCAAACAACTGCTAAGCCTGGTCTCAAACAAAACTTTACTCGAAGAAACGCTGGCCCGGCTCGACGGATTAATCCCGCCCGAACGCATTCTGATTCTCACGAACACAGAACAGGAAAACGCAGTTCGAAACCTGCTTACGACATTTCCACAGGAGAACATTTTAGCAGAGCCTGCGAAACGCGACACCGCCGCGGCAATTGCGCTTGGCACCAGCTGGGTGGCAGTGCGCAATCATTCCGGGATCATGGTTGTTCTTCCAGCCGATCACGTCATCACAAATCGGACGGCTTTCCAGCAGACGGTAACCGTGGCAGCGGAAGCGGCAGAGGAGACAAGCGAACTCGTCACTATCGGCATCAAACCGACCTGGGCGTGTCCCGGATTCGGTTACATTGAGCACGGCAAACCGGTGCGATTGCGCAAACGCCCGGAGAACGAAGCAATTCATCGTGTCGTGCGCTTTCGTGAAAAACCAAATCCCGATCTGGCGGAGTCCTTCGTTCGCAGGGGAAATTTCCGCTGGAACGCGGGCATGTTTGTCTGGTCGGTGCCTACTGTGCTTCGCGAATTTAACCGTCACGCGCCGGAGTTGGCCGATTTCATTTCACAACTTCGCGCTCCGGGGAAGTTCGAGACAACATTGCGTGAGCGCTTCAGCAAATTGCCGCGAATCTCGTTTGATTACGCGATCATGGAAAAAGCCGACCGAGTTCTGGTCGTGGAGGCCGGATTTGATTGGGATGACATCGGAAGCTGGCGAGCAGTGGCAAATTACTTTGAACAGGACAAACGCGGAAACGCCGCAAACCGTCCCATCATCGCCGTCGATTCGAGCAACAACATCGTTTTCGAGGAAAATGGAACAACAATCGCGCTGCTCGGTGTGCATGATCTGATCGTGGTGCGTACGCCAGATGCCCTTTTGGTTTGTCATCGGCACGAAGCGGAACGGATCAAAGATTTAATCCGCAAACTTCCGCCAGAACGGCAATGATAAAGGCTGTTTGTCACACTGAGCAATGTCGAAGGATCCCGCGGTCTGCCCGATTGGTTTCGCTACGAGATTCCTCGACTTCGCTCGGAATGACAGCGAGATGAATCCGATTTTAGCCCTCGATTTTGGACGGGCGCGGATCGGAGTGGCGATCTCTGATGAGCTGCAGTTCCTGGCACATCCACTGGAGACCATTCCAACAAAGCAGCGACCAGAATCGCGCATCGCAAAAATCGTACAGGAAAAAAAAATCGATCACGTCGTAGCCGGCGTCCCGCGTCAGATGAATGGGCAGATCGGTACCGCCGCAACTGAGGTTCTCCAGTTTGTGGAAAAACTACGCGCGATTCTCCCGTGCCCCGTCGTGACCTGGGACGAGCGACTCACGACTGTTGCAGCCCACCGAGCATTGCGTGACGCCGGTAAGAAAACGCGGCACACCCGGGCTTACGTGGATCAGGTAGCAGCGCAAATGATCCTGCAAAGTTATCTGGATAGTCGCGCGCAGCAGAACGCGACGGGTGAGATGTGACGGTGACCAGTGATCGGAATATGAAGCGCGCTGTATAGCTACTGATCACATTTCACACATTGCTGATCACATTTGCAGAACGCCATGTCACGAAGACTGAAACTGATTGTCGCTTACGACGGCGCACCGTTTGCTGGCTGGCAGAGCCAGTCTCATCGCAACACCGTGCAGGATCATCTCGAGCGAGCATTTGAGCGCATCACTGGCGGACCTGCGCGCGTTCAGGGTGCGGGACGAACGGACGCCGGTGTTCACGCTCTTGCACAATGCGCGCACGTAGATGTCTTAAAATTCTTGCCAGCTGACCGTTGGATCAAAGCGCTCAATGCGTTACTGCCTTCCGCCATTCGCGTGGTACGTTGTCGATATGTCTCAAGCGAGTTTCACGCCCGTGTTTCGGCAAAAGGGAAGATCTATCGCTACAGGATTTGGAACGCGGCGATTTTGCCTCCGTTCGAGTATGGTCGTGCCTGGCACCTTGCGCAGCCGCTCGATCTGAAAATTTTGAAATCAGCCGCCAAACATTTCGTCGGCACTCATGACTTTGCGGCTTTCGCCGCGAACCGCGGCAAACCCGAATCAACAACCATCCGCACAATCAAATCGGTGCGAGTCAGTCAAAAAGGCCCGTGCGTCACGATAGAGTTCGACGGCAACGGTTTCCTCTACAAAATGGTTCGGCTGATGGTGGGTGCAGTGGTCAAATGTGCGCTCGACACAATGCCGGTCGAAGAAATCACTTCGCGACTGCACTCCGGCAAAGTCGGGGCCGCTCGTTTCGCTGCGCC
>JBLMXH010000194.1:0-9473 GCA_050257685.1 Nitrospirota bacterium
GATGATCTGGCCATCCAATTTGCGGGCCGCTCCCTGGTAAACACTTGTGGAATCGAAGAACCGATCGGCAATCACACACATGCCACGTTCGAGCGCAGGCTTGATTACCTCGCGCACGAGCTGGCTGCGACTCGCTTCAAAAAGGAGCAGCTCGGTCTCAGAGGTCATATCCGAATTATGTGGAGCAAATTGCAGAAGCTCGCGGATACTTTCGCCGATCGGTGTGCCGCCGGGTTCGCGCGTCAGGATGTAAGGGATATTGGATTGCTGAAGATGCGCGGCGAGTTTGACTGCTTGCGTAGACTTTCCGCTTCCTTCTGATCCCTCGAATGTGATGAACGGCAGTCGCGGCATGATTTCACTTGCGCGCAGGCATTGCGTTTTTCAAGCTCCAATTCCGATAGCAAAATGTGAAGCTCCGACGCGGCGTCATCCTGAGCGGAGCGAAACGAAGTCGAAGGATCGCGTGTTCTTAGCTGGAGGTTAGATCACGGGATTGATTCGCTCACGTCCGGTTCGCTCAACCTCCGGGCCTTCCCGTCCATCCCGCCGCTGCCCCGGCCGCTCCGGTGCTCGACTTCACTCGAAATGGCCGCGAGAGTACGCAAGCGTTGATCTCATGAAAAGCTTTTGGCTGGTGAAACAGGAGCCGTCTTCCTATTCGTGGTCTGATCTTGTTGCCGATGGTAAAACGAGCTGGACTGGCGTCCGTAATTTTGCGGCTCGAAATAATCTCCGCAACATGCGAAAGGACGATGCAGTCCTCTTCTATCACAGTGGCGAAGAAAAAGCCGTAGTCGGCATCGCTAAAGTCGTGCGAACCGCTTATCCCGACACGACTGCAAAGGAAGGCGATTGGTCCACCGTTGATCTCGCCGCAGTTAAACCGCTGGCGCGGCCAGTCACGCTTCGCGAGATCAAGGGCAATTCGCGTTTGAAAGGAATTCCGTTAGTTCGGCAATCGCGTTTATCGGTGATGCCCCTGGGCGAACCAGAGTTTCACGAAATCCTAAATATGGGCAGCGGGTAGGAGCCGTTGAGTGCGGGGTTCCATAAAGATGAATGCGTATACTATCGGGTGAAATATTCGGAACCCTGATAAGAGTGGGACACGATTAGTATCCGGTGACGCGTTTGATGGGCCCGACGCTGCATCGTTGCGGCGTCATAGAATCGAGCCGTTTGCCTTTTGCCTTGTTCAAAGTTGTTCGAAGACGGAAAATTGAAGGATGGATACGATTGCGGCAACGGACTTTCTCCCGCTCGTCGCGACTGCCGAAGCGGCGGCGGATTCCACGGTCGTGTCTCTGCACGATGTCGCCCCTTGCACTCAGCAAATCACAAGCACGATGATTTCGGAATTGAGCGCGCATGGCGTGCGCGTTTGTTCAATTCTTGTGGTCCCAGATTATCACCACGAAGGCCGCCTCGCGAAGCATCGCGAATTTGTGACGTGGCTTCGAACTCTGGAAGCAGACGGACACGAGGTCGTTATTCACGGCTATTTTCACGAACGCCCATCTCAGAGGGAAGAAACACTGCGTGACAAATTCATGACCAGGTTTTATACCCAAAACGAAGGCGAGTTTTATGATTTGGGCTATGAGGAAGCCCTGCGGCGCATCACCACGGCACGAGATGAATTCCGCGCTCTCGGACTCAAGCCGCGCGGGTTCATCGCGCCTGCATGGCTCCTGGGAAACGAAGCAGAGCAAGCCGTTCGCGACGCGGAATTGGAATACACCACCCGCCTGCGCACGGTGTGCGATCTCCGGTCGGCATCCACCTTTCCGGCGAGAACGCTCGTTTACAGCGTTCACAAGACCTGGCGGCGCGCGCTCAGTCGAACTTGGAACGCGGCACTATTCCCTTTGATGAAGACCAAACCGCTCCTGCGGATCAGCATTCATCCGCCCGATTATTCCCAGCCGGCTATTTGGAAGCAGATTCTCGGATTCATTGCCGCAACGAAAACCGCGCGAACCGCTACGACCTATCAGGACTGGATCGCCGAACAAAGGTTAAACCGAGGAACGTAATGTGAGCAGGTGCGATTTACATATTCATTCCCGCCACAGTGCGCGCTCGGAAGAATGGCTGTTCCGACGCTTCGATTTTCCGGACAGCTATTCCGATCCAAAGCAGCTGTACCAACAGTTGCGCAAACGCGGAATGGATTACGTCACCATTACCGATCACGATTCAATCAACGGTTGCCTTGAAATTGCGGATCTGCCGCGAACGTTCATCAGCGAACAGATCACCACTTATTTTCCGCAGGACGGCTGCAAGCTGCACATTTTGGCCTGGGGGATTTCAGAAAAGCAGCATGGTGAAATCGAAAGTGTTCGCGAAAATGTCTTCGATCTGCAGCGATACCTTCAGAACGCGCACATCACGCATGCTGTGGCGCATCCACTATACAGCGTGAACGGCAAACTCGGCGCGGCGCATGTTGAGCAGCTAATTCTTCTGTTCAAACACTTTGAGGGCATCAACGGTTTGCGCGATGCGCTACTAAGCGATCTTGCCCAGACTTTTTTCACGCAATTAACGCCGGACAAGATCGACGTGATCGCAAATCGTTACGGCCTGGCGGCTACGCATGCGGAGCCATGGAAAAAAATTCTCGTAGGAGGTTCCGACGACCACGGAGGGCGCTTCATGGCCTCCGCTTTTACGGAAACTCCTGGTGCGAAATCTGCCGAACAATTTCTGAAATTTGTTCGGGACGGCAATTGCACGCCGTGCGGCCAAGGTGGAACGCCACTGATTCTGTCACATGGCTTTTACAATACCGTGGTGTGTTTTATCCAGGATCGTTTTCACGAAAAGCTCGGCCCCGGTGGAGCACTGCTGGAGAAAATGTTCTCACGTTTCATGGAGGGCCGTGACCCGACCGAGTTCACGCTAAAGGAGAAAACGGAATTCATCGTCCAGGGCGTCTTATCCGGAAAGATTTTTGACTTTGCCAAACCAGCAAACGTCTCGCTCTGGAAAGAGCTCTCTGGTTATTTCGCGCGGCCTGAGGTGAAGGCAAAGCTGGCGGCGCAAATGGACAAGGTGAGCGAACCGGAGCGGCGCACATTTCTCATGGCTAATATGGTGGCCGAGCAGTTGGCATTTCGGTTCTTCAACAAATTCGTTCAGCAAATCAGCAGCGGAAACATGGTCGAGAGCATGCAGGCTCTGAGCGCGATCGCGCCGATCCTGGTTATCCTGACGCCATATATTTATGGCTTTCACAGCCAGGCACCCTCGCGCAAATGGCTGCAGAATATGTTCAAGGCGTTGACTGGCGAAATTCCGGTCGCCTTGCAAAATCGAAAACGCGCCTGGTTTACCGATACACTGGAAGACGTGAACGGAGTTGCGACGACGATTCGCAAAATGACCGCTGCCGGAGCCGCCGCGGGCAAGGAATTAGTCGTCGTAGCTTCACGAAGCAATCTTCAACTTTCGAATATCCCGATCAAAAACTTCCCGCCGATCGGTGAATTCGAATTGCCGGAATACGAACTACAGAAACTGAGTTTCCCACCCATCCTGCAGATGCTGGATTACGTTCAGCGGGAACAATTCACGGAGATCATCATCAGCACGCCCGGTCCGGTTGGGTTAACCGCGCTGCTCGCGGCAAAAATGCTCAATCTCCAGACCAGCGGCATTTATCACACCGATTTCCCGCAATACATTCGGATCCTTACCGAGGACAGTTTTCTTGAAAGCGTCGCGTGGCGTTACATGCATTGGTTTTACGGACAGCTCGATACGATTTTCGTCAATTCCGAAGAATACAGGCAAAGCTGGATCAAACGCGGATTCGACCCTGCGAAACTGAAAATACTGCCGCGCGGGCTCGACACCGAACTCTTCCACCCTGGCCGGCGCGATTCCGCGTTTTTTGAAAAATTCGGCGCTATGAACGGTGAGGTTCGCCTGCTGTACGTCGGCCGCATTTCACGAGAAAAAGATCTCGACCTTTTGGCTGATGCTTATCGCCGTCTCCGCAAAGAAAGCCTGCCTGTTCAACTTTTTGTTGTCGGTCACGGCCCGTATTCCGAAACGCTCGCAAAATCCATACCCGAAGCGTTCTTTACTGGTTATCTCAAGGGCACGGAATTAGCGACCGCATATGCGTCGGCGGATGTCTTTGTTTTTCCCAGCACCACCGACACTTTCGGCAATGTAATTCTCGAAGCCCAGGCGTCCGGATTGCCGGTCGTTGTTTCCGATTCCGGTGGTCCCAAGGAATTAGTCGCCAACAACACAAACGGTCTGATCACGAAGTCGCATGACGTCGAAGACTTCACACGCGCGATCCGTGCGCTCGTGACGAATCGAGCGCTGCGCGAGCGCATGGCAAACGCTGCTCGGGACAGCGTTACCGACCGAAGTTGGCCACGCGCTTTTGCGAAGTTTTGGGCCTCGACCGAAGTCTAATCTTCTAATGCGGGCTGTCCTCAACGACCGCGGCCGCCACCGTGCCCCATCGAGCGCATCCCGTGAGATCCGCTAATGTGCCCCATTGAACGCATTCCATGCGAGTGGCTGAAAGCGGATGGACGGTGATCGACACCTCGTGTCGAGCGCATGTTCCCGGCATGACCTTTGGAAACATGCGTTCCGCTGTTGCCATGCAATGTTCGCGCGTTTTTAGCATGCAATGCCGCGTTGCTTGATCGGTGAGCGTTGCTCACAAGCGTCCCGAGGTTGAGGCCGTTATTGCGTGCAATTCGACCCCAGCCTTGCCCGGATTGATGCAGTGCGACAACGCTATCGAAACTTTGGCCTGAGGCATTCGCCAGCAGATGCGCCTTCTCCAAGCTGCCCCAGCCAAGACCAGTCGATGCTCTTTCCGCCTGCAAGGTCGCGACGGGAACTCCCGTTGCCGCTGAAATTCGGTCCACGTTTGCTGCCCATAAACCATTGAAGCCGAAGACCAGAATGAATGCCGCTACGATGATGTGTAAGGTTCTCATGTGATTAAACTCCCCCAGAATAATCGTTTCGGTTTTCGCGCGGGTTTCGGTTCCCTCGTGCGTTAAAATTATCCGTCGCAACTGGAATCCGGGATTTGATGCAGACCTTTGGCGTCTGCCCTGCCATTCATTCGCCGCCTGCGCGCAATAAGACGCCACCGTACAACTTCCAAAAGTAATAGGCTGACGCGGCAAAACCGATCGCGATAACAATCCCGCGAACAACTGCACGGTTGGCGCGATGCGATATCATTGCCCCAATGTAGCCGCCAATCAGACCACCGATCGCCATGGGCACGCCGTAACTCCAGTTCACATTGGCTTCGAGTACGAGCACCAGGATCGCTGCTCCGCGCATACAAAGAGTGAGGAAGTTCTTGAGCGCAACCACATGCCGAATGTCTCCGCGCGAGATAAAACTCAGCGCGCCGATCATAAGGATGCCAATTCCCGAGCCAAAGTAGCCGCCATACAATCCCACCAGAAAAATGCCTGCAATTGCGACAGGCCATAACGCCAGCGTGATGTCCGGATGCACGCTTCCACTTTCGTCACGTCGAACCAGGATCGGCCGTAACACAATGATAACAGTGGCGACTAACACCAACCATGGTACCAACTCAATAAAGCTGCGGGTGTCGGTGCGGCTTAGCAGCACAGCTCCCATGAAACCGCCGAGCACACTTGGGATCAGAAGCAGCCATAGCCATCCCCGACCGAAAACACCTTCTAACTGATTCCGCGTTCGCCACACAGCCGTGGGATACGCGAAGAACAGGGCGAACGCGCTCGTGGCATCGGCTGTCACGGGCGTTACCACAAGCATCAACAGGGGAAAAGTGATCAGGCCACCGCCACCGGCTAATGCGTTAATTGTTCCCCCAACGATGGCGGCAATGAAAAACAAGAAGTAATTCATCATCTTTTTGTCACTCAAGCTCGGTTTGCCCCGGAAGAGCCAATGCCGAGGTAATTAGCTGCGAACAAAAATGTCCAGGGTGATTGACGAGTGCGCCAATCGCAGCGTGCGAGACGCAGGCGCGGCCCTACCACGGCAAAGCATCGAGATCGATGTTGCCGCCGGTCAGAATGATACCGACGCGCTTGCTTCCGACATCCATTTTCGATCCTTGAATCGCCGCATACGGAACAGCCGCCGATGGTTCGATCACGATCTTCATCGTCTCCCAAATTGTGCGCATCGCCGAAACGATTGCTTCCTCGCTTACAGTCAGGATGTCATCCACGTATTGCTGAATGATCGCAAAATTTGGTTCACCGATGTTTGTGCGCAGTCCATCGGCGATCGTGAACTTCTTTTCAGTCACAAGCCAGCGTCCTGCGCGAAACGATTGCGCCGCATCATCTGCATTCTCAGGCTCAACTGCGATCGCTTTGATCTGCGGTCGCATCGATTTTGCAGCGATCGCTGTGCCCGATAACAAACCGCCGCCGCCGACCGGGCACATGATCACATCAAGGTCGGGAACATCTTCGAGAAGTTCGATTGCTGCTGTCCCCTGCCCTGTTATCACATGCTCGTTTTCGAACGAGTGAATCAACGTCGCTCCCGTTCGATCGATCACCTCTGCGCATTTGATCTCACGCGCCTGTTCTGTTGGTTCGCAAAAGAAAACCTGCGCGCCGTAGCTTTCCACTGCGCGAATCTTCACCTTCGCCGAATTCGACGGCATCACGATCTGCGCTGGCACTCCGCGCAATTTCGCCGCACGCGCCACTGCAGCGCCATGATTGCCCGAAGAATGCGTCGCCACGCCGCGTCGCGCCGTTTCATCATCAAGCGCAAAAACGGCGTTGGTTGCACCGCGTGCCTTGAAAGCCCCGATCTTCTGAAAATTTTCGCACTTAAAAAACAGGGAACCCCGGCACGCGTCATTCAGCCATGAATTCGTCAGGACCGGTGTGCGATGAATGTATGGCCGAATCCGCTCGTGCGCTGAGCGGATCGTATCCAGGTTCACCGCTTCAACTAGTTCGACCATCCGAAAAAGGCGTCGATAATTCCAAAGGTGTCAATGAATCCGTGAGCGAAAATGCTCGCCCACAGGTTGCGACCAACAAGCATGTACGCGCTTCCCAAAATCAATCCTGCAACGCCGGAATCAATCATACCGGATATTGCCTTTGTAATAATGCCCGTACCCGAACAAAATCGAAACGAGCACAATGTCGATTCAGTAACCCGCTGCTGATCTCTGTGTTATATCCGCCGCACGCGTTAGGAGATATCCGCGATATGCGATCTCTTCTCCAAAAGCGGCAAACGTCCACACCAGCAACACACCAAGTAATGCGATCGTCATATTCCCGGTGATCTGGTTTGCCAGTGCCGGTGCCGTCGGTTTCGGCCAGAAAAAGCCGGTCACAGGTTCGATTAAGAATTGCCCGAGCAAATCCGCAACACTGCAGCAACCAGTGCAATCAGAAGGATGCTACGCCATGATGCCGGCCGTTTTAACCCCATCGTGGACCAGTTGCCGTCACGCAGTCGGATTGAAATCAATCCGAGCAAAGAAAGGATGATCACTTCGTTGGGCAGGATATGAAAGACGTTGTGACCAATCACAATGAAACCGCCTAACAAGAATGCGACACCGCTGAGAACTCGTGAAGCCATAGAATCACGAGGAAAATTTGGAGTCTCAGGCGATGCAAGTATTGACGATTGAGATTTCATCGTCGTAGCGAATTGCGCAGTTCTACCCAGAGGCGGTAACTCCGGCAAGACGATGCGTGGCAAGTTGCAGACTGCGGGGTCAACGCCCCCGGTTACAATAATGCTCCGGGCGCGGTCCGATTCCGATGAATCGGGCGGGAACTTGCCGCAGAAGTGGAAACCATTTCAGCAAACGAAAGACAATCGGCAATGATTTTTTGTGATGTGAGGTTTGACCAGTAACGACACGCCGATGAATAAAAACCTGCATCGCCTGAATGAGCCGTGTGGGCCATTCGCGGCGCGCCTGCACTTGGCGCAGGTCGTCCGCGGAAACCGGACCGGTTCGCAATTTTTTCCCCAGCAAATTGGCGGTCGCGACGGCGTCCTGAATGGCGAGGTTGATGCCCACGCCGCCTGCGGGTGACATCGCGTGCGCAGAATCGCCGATACAAAGCAGCCCGTCGCGGCACCAATCACGAAGGCGATTGATTTGCACCGTCAGCAACTTGATTTTCGACCAATCATCGAGCTCTGCCACGCGATCGCGCAGAAATCCGGCAAAGCTGACGAGGTCATTTTGAAACTGTCCCAATCCGCGCGTCTTGATTTGATCGAAGCCACCCTTCGGGATTACAAAACCGCACTGCCAGTAATCGCCGCGTTCGAGTAAAACGAGCAGTTTGCCTTGTTGAAAGAAGCCGAGCGATTGCGGAGGATCGTCCGGCTTCTTTGAGATGCGCATCCAGAGCACGTCGATTGGGACGCCGAACTCCTTTCGTTCCAGACCAGCACACGCCTGAACGACCGAATGTCGTCCGTCTGCGCCGATGACCACGTCGGCGCGAATTTGCAGTTCGCCGTGCGGAGTTTTCGCGCGCACGCCCGTGACGCGCTGCTGATCGAAAGCCAGATCGATCACTTCGTGCTGCATCAGCAATTGGAAGCTGGGAAATTCTTTTGCGTGCCTGGAAAGGAAATTCAAAAAATCCCATTGCGGCATGAAAGCGATGAATTTGCAGCGCGTTGGCAGCTTCGTGAAGTCGGCGATTGGCACTGTCTGACCATTGATGACGGCGCGTAGTTCGCGCACTTCCTGATGCGGCTGTTTTAAGAACTCCTCGAGCAATCCGAGTTCGTACATCAACTGGAGTGTGGACGGATGAATCGTGTCGCCGCGGAAATCTCGAAAGAAATCGGCATGCTTTTCCAAAACGATGACGGGCACACCCGCTCGCGCGAGTAGGTAACCAGCCATGATCCCCGCTGGTCCACCGCCAGCGACCACACACCGCGTTTGCAGTTTCTCAGCCATCTAAGAGCTAACCACGAATGGACACGAATGAACAATGATGACGAGTGTCAAATTCGTGTCTATTAGTGTCCATTCGTGGTTAAAATAAACGAGTGAGAATTGATCAAGCGCTTTTCCTTAACGAAGAACAAGTTCGAGAGCATCTTCGGATGATCGAATTGATTCCGGCGATGGAGAAAGCGCTGATCGATTTCTCCGCCGGCAGGGTGACTCAGCCCGTGCGCTCGATCATCTCGATTGATCCCCCTGGTGGATTCCTTGGCTTGATGCCGGCGCTCACGCCGGATGGACTCGGGTTAAAAGCAGTAACCTTCTATCCGTCAAACGCGGATCGCGGAATCCCAACACACATGGCCACCATCTTTCTTGTCGATCCACAAACGGGAACGCCACTCGCAATAATGGACGGGCGGTTAATTACCGAGATGAGAACTGCGGCTGTATCCGCTGCAGCGACGAAACTGCTCGCCTCGTCTGATGCTAAAGTGCTCGCCATTCT
>JBLMXH010000195.1:0-8042 GCA_050257685.1 Nitrospirota bacterium
ACAATCGAAGAACGGGAGGAATACGAGCCGCATATTGCGTGCGGGTTGATCGTGTACGCGGGAGCAGATTATGAAAAGATTTTGCGTCAGGCCGAAGAAGAAGCGGACATCATCCTGTGGGATGGCGGGAATAATGACATGCATTTTTTTCAGCCCGACCTTTTGTTTGTCGTGGCCGACCCACACCGTTGCGGGCACGAGCTGACTTTTTACCCCGGCGAAACGAACGTGCGAATGGCGGATGTGGTGGTGATCAACAAAATCGATAGTGCAACCCGGGAGAACATCGCGCGCGTTCGGGAAAACATTCGCATGGCAAACCCAAACGCCGTTATTATCGAAGCCGCCTCTCCGATTTCAGTGGACGAAGGTGACGCAGAGGCCATTCGCGGTAAACGCGTGCTCGCGGTTGAAGACGGTCCCACGCTTACACACGGAGACATGTCTTTCGGCGCCGGAACCCTCGCGGCCAGAAAATTCGGCGCGAGCGAAATAATTGATCCCCGCCCGTATGCGGTCGGTTCGATAAAAGAAGCGTTTCGGCGTTACCCGAAGGCTGGCGCAGTGCTCCCCGCGCTGGGCTATGGCGCAAAGCAAATTGCGGAACTCGAAGCGACCATCAATGCCGCGCCGGCGGATTTAGTTTTGATTGCAACCCCGATTGACCTGCGCCGCATCGTGAAGATCAAGCATCCGACGGTGCGCGTGCGTTACGAGTTGAAGGAAGTCGGGCAACCAACACTGGCGGATATCCTCAAAGAGAGATTCGCGAATTCACGTGGCACGCGAGCCGTTTCCATAAACTGATAATTGCCGGCGTGAATGCCCCGAGACCATTTCTGGACTGCTTTATGCATTTGGTAAAGAATGCCGGACAGAGATGGTGGATCATCTGAAGAGCGGTGCCCAGAGAAGGCGTATCTGCCCTTCGTTAGGCACGTCTAGGGTCGAGATCAGATTTGGCCTGAAACTCTGTATAACCCTCGTTAGGTGCTCTGGCACACGCGAATGTCTTTGCTGATTTGCGCGCAAATTATTTTCAAATTCCGCGGCCCGAGCAACTGCCACTCGGAGGAACTGCCAATTGGCTGTTTCGCCTAACTGCGCGATCCAGCGAACCGGTCGTCGTACCACTTCACTTCTGATCATTGAGAAGCTACCATTTCACTACAGTCTCGCTCGCAGGAGCGGTGGCTGATCTTGTTCTCGTAAGACGGATCTTCAACATCCATTTACAACCGTTGCCAACCCCGGAGAGTGACCTGTGACCGGTTCTTTTATTCTCGACCTGATTTCCACTGTCACACTGGTTGCTGGTGTTGTGTTCGCCATGGTCCAGGTTCGAAATTTCCGCCTAGCAAGGCAGCGGGAGAGCGCGTTTGAGCTTTTTCGTACTTTGCAGACCCGCATGTTTGCGTCAGGGATTGATCTCGTTATCAGCTTGCCAGATGGTTTGGACGATGAAGGCCTGAAGCAGCGTCTGTCCGGGAAAATGGACTTGTTGTATGCCTTACTGACGACCTTCGAGAACATCGGAATATTGGTACATCGCGGCGAACTGGACCTCGAGCTGGTTGACGATTACCTGAGTGGCTTCATTGTCATTACGTGGCGGAAGACTCATGCGTATATTCGAGCGGTCCGCAGAGAACAGGCACGCGACACGTTCGCTGAATGGGTGGAATGGCTGTACGATCGCATAGCCGAACGGGAGACAACAGCCACGCCCGTGCCGGCCTACATTGCGCATCGATCGTGGCAGCCACGACGCCGTTCGTTGAGGCGTCCGACGGTCTAACAAGCGGATGAAGCTGACCGGGCAAGATTGCGATGCAGACCGTCCTGACCACAACACTCATTTTAACTGATCGAGAAGTTACAATAAGCGACAGTTGGACGGCGAACTCGGTCGGTACGAGTGGAGCCTTCAGTCGATTCCTGGCGTTGTCCCGTCGTTGACCAAGGTCATTACATGCAGATTCAGAAGCGGCGCCCGATGGCAACTGGCGTTTTTTTCGCGAGCTCTGGAATAGCTCGGTTCGAGCAGCGCCCGCCGGCCAATAAGTAGCAGGCCTAACGACCAACGAAGGAAATGTTTGATGCCGATGTGTGATATTTGAGGTAGACATTCTGCCGTGGTTTATCGCAGCGTCGTTAGATTAATCAAAACCGTACTGCGGTTGACATTGGTGGCCATGATCGTCGCGACGATGTTGCTTTCGTCGGGATGCGAGGAAAAGACTGGCACCACAAATCCGACTTCTCAGAGCACGCCTGGGAGCACAAAGCCTCTGGAAGCGGCAGATCTGGTTGGGTATGATGGAAAACGGCTTAGGAAAAGTGTCGATCGCATCAAAGAGGCCAACGAGAAGCATGACCAGGACTTGGAAAAGATGGCCGGAAGTGGGCCTGATCAGTAACGACCGTCAGAATGTGGCGAGCTTGCCACAATGATTCCGTGGCTTCGCTGCTCCGAATTTTTCCGACCGCCTGCAGGGCGGTGGCTACAGATGATTGCGTGAATTGCATTATCGCCTGCTCGTACGGGTGGTGGGAGTAGCTCGCGGTCTTGCTTTCGCGGTTTTGCGCACCGTAATCGTTCCCTCGCGAGCAATGGCAGGCGTAGGTGCCGCTTCAGGATATTTCTTCGTCGAAGGCCAGATCAGGCGCCACGGCTGAGTTTTTATTGTCTCGCTGAATTGTTTGATGTTCTCTCCAGCCGGCTCGAGGTCGGTTATCGCAACTTTCAATTTGTCCGATGAATTCCGCAGGTTTCGCAACGTCACCTCGATGTTGTCGTTCTCTGTCAGGCTGGTGCTGATTTTTTCGATGTTGGTGAGCGAGTGCGAGAGCGCGCTGTCGGGCTTTGTGAGATCGGAGAGATGTTCGCCGAACGTTTTGAATTGAGTGAGAGCGAGATTCAGTTCGGAGTTTTCGTCGGTAAGCTTATTGAGGTTTTGAGCGGTGTTCTGAAGATCTTTCATCGTGTTGGTTGCTTCATTGGCAACGGGTTTGATGACCTCCAGCATTTTCGCTGCAGCTTCGCCCAGATCAGGGGTGCGTTCGCCTGCGAACCTGTCGCCATCTTTTGCGCGGCCGGATTCCTTCGTGCCCTGGGTAAAGTCGATTGCCATATCGCCTAACAAGCCGAGTTGTATCATCTGGGCCTTAGCATCGCGGTAAACCCTGGCGTTCTTGTCCACCTGCACATCAACGCGGGCTTCGAATCGAGGAGCGGGCGAGGGGCTCGCGTTCGGTTCAGACGGATGAAGCTCGGCCACCGCCTGCTGCGCCTGCTTTTCCTCCGTAGCCGTTAGGGGCGAATACAATTTCTGGACTTGACCAATTTTGCGGCCGGCGAGCATCACCACCGCACCTGGTTTGATTCCGGCGGCATTATCAAAATACACTCCGTAGGTGACCAGCGGCCGAAACAATCCGGGCGCGCCAAGCAAGACCAGAAGAAAGGCGATCACGCCGATCGTGCCGATCACGAGCACACCTGTCAGGATTTCATTTCTTTCTAATTGCATCGAGTGAGCCTTCCAGAATCGGGCCTTCCGTGCTGCCGCTCAAGAACTGTGCCACCACCGGGTTCTTAGATTGTTTAAATTTTTCCGGTTCGCCTTCTTCAATGATCTTTCCCTCGTATAGCATAGCCATGCGCGTAGCGATACGAAATGCGCTCTCCATTTCGTGTGTCACGATGATGGAGGTCGCCTTCGATTTCTGAGTTAGGTTGATAATCAATTCGTCAACCACCGTGGCAATGACCGGGTCGAGACCTGCTGAAGGTTCGTCGAGCAGGACCAACTCGGGCTCAAGTACAATCCCACGCGCGAGGGCAACGCGTTTGCGCATCCCGCCGCTGAGTTCGTCCGGTAACAGGTCCTTGGTGTCCAGCATTCCAACGAGATCGAGTTTTTCATCCACGATTTTGTCAATCTCGCCTCGCGATTTATTCGTAAGTTCCTCCAGCGGCAGCGCCACATTCTGGCGAACTGTGAGCGAGCTTAACAATGCTGAATATTGATAAACCATCCCGATGTGCTGCCGCACCTGTTGAAGTTTTCTGCGCTTCAGTCGGTTGATTTCAAATTGTTTGAAAAAAATCGACCCGGCGTCCGGACGAACTATGCCAAGGATCAGACGTAACAGTGTGCTTTTTCCACTGCCGCTCTGGCCCATGATGACCAACCGCTCCTGCGGCTGCACGTCAAGTGACACGCTTTCGAGCACTTTTTTGTCCTCGAACTGCATGTGCACATCGCGCAGCTGAACCATTTCCGACGGCGTGCTCACGTCGGATAAAAGTTGGTGTAAATGACGTTGTAAACGGTGTCAAAGCCGATCACCGTGGTGATCGCGGTGACCACGCTCGAGGTTGTGTTGGTGCCAACTCCGGACGCGCCGCCCTTCACCGTGAGTCCGCGGTAGCACGCAATGGCTGCGATTAGCAGACCGAACATGAAGCTTTTCAGCACGCCGGTGATGATATCCCGAATAAGGAGTGAATCTTTCACCAGATCGAGAAAATAGGGAAACGCGATGCTGAAATACACCTTGCAGACCAAACTGCTGGCAAACACAGCCGCAAGATTCGAAACGGTGGAGAGACACGGCGCCAGGAGAAATAGCGCGAGCATTCGCGGCGCAGCGAGAAATCGTAGCGGTCCAATGCCCATGGCTTCAATCGCCTCGACTTCTTCATTGACCTGCATCGTGCCGAGTTCTGCTGTGAACGCAGCCCCAATACGCGCGGCGAGCATAATCCCGGTGAGCAGCGGCCCCAGTTCGCGCGTAAACGCAATCGCAACGAGACCAGGAATCAGTCGTTCTGTTCCGAATCGTTGCAGCTGGTACCCGGTCAATAGCGCCATTGTCAGCCCGAGGAAAAACGAGACCAGCCCAACGAGCGGGACTGAGTCCACCCCAGCACGTACGCTCTCCCGGAAAAAGCTGGCTGCGCGGAAGGGCGCTCGCCGCTGCTGTACGCGTTCCATGGATTCCTGAAACGTGTTTGCGATGAACCAGAAGACGCTGCCGACCTCCCGCAGAAAGCTGCGCTGGATCTCGACCACCTCAAGCGGCCCGGGCATGGTGCGACGTGCTTCAGCGTTAGGCATGGACGAGACATTGCCTCAGTTCTTCCCAGGGAAAAGGGCAAACTTGCTGACGCGCCGTTAACAGGTTGATGAGTTAAAGCGTTGAAGGGTTAAACCGGTGGTATCAATCGCAGCGAGCAAACCTTTCAACTGTTTGACCATTCAACGCTTCAACTGAGGATTGAAACGCATCGACATTCCGCATTCCCGAGCATTACTTTCGAATCCGTGAAGATTATGCGGGCTTGCGCAACCGATTGCTTCTTTGCTTTCCTGTTATTTAATGCTGCGGCGTCGGGATTAGCGCACACAGCCGATGGGCCTGTTACATCGGCAGCGGAAACGCGCCCCAATAGCAATCCAAACATGGAAACAAAGAAAATTGGACTCGCAGTTCACGGCGGCGCGGGAACCATTGAGCGCAGCAACATGACTCCGGAAAAGGAGCATGAATATCGGGCCGGGCTTGAACGGGCGTTAAGTGCTGGTTACGAAATTTTGAAGCGCGGCGGATCAAGTCTCGATGCGACGGAAGCGGCTGTGCGCGTCCTCGAGGACGATCCCCACTTCAACGCCGGGCGCGGTTCTGTATTCACCAGTGCCGGCACAAACGAGATGGACGCGTCCATTATGGATGGTAGGACTCTGAAGGCCGGAGCGGTTGGCAGCGTGAAACACATCAGAAATCCAATCGCTCTCGCCCGGCTGGTAATGGAAAAATCTCCGCACGTCATGCTCGACTGCGCGGGTGCGGAGGCGTTCGCGCAAGCGAACGGGATCGAGCTGGTGGATCAAAAATATTTCTTCACACAGGAACGGTGGGACGCTCTGCAGAAGATCAAGGCTGCCGAGAAAAATCGCGCGAGCGGTGATGGGAAGAGCTTCATAATCACCGATCAAGATCGACACGGCACCGTCGGTGCCGTTGCGCTTGATAAGGACGGCAATTTGGCCGCGGCGACTTCAACCGGCGGGATGACAAACAAAATGCCGGGACGAATCGGCGATACACCGGTGATCGGCGCCGGCACGTACGCGAACAATCAGACTTGTGCCGTCTCTTGTACAGGTGACGGAGAGTATTTCATTCGTGTTAGTGCGGCGCATGAAGTTTCAGCGCTGATGCAATATCGCGGGATGAAGTTGCAGGAAGCAGCGCAGACTGCTCTCGACAGCGTGAAACAGCTTGGGGGCACAGGTGGTTTGATCGCAATCGACAAGAACGGTGAGATTGCTTTGCCATTTAACACCAACGGGATGTATCGCGGCTATGTCGATCCCAAGGGCAAGTTGGTCGTCGAGATCTATCGTTAAAACATTAGGACCATGTTTGTAATGTTGAGCGAAGCGAAACATCTCGGTTTCATTCCGGTGTTGTTCGCAAAATAATCCAGAGATTCTTCGCTTCGCTCAGAATGACAATTCGTTTCCCGCTTCAACCGTTCAACGCTTCAACTGTTTAACGAGTCCAATGCTTCCGCCCTTCTCCATCGTCATTCCGTGTTTCAACGAAGAAGCGCGTATCGGCCAGACGCTGCGACTGGCGCTCGATTATCTCGCCGCCAATGCGCCGGAAAGCGAATTGATCGTCGTAAACGACGGATCGATTGACGCAACGGGAGCAGTCGCCCGTGAAAGATTGGGTTCAGCACAGATCGCTACACGTTTGCTGGAAAACTTTCCGAATCGCGGAAAGGGCGCTGCAGTGCGCACCGGGCTACTTGCTGCACGGACGCCGATCGGACTTTTTTCCGATGCCGATCTTTCCACCCCACTCGAGGAGACGCCGAAACTGATCGAGCCCATCGCAAATGAGGGACTGGACATCGCATTTGGGTCGCGCGCTCTGGATCGCAGCTTGATCGGGGTGCATCAACCTTGGCGGCGAGAGCAGGCGGGCCGTGTCTTTAATTTGCTGGTGCGGCTTGCCACTGGATTACCGTTTTGGGACACGCAATGCGGATTCAAAGCTTTCCGCCTCGAAACTTGCCGACCGATTCTTGAAGCGGCGCGGATTGAAGGCTTCGCGTTCGATGTGGAGCTGCTTTATCTCGCGCATCGGGCCGGTTTGCGGATTCGCGAAGTTCCAGTCCGTTGGAACCATGCCGAGGGCAGTAAAGTTAGTTTTTTCCGCGACAGTCTGCGTATGTTGCGCGAAGTGATCACGCTGCGGGCAGCGAAGGCCCGTTGAAGCGTGTCATCCTGAGCGGAGTCGAAGGATCCCGCGGCGCTACCGGATTGTAATGTCACGAGGTTCCTCGACTTCGCTCGGAATGACGTTGGACGTTAACGCTTCAACGAGACACGCCGGCGGCGTGTGTTACGTTTTTGGATCGTCCATGCAGTGCTTCCGATTTCATCCCGCGACCGCCCGGTGGTTCGAACTAACATTCGGTTCACCGACCGAACCTCAAATGCGTGGTTGGCCGGCGATTCAATCCGGCCGGCATGCGTTGATTTCCGCGCCGACTGGGTCGGGCAAAACACTGGCGGCGTTTCTCGCTTCTCTCGATGCATTATTTCGACAGGGCGCCGAAGGTCATTTGCGTGATGAGACGCAAGTCGTTTACGTTTCGCCGCTCAAGGCGCTGAGCAACGATATACGAAAGAACCTTCAGGAACCGCTGTCCGGCATTCGTGTGTTATTGGGCGAGGCAAATGGCCACGGCATTGATGTTCGAGCCGAAGTGCGGACCGGCGATACCACTGCGGCGCAGCGACAGGCGCTGATCAAAAGGCCGCCGCACATTCTGGTCACCACGCCCGAGTCCCTATATCTGCTGCTTACATCCGAATCCGGCCGGGGAATGTTGCGGACAGCGCGGACGCTGATCCTTGATGAGATTCACGCGGTCGTGGATGATCGCCGCGGTGCACACCTCGCGCTGAGCGTCGAACGTTTGGCCGCGTTAGTGGAAGGACCGCTACAGCGCATCG
>JBLMXH010000196.1:0-14377 GCA_050257685.1 Nitrospirota bacterium
GGACGAGGTGGTTAGTTTCTTCGAAAAGAAGGAACCCCAAAAACGAGAAAGGAAACTCTGTGAATCAGAAAATAATCAACGGCTGCGTGCAGATTCTCATGTGATTTTAGAACAAATCAATTCTTTGCATGTGGTAACAACCGCGTAACTAACGAAAACTTCTCCATTGGAGGCGATTTATTCAAAGTACATCTATGAAAACGTGTCTTACCCTGCTGTCATGTGCGGCAATGTCTTTGCTCTTTGCAAACCTTGCAAAGAAATCCACAGCATCAGAGCCGTCTCGAGATGTACCCGCCACTGGCGGGGATTATCAGGTGATTCATAGCTTTTCTGGGCCGGACGGCGGATCGCCTAACTCAATTATTCAAGTGGCCGACGGCTCGTTCTTCGGCACCACGGCGAATGGCGGTCCACCTGTGATTGGCTTGCCAGATGGCGCGGGGACAATCTTCAAGATCGGTACCACAGGTATTTTTAGCACCGTCCATGCATTTGCTGCAACCGATGGCTATCTGCCGGACGGTTTGATTCACGCGTCGAACGGTATGTTCTACGGCGTAACGACGGCAGGAGGTCAACCTTCAGGTGGAGGAGCCGGCACCCTTTTCTCAATGGATACAGCCGGTAACCTGACAATGCTCCATGCTTTCGTCGGTGGCCTTGCCTGTTGCGATGGTGCAGCACCTGACGGACCGCCGATTGTAGGTGCTGATGGCAAACTCTACGGAGTTACCTCCGTGGGTGGAGCGTTCAGAGATGTCGATCATCCGAGCGGCTTTGGTACTTTCTACAGCTATGACCTGATTGGCGGCGTGCTGACAATTCTTCACTCCTTCAATCTCGCGGATGGCAAAGGGATTTTCCCCAACGGTCCTCTCGTTCAGGGAGCCGACGGATTTTTCTATGGCACAACAAGAGAAGGCGGAGGTGGCGTGTTTCGAGTAGACGCATCGGGAAACCTGACTTTGCTGCATGCTATTACAGACAGCGCCGAGCCGCTAGCGGGACTTATTCAGGGAAACGACGGAGCTTTCTACGGAACAACGGATGGACCTCCCGGGACCGTCTTTCGAATTGACACCGCTGGTAACTATAGCGTGATCAATCGGTTCGATGGCCCGGGCGGATTCGGTTTGAATCAACGAGTTTTGCAGGGAAGTGACGGATATTTTTACGGAACAGCGCCGCAAGGTGGTTTGCTTGATTTCCAGGCAGGCGATCTGTTCCGCCTCAGTGCGGGTAGTGACTTGCGAGTGCTTCATTCGTTTAGCCAGATGGACACAGCCGGCGGGATCGTCCCGAATTCTGCATTGATTCAGGCAGCAGACGGCTCGCTCTATGGAGCGGCCGGCGCGGGCGGTGTTGGCCAGCATGGCACCATCTTTCGGTTTGACTTGAACGTGCCACCCACCATTGCCTCTTTGACCCTCACGCCAAACCAGGTCCCTCCTGGCGGACAATCAACTGGAGTAGTCACACTCTCCGCTCCAGCACCGACCGGCGGAACCGTGGTTTCTCTGGCGGTCACTTCGTTCGATGTGACGATTCCCAGCACAGTGATAGTCCCGGAGGGCGCGATGACGGCCCAGTTCTCAGTTCAAGTGCTCGGCAACGCTCTGCCCGGAGGCGTACGTATTTATGCATCGGTGAGTGGCGAGGGACCGAGCGCAATCCTGACAATCACGGTGGCCGGCGTTACGCCAACGCCAACGCCGAGCGCTACACCCACAGCTACTCCGACCCCAACAAGTACTCCAGTAGGAACGCCTACTACGACTCCGAGTGCTACAGCTACTCCAACAGGGACACCGACTGTCACTCCAAGTTCCACGCCAACGGCAACAGCAACCGCTAGTTCCACACCGAGGCCCACACCGACACCAAGGTTTCACCCGACACCACGATCTCGCCCGACACCCCTACCTAGACCGTGATTTGCATCCTTTAGTGCGCCTCGATCAAACAAGCACTGCAAAATTGTAACTTTCAAACCAATCTGGTTTATAGTCCTTTCCTAACCTCCGAAGCAGCCGCGGATCCATTGCTGCTACTCGCCGCGCGGTGCGTGGCACACGTTGCTATTTAGTGCCGCCGTGGAGCGAGAGCCAGTCAGCTCTGCCCAAGATTCTAGCAGAATCCCATCAGCAACAATTTGCGCTCATTGAATCGAAAGCGGGCACAGTCTCAGCACAAGAAATGGTGCAGGAAAGCCAATTTCTGAACAGATGACCGAGTCGTTCTGCTTCAAATTCTTCATCGTGAAACCAAACCACAGCAAGCGAAGCGGTGAGGTTTCTACAATGTCGTCTCAAGACACACCCGGACGATTAAGTCAAAAAAAAGTAACCAAAAGGAGAAAGGAACTTTGTGAAATACAAAGCGATTATAACTGTGGTAGCGCTGGCAGTTTCGGGTGGGCTGTCGGTTTTTGCCCAGGCGCCTCAATTCAACATCCTTAACCCGAGCACCACTGGCGTACCGGGTGAAGAAGTGCGGGTGATGAAGTTTGATTCGGCAGGTAATTTATGGATTGCCGGCCGTTTTTACTTCTGGGGCGAAGTTGGTCTGGCGATGCTCTCGGCTGATCAACTCGATTACCAACCATTGCCCGGCGGCGGATTCGATACCGGCGCATGGAAGGTTTGGTCGAGCGTACATCATCCGATTCCATCGCCGTACATTAATGACATGGTATTCGGCACCGGTGGGGTGATCTGGATTGCGAGCGACGGTGGCTTGACGCGATTCGATCCGGCAGCGCCCGAGGCGCAGATGTGGTTCACTTATACGCCGGCCAATTCTCCTTTAATTCTGAGCGATGTCCGGTCGCTCGCTTTCGATAGTCACGGCAACCTCTGGCTAACAAACGTTAGCGTCCAATCGTCCAATGGAGCGCTGTTTCGCTTCAATCCGACAACCAACGTCTGGACGCAGTACCGGGTGGGCGACGAATTACCGTGGACCCCGCCGTGGTATAACGTGAATGCAGTTTTCGTCGGTAATGACGATCACGTCTGGCTGACCCACTCGGTTCTCGGCGGAATGGCGGAATTTAACGGTACTTCCTGGATTCTGCATGACTCGCCCTATCAGATGGACGGGATGCTGGCCGACCTACAGGGCAACATCTGGGTCACGAGCGGGCAGTATGGCCTTTTTAAGTGGACTGGATCCGGGTGGCAAAACTGGCCAACAGTCGGCGGTACTATCACGATGACTGGATTGGGTCAAGATCGCGACGGGGTGGTTTGTGTCTCCACGTGGTATGGCGACGTTTACAAAATGATCAATGACAACCCAGTCTTCTTCGTTAACGCCGACAACATTCCGCGCGGCGTTCTTGCACGACCTAACGGCGACATTTGGATCAACAACTATGGTGGAAATGGAACACTCGGAACAGTTCGGCATTACACCGCCGCGGGGCAGTTATTGAGCCGGATGAATACCTTCAACAGCGGATTGCCAGATTACTTTGTAGATCGCATCACGCACGATAGCAGCGGCAACATGTGGTTCGCGACCGGCGAAGGCGGCCTCTCTCGAATGCTGGGCAGCAATGGTTCGCGTGACGCTGCCACCCATTGGCGTAACTGGGGCAACCACAACGACCTCTCCGAGCCATACCCCTGGGCCGGCAACGAGCCGATGTACTCCGTTTTCGAAGATACAGGCGGCATCTTTTGGATGGGCGGCAACGGGATTGGCCGATGGGATTCCGCCACTGGCACTTTCACCGGTTTTTGGAATTGGCAGAACTCGAATCTTCCCACTGACGGGATCAAGGCGATTGTCAAACGACAGGGCACCATCTGGGGAGGCAGCGCTGGCTCTGGCGTGTTTTGGCTGAACGGGAACGACTGGATTCACGTGACCCTGAGCCCTGGCGGTTATAATTATAGCTTTAACAATGTTTATACAATGAGCGTGGACACCGAGAACAATCTCTGGGTCGGCTCGGAGTACGGGCTGCGGAAATTCATCGCCGGTAACAACAGCACCTTCACTCTGTACGATACGAGCAACTCTCCGTTGCCCAGCGCTTACATTCTTGATGTCGAAGCAGACCCGAGCGGTGGAATCTGGATCGGAACTACCGCCGGCTTAGTGCGCTTCGACGGAACAAATTGGGTGATTTACAATCAGGCAAACACGGGAATGCCGGGCACGGTCGTGTATGACGTAGCTCGCCGGGCAAGCGATGGCCTAATCGCCATTGCTAGTAATCAGCCTGACACGTTTCCTTATACCGGCGGCGTGAGCACGTTCGATGGAACAACGTGGACGCATTACACGCCTGACAATTCACCGCTCACTCACTGGCAGGTCGTTGCCGTCGACTTCGACGCGAACGGCAACCTATGGGCTAGTCCATTAAGTGAAGGCGTCGTGCAGATTATGATTGGCAACGCTCCGACACCAACGCCAACGCCAACGCCAACGCCGACGGCTAGCCCGACTGCTACACCAACGCCAACGGCAACTGCTACTCCAAGTGCGACACCAACCGCAACGGCGACGCCAAGGCCCAGCCCGTCTCCAAGATCGCGACCTGGATCGCGGCCCCGCGCAACTCCGGTGCCAAGGCCTTGAGTGTACGATTTGGGGCGGCCTAGCAGGCAGCTCCGATGAGCTAGGGAAAATGCGGTGCAGCCTGGCTATAGCAATCCGGAATTGGATTAAACAGCCGGTGTGTTATTGCCTTGGGAGGGTTCGAATGTAATTGACCGAGTTCCACCGATCTGGTTCGGAAAGTTGTTTGCCACACGGCGCGCGCCGAATCGCATCAGTTATTTCGTCTAAAAACTCACTTCGTTCCCGCTACTTCGCGCTTCGGTAGCGTCCGAATGTAATTCACCAAATGCCAGCGATCGGTTTCGGATAATCTTTTGCCATATGCCGGCATCGGCTTTTTGCCGGTCGTAATCTTCCAGAACAGCGAACCGTCAGATTCCATCGCCAATTGTGGATCGGACAATTTCGCGGGATGGATGTTGAGCTCGATTACGGCCGGGCCGTCAGCATCCCCGGTGTTCCCGTGGCACATCGCGCAGGTTTTCGAATAGATTTTCTGACCGGCACCAATCGAGTCCTGTGTCGCCGAAATCGGATTCTGTTTCGCTGCGCTTGGAGCGGGGCTAAGCCATTTGTTAGATAATGAATCTGCTGCCGCTGTCTTCCCATCACAGAGAAATATGAGCTGCGACACAACACTAAACACCAAAAGAAGAGTTCCCGGTGTTGTCAATTTTTGAACAGTTAACATGATGTTGTATTAGTGTAGAACAGTGACTATGACGAGAGCATTAAGGTTACGCCTTTGTTACTTCAGCCCGGAAAGCGTTAGTTGTTAGTATGTTGTCATCGCAGCAACGCATAGATGCTAACAGAGACTAAAGCTGCTATGGGTTAATCGACAGGAGTCGAAAAGGACTGACCTGCCGGAGCAGTGGGACCGAGCAGTGTAAGCCACATGTTTGGTTTCCCGGCAGCATGTCAATCCAGATCGTACACTTCCACCAAAGCGACCCCGGTGGAATTGTTTGTACCACGCACGATCGCTGTGTAGTTGCCGGCCGGCAGGCTGGCGATAATCGCCGATTCTCTTGGATCTGTTGGAGCCAGTCCACTGTTGAGGATTTGTTGGACCTGGTCCTGCATGATAATCCCGCCTATGATCGTCATCTGCCAGTTGTCGTTAGACGCTATCAAAACCCCCGCGCCATTGTGCAGTTCCAATGTCGGGTTAGCCAGGACGTTAGGCACTCCAAATTGAGTGAGCTCAGGACCGATGGCACGCACAATCACTCTCTTAGGTCGAGGTCCTGCAATGATGAAACCTCCAATCATTACGTTGTCACCTGTCTGCACAAAGCTGCGAGTGCTGATGTTGCCTAGAACTGAATTAGTTGCGGCACTCAGATCGTACACTTCCACCAAAGCAACGCCGGTGGTATTGGTTACACCCCGTGCGATGGCGGTGTAGTTGCCTGCTGGCAAGCTTGCGACGATCGCAGATTCCCTTGCATCTGTTGGCGCCCGGCCGGTATTCAGGATTTGCTGTACCTGATCCTGCGTGATAATCCCGCCTATGATCGTCGTCTGCCAATTATCGTTGGAGGCAATCAAAGCGCCCGTGCCGTCATGCAGTTCCAATGATGGATTAGCTAATACGTTCGGTACCCCGAATTGAGTGAGTTCGGGGCCGATGGCGCGAATAATGACGGTCTTAGGTTGGGGCCCGTCGACGATGAAGCCTCCAATCATTACATTGTCACCTGTCTGAACGAACGAGCGAGTGCTGATGTTGCTGAGGGTCGCCGTTGGAGCTGGTGTAGGCGTGGCCGTTGGACGCGGCGTAGCAGTAGCGCTCGGTCTCGGTGTAGCAGTAGCAGTCGGCCTTGGAGTAGGTGTTGGTGTCTCGGCTACCACTCTGACTGTCCCTACCATGCCGCAGCATGCGCCGTGCGGAGTGCAGTAATACTGAAAGGTTCCAAGACTAGTAAAAGTGTGCGTGAAGACAGCGCCTTGGATGAGAACTCCAGAGTCCCATAAACCGTTCGGCATGCCCGGAGTGCCTGAGGTAGTGCTGTGGAAATCTTCAGCCCAGGTCCATCGCACCTTATCACCGGGGCGAATCGTTACGTCGGAAGGCGAGAAAACAAACGCCCCGTTAGGCGCAATAGTTACGTCAACTGTTGTCGCGCTTGCCGGCTCTAAATAACCGATTAGGCAAATAGCCGTTGCTATGAGTAATACAAAACGCCAGGAACACATCTTCATTGTAGCCTCCGGGTAAATAACATTCAGCGAATCAACTCCGCCAAGTGAACGTTGATATGTAACCGGCTGCAATCTCTCAAAGGTAACGCGGCTGTTACCTCAGATGTTAGCCAGTGACCGGCGGTTATGCTTCAGTCTGGAGTGAGATAGTCAGCCCCGCCGTTGCGAGTGGGTCGCACGGCGAACGGGAGCTTTGCCCTCAGGGGAACCGATGGTATAGCCTACGTGGCGAATGGTGTGAATCAGAGGAGGTTCACCGAGTTTTTTTCTTAGCCTACCAATGAACACTTCAACCAGCTTGGTATCATATTCATGCGCGTGCTCCCATACGCGTTCGCAGAGCTCCGTGCGAGTGAACACGCGTCCCGGTTCTCGCATCAGCACCTTCAACAACATCAACTCGCGCGGCGAAAGCTCGACCCGCTGAGTGTTTCGATGAACGTCATGCGTTGATAGATCCAGCGTAATATCGCCGACGCGCAAACAGATTACCGGTTCCTCAGGATAGCGGCGCCCGAGTGCGCGGACGCGCGCAATCAGTTCACGCATGGCAAATGGCTTTGGTAAATAATCGTCGGCCCCGAGTTGCAGGCCGGTGACTCGATCTTCAACGGCACTGCGCCCGGTCAGCAAGAGTACACGACTAGCAAGATGCTGTTCGCGCAGACGCTGCAAGAGTTCAAAACCATTAATGCCAGGCAGCCCAACATCGACCACAATGAGATCGAAAGGGCCTTTGCTGAGTTCCTCCAATGCGGCTTCACCACTGGTAACAGTTTTTGGATCATGACCGTCCTCAGTCAGTGCTGCGGCGATTTGCCGCGCGACGGGAAGCTCATCTTCAACAATTAGAATTTTCACAAATTTATCGACAACATTGGACGATTAGAATCGAACCGTAAACTGTGTAGCCAACAAGTGGTTGTCCCGGCGCGGAGCAGTGGTTTCATGTTGGAAACTGTATTGCAGTTTTAACTGCGCGTGTGTAGTGAGACGGTAGGTAGCGGCGACGTCAATTCTGCCAAGGTCTGGACTCCAGTTTTCTTTACCGCCGTAGCCATCATTGATTGTGCTGAATATTTGCTGGTTCCAACGAACAGCGCCAAAGAATTGCGGCGTAAACTTGTATTTGGCTTCAATGTAATAGGCAAACGTGTCCGCGTCTCCGACGTTTGGAACTTGAAAGCGCCCTTCATAAAACTCGGCCCACAGTTGCAGGTGATGCCAGGCAAAGCTGATGTCTTGCCCAAGAACAAACTCTCGATAGTCGCTGATGCTCCGCCCGGGCGGCAATGATGATTCTGCTTCACGTCGAAAATATGGGCCTTCACTACCAGAGAAGCCGAAGTTCCACGCTTCGTTAGGCCGGAATCCGATCCGGCTGCTAAAAGTGGGATTTTCAAAGCCATTTTCGGTAATATACCAGGACTCGGGACGCGAGGAGAGTGACGCATTCTTCATTTCCACGGCATAATCAAATTGGCCTAACCGGCCGGAAACAGAAATCCCGCTGGCGTAGCTCGGTCCCCAGATCAATGGATTGAATGCGTATTTCCCCTGGAAATATGGTGCATAAATGAAATAGAGAGGTGAAGACGGCGCGTACTTGTCCTCAATGGCAGTCACATTTTCATAGACCAACGGCGCGCTAATAAACGGGTTATCCCACGGTAAGTGTCGCTGGACCCAGTTGCCCACGACGGTGGCGAATTGTCCGACCTGCAACGTAAAACGACCATCCTGCCATGGCGTAATTCGAAGCGCATACTCATCCAGGCGAACCTCGGCGCCGTGATCGCTGGGATCGAACCCGCGATCGAGTCGCGCTTGTGCGAAGAAATACACTTGCGAACCGGCTTGGGCGTCCAGAAACAAGGTGAGACGTGGATTGAGGAGATTGTCGATTTCTGAGTCGATGAGACCGGGCGGGGGCTGTTGGAAATTGTAAAACTCCAAATCGACTGTGCCGCTCAGTCGCGCGCGAAAATTGTTTTCGAACCCGGAGATCGTCAATGTGCTGTCGAGCTGGTCGAGGGCATCATCGATGTCGAAAGCGCATGCCGTGCACGCGAAAATGCACAGACTGAACATTTGCGCTTTCATGTAACCGCGTTAGCACCGTTTACGGCGGAAAAGCGCACTTCGAATTCCGTCCAATCGTTTTCTGAACGCACCAGGCGCAATTCACCGCCATGCAATCTGGTCAATTCGCGCGCCAGGTTGAGACCGATACCATGACCTGATGCGGCGGCGGGACTGGAGCTGTGATGAAATCGTTCGAAGATGTTTTCACCGGGCGGAATCGTTCGCCCGTTGTTTCCAATCGTCAGCACGACTTCTTTCCCGTTACCTCGCGCGCTGACCCGAATGCGCCCGCCTACGCGATTATATTTTCGTGCGTTCTCCAGAAGATTTTGGACGATCAGTGACGTATATCGTTTTTCTCCGGCCACAAGTAGCCCGCGGGGAAATTGCTTTTCAATCTTCACCTCGGGCGAATCAGGCAACGCGCCGAGATCATCCAGCCATTCATCGACAAGCTGGCTGAGATCCACGGGTTTCGATGCGATTTGAAGGTGACCGGCATCCATTCGTGACAGCAAAAGCAGATCGTCAATTACACCGGATAACCGACGTGTTTGGTGAAGCAGAGTAGACAATTCTTCATAGATTTCCGGCTTAAATCCTTCGCGTTCGAGCAGCGATTCCAGACCGATCCGAAGGACCGTCATGGGGCTTTTTAGTTGGTGCGACGCATCGGCTGAGTACCTGGTGGATCGCTCCAGTTCCTCGGTCGTTGACGCCAGGGCTGCCTCGGCGCGTTCTCGTTCTGCGCGATGTTCTTCCGAATCGAGCGCCAGTTTCTTTACAGGCGCAGACATACTGCGCGCCACGAAATGGCTTGCGACGAATCCGCCTAACAACAGAAGGGCGCCGGCGCCTCCGATTTGCCACCTCAGACGATGTAGTTGTGCCGTCCACGAGGCGAGGGGATACAAGCAAATCTCATAGGCGGGTGGAAACAGCGAGGCCGGATTGAGCCGTTTGTAAAACAAAAGCTGAGGCTCACCAGCGAGTTGAACACGAAAATAGTTTTGCTCTGAATCCGAATTAGCGAGCGCAGTTGTTATTTTCTCGTTCAGAAAATTTTGAGCCGACGGCGCTAGTGCCGGCAGATGTAGATGGCCATCTACCCAAATGCCACTTTGCATTCCTGTGTTTTTGTTTTGGAGCTCAAAGGGCTTGAACCCGATCACCAGCCCCGCAACCAGGTCCCCTGTGTCTGTCGAGAAGATCGGCACGGCTATGACTTCGTGGATACCGCCAGTGGATTGGATATACCCGATCTGCCGTGTATCGGGCAATTTTGTAAGCGAAAGGTGAGCTTCTGTTGCCGGGTCCAATTCTCCTACGTCCGACGGATTGGGCGGCTTGATGACTGTGCCGGTGTCGTCGAGAAAGCGATAAAATCTCGCGTGGAGAGATCGTGCTGCTCGCTCGGGAGGCGGCTCCTCACCTTCCATGAGGTCACGCAACTCATCCTTTGCGCTCGGATACAGCAGATCGATTGCGTCATCTTCGATCGCGGCGTGAATCCGCGGCTTGGCTACGAGAGCGATGCAGCGATCAGCTAGCGCGGCGTGACGGAGTTCCTCGACTTGGTGCATCGAAGTAAGCTCGGTTTGAAATGCCTGCTGCAGGTTTCGCTCGGCATCAGCGGTGACTCTGCGTTGGGCCAGATAAAACCCGAGCCCGGTCAAGGTTGCTACGATCACCATGATCGCGGTGAACAATCGGGTACGAAAGCTTGCGATTTCCTTGCTTCGAGTTGCGCCGGCAGCGCTCATGGCAAATCAACGTGCAGTGTCTGACCGTCTTTCAAATCGATTGACTTTTCGCGCGTGGTTCGGCTGTCGATCCACGCCTTCAGCGTGTGATGACCTGCCGGAAGTTTATCCAATCGAAAGTGCCCCGACGTGTCTGTCATCACGAAGTACGGCGTGTTCAACACGAGAATCAACCCGCGCATGTGTTCGTGAATATCGCAGCGGAGAGTCACCAGGCCTGGTTTATCAAACATCACCGAAGGTACCGGTCGTTCGTCAGGGCGATAACGCCCGAGATCAAATCGCTTGGCCGGCGAGTACGAAAAAATGTTGTGATATTGGTCATCCAGATTTGGGAATCGTACCTTTGTTCCCACCTCAATCGGTAGAAGCGCTGGAATGAATGTTAAATCCTTTTGTTCGACCTCCTTTGTTGGCAACGAAGCTGGTCGCGGAAACTTGCCATCAAGGTAGACCACTGCCAGCGGTGGCTGGGTCGAAAGAATACCGGCTTTTGTTACGATTTCGTACCGTTTTGCCTGAACCGGCGCCGAGCGCGCCTTCGGAAGCTCCACATGTCCCTCGACAGCCGCTCCCGCGAAAAGCGAACCGGGAATGACGGACAAAATCGCACTTAGCCACAGCAGTCCCCGCCGGCGCATTAGTTGCTAGTTTAACAGGCCTTTACCTGAACGGAAGTACGGGAACGACGCGGAACCTGCGCGATTCCTGTCACTCTTTGCGTCTAGCCGCAGCCATTGCCGGTAAGGTGAAGAAAATTGTGGCGACGAGACTCCAGAAAATGCCGATCGCGCACGCAATGCCTAATCCAGTCAACGCCGGGTTTCGCGCAAGAGCGAGAGATCCGAAGCCGCTGATCGCTGTCAGTCCTGCGAGCAAGACCGGCTTTACCACACCGGCGACGTCATGCTGGATGTCGTGCGTCTTTTGCCAGACAAGCACGACGTAAATTCCGTAATCGACGCCAATGGCAAGCACGAGACGAAACGAGAGCACATTGAGCAGATTCAAATGAACGTTCAGCAGCTTCATTGTAGCGATCATCGCTCCAATCCCGAACGCGAGTGTAACGATCTGAATCAGCCATGCACGAATGTCGCGATATAAAATGGCCAGCAATGACATGTCGAAAATGGCCATCAACGCACTGATGATCAGGAGTTGATGATGCGACCACGGCTGCAGATCGGCGAGGACATAGGTCCAGCCTGTGAGAGTCAAAGGGACGCCAGGTACCGATAGATCGCGTTGCAGTTCCTGGCTTTGATCGTGTGTCGCAAGGGGTTCGTTAGTCATCACAAACCCGGCCGTCAGCAACGGGTCTTCCCCGAAATAGCGGTCGATCAAAAACCACCAGCTCGATGATTCAGGTAATTGGGTCCGCCAATTGGGCAATGGCGCGCTGGGATTCGCGACGCGTTGTAAATCGTCGAGCAGCGCAAATGCCGGAGCGAAGGCTTCTACGCTGAAGCCTTCGGCCTCGAGTGTTTGCGTCAATGTTTCGTGCGCCTCCTGAAAATTTATTCCGCGCAAATGATCGCGGTTTTGTTCCATCCAGATCGGCGACGGACAAAGAGCCGCTGGGGTTGAGAACCCCTTTATTTTTCCAATGCCCTGGACTTCCTGCCAGTGTGCGGAAATTTTTTGCCAGTGGTCATGCAGTTCCTGGGAGTTTGTGCCGCGAACGATGGCCAGCACCGGTTCCCAGCGGACCGGCATTTTTTTCATAATCGAATCAAGTGCCTGGTTTGCGCGAATGTTTTTTGGCTGGAGTGAACGTGTGTTGGCTTCGAACTGGAGTGGGGGAGCGGGCGAAAATCCAATGGCGGTGAGCAGCACCAACAGTGCGCAGGAAAACATCACCATCGGAAGCGGTCTGCGTACGATCCATCGGACGTATCTCGCTGCCAGATCAAATAGCCAGTCGCGCTGTGGCATAAGCGTCCTGCCTGCCGGTCCATCAAGCGCGCCGTGTTCACGGTTCATGAGACCACTGGCAGCAGGCGAGACGCCTACTCGTCCCACAGACAAGATGTCTGTGCTACGGCGAGCATCGTCGCGAACAAATAAAAATAAAATCGAACACATGAACAGACCGGCGACGAAAATCCCGATCGCAATCAGAACGCCGAGTTCTGAAAAGCTCATGGCTCCGCTTAGCACCAGCGCCAGAAAACCAACCGCTGTCGTAAGCGCGCCAAAGAAAACCGCCCGTCCAAGCTTTGCCACCGAAGTCGCGATGGCTTGCTGATGCATCTCGCCGTCGGATCGCGCCTGGTAATAGCGTCCGATGGTCAGGATGGCAAAATCGACGCCGAGGCCGACGAGAATAGCGCAAAAGCCGACGCTAATCATACTGAGTCGGCCGAAAAGAAGCTGACCCGCAGTAAGCGCCACCAGGCAGGAGAGAAGAAGGCACAGCGCCATTCCGACCAGAGGCAGCCATCGGCGAAAGCCGGCAAAAAAAATCGTGCTCACGAGCACGACTGAGCCAAGCAATGTCGCTACGACATCGTAGCGCATGCTCAACGAAATTTCGGACACAAACGCTGAGCGACCGGTTACGAGTATTTGTAGTGGCTGGGTACCGTCCCATCCTTCAGCTGCAGTTTTTCGAAATTCGTTTACGCGCCGCATCAAACGCTGGCATTCAAACGCGCTGATCGACGTTTGATTCGTTACCACCAGAAAGATTCGCATCGTACGATCCGGGGAGGTCAGCGGTTGTTCCTGTTCGATCACCGTGCTTTGCGCGAACGGCTTGAGCGCGGGCGCGATCAACCCGAGGGGATCGAAGGAAAGCTCGAACTGCGGCCGCGGCGAACCCGCCTCGATCTGCTGACGCAAACGATGAAGCCGATCGCGAATTTTGTCCGGTTGCAGAATCGACATTGCGTCGTCGAAAGCGGCAGGTTCGAGATTGAGAAGCAACGGGACCGCGATCGATTGCAGGTCGCGAATGCCTTCCGCCGTGGTCATGGGCGACCCTGCGAGCACGCGCGCGCACCACGGCTGCTGGTGCAACCGTTCTGCAAAAACCGGCGCGAATTCCTCCAGCTTATCGACATCCTGCGGATCGGAGACAAGCGCGAACGTCAGCTCACGGGTCTGCTCGAAATCGTGATCGTAGATTTTCAGACCTTGCACGGATGAAAATCTGCCGGGCAAAACGTTGAAGATCTCAGAATCCAGTCGCAACGACGTGAGGAGAATGCCGATACAAACGATGATCAGTACAACCACACCGCACCAAAGTAACGCGCGACGCTGTGTGACGGTCCGGGCGATGAAATCGCTGGTGCGCATGAGCAAGCGCTAGTGTTCTGCAAACGCAGCGGCTTTACAACGGCTGGCTGGCAACATGCCAGTCAAGGCGAGCAGAATGCTCGCTTAAGCCGGCATGCTGCCGGCTTGTTGCTTTTAAAACCGGAACAAAAACGTCTCACCGCTGCTTACATATCGCAGCATTTTCCGATTCGGCGTGCGAAGGAACTGATCCCGCAACCCGAGCCAGCCGCGCAGTTGTGGCGGCGCCTGCGCTGTTGGACCCGACCAATGCTGGCCCGTAAAGCTTGCGTTGAATTGAGCAAACGCGGCATCTTGTCGGAGAGACAACAATGTAATTCCAGGGCCTTTTGATACCGTTAATTCAAAATCGCCCGCCTTCGAAAAGCGCACTATTGCTTCGCCAATCAGCGTGGCCCTGGCTGTTCGATACATCAGTTGGCCAGTTTTGGTCTGCC
>JBLMXH010000197.1:0-7997 GCA_050257685.1 Nitrospirota bacterium
ATCAGGATCTGCTCTCGTACCAAAAGGCACTGATCGTGTACGATGCGACGGTCTATTTCTGCAACCGCTTCTTCAACAAATTCGATCGCACTCGCGAGCAGATGATCCAGGCAGCCCGCTCTGGAAAACAAAACATCCTCGAAGGAAGTGAAGCTTCGGGCACTTCCAAGGAAACTGAGATCAAACTCACGAACACCGCGCGCCCGAGTTTGCAAGAACTCTTAGAAGATTACCGCGATTTCATGCGCACGCGTAATATTGAGGAGTGGCTGGCGGATCATCCCTACGCATTGCGTTTACGCCAGCTCAATAGAACTCCCAACGCAAATTACGAAACGTTCAAAAAGGCGATCGAGCATTTAGATCCGGCGATATGCGCGAACGCGATTGCGGGCGTAACCAAAGTGACGTGTTACTTGCTCGATCGCCAAATTGAGCGACTCGAGCAAGATTTTTTGAAAGAGGGCGGCTTGCGCGAGCGCATGATGCGTGCACGCCTCGCGGCACGAAGTAAGCAGGGACGAAAGTGACACCAGGGACAAAAGTTCTGCTCTCCATTTTTGTCGCTGTCGTCTTTTTTGTCCCTGCGAAGGCAGCGGATGAAGCCGCGCAGGAAGCACGCTTCATCACAAACGCGCGCCAGTTAACGTTCGAAGGCCGACGGAGTGGAGAAGGCTATTTTTCGCCGGATGGCAGCAAGTTGATTTTTCAGAGCGAGCGCGAAGAAGGCAACCCATTCTACCAGATATACGTGCTCGACCTGAATACCGGTGAAACCACGCGTGTCTCGCCTGGCATTGGCAAAACGACATGCGGTTTTTTCCAGCCGGGAACAGATCGGGTTATCTTCGCGTCCACGCATGCAGATCCGCAATCGAAGGCAAAACAAAAGGCCGAATTGGAATTTCGCGCGAGCGGAAAACAGCGCCGCTACTCGTGGGATTACGACGATGCATTTGAAATTTATTCGGCGAAGCGGGACGGCACCGATCTGGTGAATCTCACCAATTCGTCCGGTTACGATGCGGAAGCCGCGTTCTCTCCGGACGGACAGCAAATTGTGTTCTGCTCCCTCCGGTCCGCGTTTCCACTCGAGAATCTTTCTCCCGAGCAGCGCGCGCGATACGAAAAAGACGCTTCGTGGTTCGGCGACATTTACATCATGAACGCCGACGGCTCAGACGTGCGCCGTCTCACCGACGCGCCAGGATACGATGGCGGGCCGTTTTTCTCTCCGGATGGGCAACGGATTGTGTGGAGGCATTTCGAAGAGAACGGTGCGATTGCCGACGTGTGGACCATGAAGACCGATGGCTCAGACAAGCGGCGCATCAGCGATTTCAAATCAATGTCCTGGGCGCCGTTCTATCACCCCAGCGGCAACTACATCGTCTTTACTTCAAATAAACTGGGCTTCGAAAACTTCGAGCTGTTCATTGTCGACAGGGATGGCGAACGGGAGCCGGTACGCGTCACTTTCACGCCGGGGTTTGATGGGTTGCCGGTTTTCTCTCCCAATGGACAAAAACTCTGCTGGACGAGCGGACGCACCAATGACGGCAAATCCCAGCTATTTCTCGCCGATTGGAACGATAAAGGTGCTTGGACGGCGCTTGCAGCGGCACCGGAACGATCGGAAACCAGCGCCGGTGCGGCAGCATTTTCACCCTACATCACTGAAGCCGATCTCCGAGGAGAAGTAGAATGGCTGACGGATCCTGCTCGCGATGGCCGGATGACCGGAACCGCAGGCGCGCAGGCTTCAGCAAACTGGCTCGCAGATTATTTTCGCAAGGCTGGCCTGCAGTCGTTTGGCGACAAGTTCACCATGGCATTTCAATTCAATGCCGGCGAACGCGTGTTGCCGGATAAGACGCACCTGGAAATTGCGACGAACACATCCAGGCCGTTCCGCGCAAAACTGGACCAAGATTTTCGGCCGCTTCCTTTTAGCGAAAGCGGTGAAGCGAGCGGTGAAGTTGTTTTCGCTGGGTACGGTCTCGTTGCACCCGGTGACCACGGCGGCACGCGCTACGATTCTTACGCGGGCTTGGACGTGAAAAACAAAATCGTGCTGATCCTGCGCTACGTTCCCGAGAACGTTGAACCGGCAAGGCGGGCACAGCTCAATCGTTACTCCGGACTGCGCTACAAAGCGATGCTGGCTCGCGAGCGCGGCGCGAAAGCGGTGCTGGTAGCAACCGGGCCGAACTCGCCGCATGCCGGCGAGCTGGTTCCGCTCACAAGCGATTTCACAAATTCGGCCAGTGGCATCATCGCAGCTTCGATTAATGGAAAAACGGCAGACGCGCTCCTCGCTTCGAACGGACAAACGTTAAAAGCGCTGCAGACGGCGCTCGACAGCGAAAACCCCCACGTGAAGACCACTTCTCGATTGTCTAACATCAAAGCGAGGATTGCTTGCGGCGTTGAGCATTTGAAGAAGCAGGACGCAAACGTCATCGGGTACATTCCGCCTTCGCAAAATTCCAGCAGTGACGAGTACGTTCTAGTCGGTGCACATTACGACCATCTCGGCCACGGCGGCAGCAGTTCGCTCGATCGCACTGGCGAAGAAAACAAAATTCATCCTGGTGCGGATGATAACGCATCAGGCGTTGCCTGGGTAATGGAACAGGCAGCGTCACTGGCCAGAGAGCGCGTCGAGCATCCAGAAAAATTGCGGCGCGGAATCATTTTCGCCTGTTGGTCGGGCGAAGAAATCGGGCTAATCGGCTCAGCAGCGTTTTGTGAACATCCACCCGTGCCACTCGATAAAGTCGTTGCGTATGTGAACGCCGACATGATCGGCCGAATGCACGACAACAAGCTGACAGTGCAAGGAGCAGGTTCATCGCATGCCTGGCGACGATTGATTGAAAAAAGAAATGTGGCTGCTGGCTTTAACCTGACACTCCAGGATGATCCGTATTTGCCGACCGATGTGACCAGCTTCTACACGAAAAATGTTCCGGTACTGAATTTCTTCACCGGCGGCCACGAAGATTATCATCGGCCAACGGACACGGCTGATAAACTCAATTACAGAGACCTGGCACGCGCCACGAAGTTCACGCGCGATATCGTGCTCGATCTCGCGCAAATCGCCGAGCGTCCCGACCTGGCGAAAGTGGAAAGGAGCGCAATGGGAAGCGGCGGGCGCGAAGCGCTGCGCACTTATCTTGGTACGATTCCGGATTACACCACCGAAGTAAAAGGAGTGAAACTGAGCGGCGTTCGCGGTGGCAGTCCCGCGGAAAGAGCCGGGTTAAGAGGCGGTGATGTGATCGTGGAGTTTGCCGGCCAGAAAATCGCTAATATCTACGACTACACTTATGCACTCGATGCGGCGAGGATCGGCAAGCCGGTACGCATGATGGTGGAACGGGACGGCAAACCCGTGCCCATTACTGTCACACCAGAAGCGCGCAAATGACGAAGGATACGCACGTGACTAAACCGACCGCGCGGTTGTCGCCGCGTTAGTCGTGTGTCGTTTGCGGTTTCGTGCCGCGCACTTTGCGCACTTCGGCTGCGATTCTTGCGAGCTGGTGACTAGCGTCCCCACGGGGAACTCTGAGTTCAATCACGTGAACGCGATTTGATTTCTCCGCGCGCGCGAGGGCGTCGTCAAACTCCCCGTTTGTCGAGGCGATGATATCTTTACCGCCGCCCACGAGTTCACAAATCTTGCTGTAATTCCATTGCGTGATGGTATTGAAACAGCCCTCACGTATTTTTCGCATTGTGCCATAACCATCATTGTTGAGAACAATGATGATCGGATTCAAACCGAGGCGGAGTGCGGTGGAGACTTCAGCTCCGGTCATCTGAAACGCGCCGTCGCCGACCAAGACGTACGGGCGCAAGTTTTTCGCAGCCATAGCGACGCCGACGCTCGCCGGAACGGCGAAACCCATCGACATGTAATATGCAGGTGCGATGAATTGCGCCTGGCGCGCGCTGCGGATGCCCACTGCACCAAAGATGGCGTCGCCGATGTCGGCAATCACGCAGCAGCGTTCATCGAGATGCAACGAAAGGATCCGGAAAACGTCCACCATGCTTAGCGTGCGTGACCGCTCGACGGTTCTCAGAGGCTTCGGCAGCGCGTGAGGATTGGGATGTTTGAAGCGCTTCGGAGTGATCTTCATGGTGGCGAGAGCTTCGAGAAAATCGCGAAACTGAATTGAATCGTAACGATGATATTGAACGCTCACGCGCTCGGATGTGGCCAAAACTGTCCGTCGCCGATCAAGTTTCGCTGTGTAAAAGCCCATGCTCATGTCGGTGATAAAAGTGCCGAGCATGAGTACGACGTCCGCGGATTCCACGTATCTCCGAACATGTTCATCGCTGCTCATGGCGCCGCCATAAACGCCAATGTACAAAGGATGGTTTTCAGGAACTGCACTTTTGCTCAAAAGATCGGCGGCGATCGGAATGTTCATTCTCTCCGCCATACGGACGACTAACCGAGCGGTGCGATAGCGGGCCAGTTCGACTCCGGCGAGAATAACCGGCTTCCTCGCTGCGCTAATCAAGGAGCGGGTTTCTTCGAGTGCCGATTCGAGTGTATCCGGATCGGATTTTTCAGCGGGAACAGGCGAGATTCCGGTTATCGGAATTTCGCGATCAACAATGTCGTGAGGAACCTCGATGTAAACGGGGCGTTTGTGGCGCAGACATGCCTCAACGCAACGCACAATTTCTGAAGCGGCGCGTTGCTCATCGAGCAGTACCGTGCTTGCTACGGTGACTTCATCGTAGATGCGGCGCTGCGTTTCAAAAGTTTTCACCTTGTGATGAAGCAGCGGATCTTTTTCGCGATCTTTGCGACCGGGCGCCCCACTCACCACCACAACTGGCGATTTCTCGGCATAAGCACCGGCAATCGCGTTGAGAACATTGAGTCCCCCGACGCAATAGGTGACGCAAACCAGACCGATGCCGTTGATGCGGGAATAAGCGTCTGCAGCAAAACCCGCAGCAGGCTCATGCGTCATCGTGATAGTTTGGATTTTCGATTTCTCCAGCCACGTAAATGTCGGCAAAACGAAGTCGCCTGGAATACCGAAGCTGTGGCGAACACCGCGCCGATAAAGATATTCGAAAAGAAATTGACCCAACGGCATCGTTGCGGGGAAACGTTCGCCGAGCACGCGCGATGTCGTTATTGCGAGAGTTTGCCGTGTAAGTGCACCAGCACCGTTGCCATCGCCCGAGCTAACGGCGTCCCGCACTGGTACAGCCGAACGTATTGGCGAATTAATCCGGCGACTCATCGTCACCTTCCCATGTCATATGATGATGATGACGCCTGTCTTTCTCATTGTAGGCATCATACGCAAGAGTCGCCCAGCAGCCGATGGGGAAGAGTAGGCTAATCCCTGCAGTGCCTAGGACGCCTATGATGCCCACGAACACGGCAAGCGGCATCCCCAGGAACATCCAGAACAAACCCATCTCGTAATGGCCTTTGTAGATGTGCCCGAGCCCCGGCACGGTGCTGAGCAGCGCTGCGATTTCGTTGTGCGCATGTTTCTCTTCTCTAGTAAGCGGTGTTGATAATGTATGCATCTTAATTACCTCCTCGGTTGGGAATTGGCTGTTTACCATTCGGGCTGCCTTAAGCACCCCACTATGATCAGCGCGTAGAGCGCCATCATTGACACGACCGCAACTAAAATCAGGTATTCCATATTTTGCTCCTTCGTGGGCTTTGTAAGGCGGCGACCGATCTCGCGCTCTGCGTTTCTTGGCTTTTCCTTGGCAAAAATTGGTGTGGGTATAATCCCTTGCAGAAGCCCTTTTTCACTCGATTCGCGGTGTCCGGCGAGCATCGCAAATTTTGCATTGCAAACGCCAACAAACGGGGAGCGGCCATGACGCGCATGCGGTTAGTTGGACTCAGATGATAAAGACTCCAGCAACGATCGCGAAACAAATGGAGCGCGTGATGCAACGCGCAGGGAAGGATATTTTTCGTTACCAAAACGAGCACTGCACAGTTTTCGAAAAGGATCTGGAGCACATCTGCCCCAGAACCGATAAGGATCGGAAGAAGAAGCTAATCGAATTCGCGGCGCAATACGGATTCCGTCTGAGATTCTATCGCAAGGGACTGTTCGCTATCTTCGGCAAACGGACAGCGGCTGCGGTGCAGGATGCCGGTCCAGTTTGGCCGGTTGTGCCATACTCACCCTCTTAGACGCAGTAACTGCTGGGTCGGGTTGGAGGGGATCGAAGAAACTGGTCGAATGATCACCGAAGCTTAACCAAAGATTGGTTCATCCTTGCCCAGAGTTGCGGCTTGCCTGGCGCACCTTGCAGAATAAGCCGGCGAGTGTCGGCCCACATTTTTGTACTTCGAAGGATCCCCTCCAGCCGAAGCGTCTCTCGGAATCGAGAGACGCTGTCGGCCCTTAACGGAGAGGAGGACTAATCATGGTTATTGCTTCACCGGGGTCAGCAAAACGCTGCGTACTCCACCTTCGTAAATGTTGTACGCGCTCGCTACGATTTGCCCGTAGTCGTTGATGCCTGTTGCCGAGATCAGGAGATAGCCTTTTCCCGTGTCGTTCAGCAGGTTGTTGAGGTTCACCATCTTTGCAGTTCCGGTGCTACTTCGGGTCCAGAGAAAGGCCACTTGCTGGAGCGGCATTTCGCCGACTGCTGGCAGAAAGGTGTGACCAACCACCTGGTCCTTGTTATTTATACCCAGTGCCACGCTGTAATCGCTCGCCACTGCGCCGCCACTCAGCGTTCCGAGATCGATCATGCTCTTCCCATCATGGAAAAAACCATGAACGCGCCCATCGTTGCTTTTGATGGTCGAGAACCCAACGACATGGTTGTAATTGTTAATGGCCATTCCAGAGCTGAAAAAGCCACCCAACACACCCAGATCCTGCATTCGCAGATTGGCCGCCGGAGCCCATTGGCGATAAATAAACGCGTGAGTCGCCAGGATGGCGCCCATGCCTTGAGTCTGGGAAGCCCCTGTTATCGATCCCGCGTCATTGATCGCATATGCCTGAGCGTAAGCGCCGCCCAGCGTGCCGATGTCGATCATCCCAGTGGGATTGGTCCACAAAAAGGCTCGGCTTTGGTTGCCGTCGCGCTTTGCACCTGAGAATCCAACAACCTGGCCCATAGCATTAATGCTGTTGGCTCGGCTGTATGCTTTGCCTTTGAGGACTCCAAGATCCACCGCGATTCCGCCCTTGAAAAGCGCAGCATGGCTTGTGGTCAATGACCCTCGAAAGAAGGAGTCGCCGACTATCAGGTTGGAGGAGTTGATGCCAAACCCGCGACTGTTAGCGCCGCCGGCATCCTCCATCAATTTGTTGTGAGGGTCGTAGAAGAAGGCGCATGTCACATTCCCATTGTGCGCCGTGCCGGCTACGTGTCCGTGAATGTTCAGCGCAGCAGGCTGACTGCCTTCCATCCCTTTCATGACACCGAGGTCTTCCAGGCTGTACTTCTGTCCTTGTGCTGTTGATATCCCGATGGCGAGACACGCCATCAGACCAAGTAAAATTAATGGTATTCTTTTCATTCTCGTAAACTCTCGCTTTCTTTGGTTCAGGTTTGCATTGCCCTTCATTTCCATGCCTAAAGGCAAGCCGAGTAATGCATTAGCCGCTACGCCGGAATTGCGTTTTGCTCTGCAAAAATTGCTTGGCGCAATTCCAGCGATTTTTCCCTAACGACAAAATCCGGTTAGGAATTGACAACGGAAGAACAGTCATATTCTTCCGGCGCAAGCGAAACTGGATGCGGAGGGTTTAACGTGTCATCAACAAAGAAAATTCAAAAAGCTAAATCAGGACTGCGAGCCGAGCCGGTCGCGATTTGGAAGGCCCGAAAGTTCATCGAAGAACACTCAACTGAAGAGCTTTCCCTGACGAAAATTGCGAAGGCGGTACACATGAACCCGAATTATCTGAGCGAAAATTTCAGGCAGGTGACTGGCATCAATTTTGTCGAGTACG
>JBLMXH010000198.1:0-8099 GCA_050257685.1 Nitrospirota bacterium
AAGCCGCTCGACGATGACGACGTCAAGCCAGCGGCCATCGAGTCGCGCATGTTTCTCGTATACGCCAACCTCACGGAAACCGTGTTTGCGACAGAGCGCGCGACTGGCTTCGTTGAAAGGAAAAATGCGCGATACCAGTTTCCACAATCCCAGCCGCTCCGCTTCGCTGATGAGACCACCAACCAGAAGGTCACCGACGCCTCGACTTCTCCAATCGCGACGGACGTACATCGAAAATTCACCGATGCCCCGATAACATTCCCGATCGCGGTATTGTCCGGCGCCGGCCCAGCCGATGATTTCGCCATCGATGTGCGCGACAACGACCGGATAGCGGCCGGCAATCGATTGAAGCCACCCCCGCTGATCCTCCGCAGATCGTCGCCGGGTTTCAAAGGTGGCGATGCGGTCGTCGATGCCTTGATTGTAAATCTCAGTAATCGCCGCGGCATCGTCCAGGCTGGCATTTCGTATGTGAACGCCTTTCGACTTTGCACCTTTGTGTGTGCAATTACGCCGGTTCGGTTGAGACCGTTGCTTCACCAGAGCCTTGCTCGAACGCTTGCTGCACCGCACGCCATGCCAGCATGGCGCATTTCACTCGCTGCGGGAATTTTCGAACTCCTTGCATCACGCGCAGATCACCCAATGTCTTCGGAGCTTCGCTGCTATCGCCTGTGACAAGATCATGAAAGGCTCGGACCATTTCCATTACCTCCGCCCGGCTTTTGCCCTTTAATTTCATTGTCATCAATGACGCTGAAGCCTGGCTGATCGCACACCCGCGTCCGCTGAATTTGATGTCCTCCAAACCGGCGTTCGCATCGAATTTTACGGCTAAATGAATTTCGTCTCCGCACGCCGGATTGTCACCATGGACCAGCACGGCAGCGTCGGATAGTTCGCCGAAATTCCGCGGCCGCCGCGAATGATCGAGGATCACCTCCTGGTAAAGATCTTCAATTTCCGAGCTCATGAAGAGAAACGCACTGCGTACCCTATTGTCATGTTGAGCGAAGCGCTGCAACGAAATGCAAAGCATGAGGCCAGGCTTTCAAACACCTCTGGCTGATCATTAACGCACGGGCGGAGCAGATAATCAGAGATTGAAAGGCTGGCCTCGCGGACTTCATCCGCTGCGTTGCAGCTTCGCTACGCTCAGAATGACACCAAGCCACACACATCAGGAAAAGAAACGCACTGCAGCGTGAAGGATTTCGATCATTCGATCGATCTCCTCCATCGTGTTGTAAAAGTAAAAGCTCGCGCGCGTTGTCCCTGAGACGCCGAAGCGGCGCATCAGCGGCTGGTTGCAATGATGTCCGCCGCGCATGGCCAGGCCATACTGATCGGCAAAGGTGGTGAGATCGTGCGGATGCGCAGCGTCCATGACAAAACCAACGAGCGCACCCCGTTCTTCCCCTGGACCGAACGTGCGCGTTCCTGGTAATTCGGTCAGGCGGTCAGCCGCATAATTCGCAAGACGCGAATCGTGTTGGAAGATTGCCGGGCGTCCAATCGCTTCGATGTAATCAATCGCTGCTGCGAGCCCAATCGCGCCGGCAATATTCGGCGTGCCAGCTTCGAACCGGTGAGGCGGTTTCTTGAATGTGCTCTTTTCAAGCGTGACGCTCACAATCATTTCACCTCCGCCTTGCCACGGCGGCATGCCATCCAAAACCTCCGCCCGTCCGTAAAGCACGCCGATACCAGTCGGTGCACACATTTTGTGTCCCGAGAACGCAAGAAAATCGCAGCCCAACTCCTGTACATCGACGGGCATGTGCCCAGCGCTCTGCGCTGCGTCAACCACCGTCAGCGCGCCCACAGCGCGAGCTTTGCCGCAAAGTTCGGCAACCGGGTTAATTGTGCCGAGCGAATTTGAGACGTGAGTGAACGCGAAAAGTTTTACTTCCGGTGTTAGCAGGGAGGAAAGCTGGTCAACATCAAGAGTTCCGTCGTCACGCAGTGGCAGAAATCGAAGACGCGCGCCTTGGCGTTCCGCCAGCAACTGCCATGGCACCAGATTGCTATGATGCTCCATCACGGTCAGTAGAATCACGTCGCCTTGCCGAATCAATTTTCCACCCCAGGCTTGCGCCACCAGATTGATGCTCTCCGTCGTGCCGCGCGTGAAGATGATCTCGTCCGGACTTGCCGCGCCGATGTATTCCGCGACCCGCCGTCGCGCATGCTCATAACCTTCGGTCGCGCGGCCGCTCAGCGTGTGCAATCCGCGGTGGACATTAGCGTTGTCGTGCTCGTAAAAGTTTCGAACCGCATCGATAACCGAATGCGGCTTCTGCGAGGTCGCGGCGCTGTCGAAATAGATCAGAGGATGACCATTCACCTGCTGATGCAAGATCGGGAAATCCTCGCGCAGAGCACTCCAGTCCACCTGGCTCGCGACAGCTTTATGCATATCATAATCTGCTATACCGTCCGCCGCGCGCCAGTCTATTCAGAGGCGGATCCGTATATCACATTTTAGGGCGTTTCTGTGAAACGCCGCTCGATCCGGCGTCTGACAGAGACGCCCTAAAATAATTGACTGCTCAGCCGTGACCGTTTATCCGCTCAGTTCGCCACGAATGCCGCATGCCCGAGATCCTTCGATTTCGCTGCGCTTCGCTCAGGATGACAAGATAACGCACTTATTTCAGCTCTTCATTCACTTCCGCGAATGCCTTCGTAGCGAATTCTAAATCTTCGCGCGAATGCGCGGCAGAGACCTGCGTCCGGACGCGTGCGGTGCCGTGGGGAACCACAGGATAGAAGAAACCAATCACGTACACGCCTTTCTCCAACATGCGCGCGGCGAACTTTTGTGACTTTGCCGCATCCCCGATCATGATCGGGACGATCGGGTGCACGCCGGGTTTGATGATCAGGCCGCGTTCGGTCAGCCCAGCGCGGAAGAACTTTGTGTTTTCCTCAAGCTTGTCGCGCAGTTCGGTCGATGCGCTGAGAAGCTCGAGCGCTTTCAGAGAAGCAGCAACAACCGGCGGCGCGATGGTGTTGGAAAATAGATAAGGCCGTGAGCGTTGTCGGAGAAGATCGACAATCTGTTTTCGCCCGCTGGTAAAGCCGCCGCTGGCGCCGCCGAGCGCCTTTCCAAGCGTGCCGGTAATGATATCAATCCTGCCCATCACGCCGCGATATTCATGCGTGCCGCGTCCGGTTTTGCCGAGAAACCCGGTAGCGTGCGCGTCGTCGATCATGGTCAGCGCGTTGTACTTTTCGGCCAGATCGCAAATGGCCGAGAGATTCGCGATCGTGCCGTCCATTGAAAAGCAACCGTCAGTGGCGATCAATCTGAAACGGGCGTCTTGCGCCGCCCGAAGTTGCGCCTCCAGATCCGCCATCTCGTTGTGCTTGTAGCGAAACCGTTGCGCTTTGCAGAGGCGGATGCCGTCGATAATGCTGGCGTGGTTCAACTCATCGCTGATCACCGCGTCCTGCTCGCTGAGCAGTGTTTCGAACAGGCCTCCGTTGGCGTCGAAGCAGGAAGGGTAAAGAATCGTTTCTTCTGTTCCGAGGAATTTGGAAAGCGCGGCTTCCAACTCCTTGTGAATGTCCTGTGTGCCGCAGATGAAACGCACACTCGCCATGCCGAAACCATGTGTATCAAGCGCTTCTTTGGCAGCGGCAATCAGTGCAGGGTGATCAGCCAGGCCAAGATAATTGTTCGCGCACATGTTCAGCACGCGTTTGCCGCCGGTGATCGCGATGTGGGCGTCTTGCGGAGTTGTAATGACGCGTTCGGTTTTGAAGAGACCTTGCGATTTAATGTCCTCGATTGTTTGAGAAAGTTGTTTATCGAATTCCGCAATCATAGAAACGCAGATTACGCAGAAAAGATTAATCAGGAAACCAGGAAGCCATGAATTCATGAGAAAAAGGAAACACAAATCCGTTCCTGGTTTCTTGGGTTCCAGATTAGCGATAAATAGTTCTTGCGTGCTTGTGAATAACTGTTAATAACTCCCGCAGGTGATGCGCCTTGACCTACGCTGAGCGTCGTAACCTCGCTTTAATTCTGTTGGCGGCTTTCGTCGCCATCATTCTCCTCACCGCTTGCGGCACCACACGTCATGCCGCACTGCCTGCGTACGAGCCGCCGCTGGCGAAGACGAATTTTCAACAGGTCCGGACGACTGCGTACACCCACACAGAATCTGACCATCGACAGTACAGTAATCACAATGCTCTCGGAGGAGAATTGCGCGCTGCGGGTCCGGCGATTCACCGAGCTGAACTTGTAACGAGCGCAACGCTTGCATATGAAGCTCCGCGCGCGATTCCTGTGGACGATAGCGGATCCTATTCGCCACCACTTAAACGTTTCTCAATGGAAGAGCGCGAACCCGTGACACCCGGCCCGAAACGTGCGCCGAGAGCAACTCGCGCCGTTAAACCAACGCGCAACGTGAAGCGGGGCGTGGCAGTCGCCAGGGCGCCGCAGATCGGCAGTGCAGCGGCCGATTGGTCACGCTGGCCGGCAGGCACAGTTTTTCGTCTGCTCTCAACCGGACAAAATTACCGCGTGGAAGATTATGGTTGGGCGCTTTCAGGACGAAACACAATCGATCTTTACATGGCCAACCGGCGTGAAATGAACAACTGGGGTGCGCGTGAAGAGACCATCGAAGTTCTGAAATGGGGCGATCCGGAGGAGAGCCTGCAGTTTCTGCGCCGGCACCAGGATTACAGGCACATTAAGCGGATGGTCCTGGAGCTCGAGGGCCGGCAGAAAGAAGCCGCATCACTACGATAAATTTACATCGGCGCGACCTTCGCGATTTCGCGACCCAGTAGCATCCCGCGATAAGCGAATTCGTTTTCACGCAGCGCTCCCGCGTAATTTGGAAAGGCGCTTTGCTCAAACGATCCACCATGCATCGGGTGAACCCATGCCAGATTCATCTTCTCCAGGCGATTGATCACCTGGCGAATTGGTAATTCGTGCGCGAAAATTCCAGCTGCGCGATAAAGATCCAGCATTGGCATCGACAGATTCTCTGTAACAACGGGCGGCTGTTCGGCAGGTTGAATGAACAAATCGGACGGAAAAAGACTGCGCGAGGTTTCATCGAGCACCATCATGGAATCCCAATGATGGACGTGCGGTGTTTCCAAAAATCGCAACTTGTGCATCCCCAGATCAAGCGTTTCTCCATCGCGAAAACCGCGCGCACGTTCGGCAAGGCCGAAGCCGATCGCATTAAGTTGAATCGACAGCATCGATCCAATCAACTCGGATTTCGGCGCTTCTTTCATGAATCGATCCATCCCGCCGTTCTCGTCTCCTTCCCAATGCAACAGAACGACGTACGCGAGCTTCGCCGGATCAAGCACTTCGCGAATGGCTGTGCGAATCGCGCTGTGCAAGTCGTGCATGCCCGTATGAATGAGGGCGGGGCGTTCATCAGCGATCAGAAATTGGTTGAATGTGATCCCGTACTGCGGCTGCCAGGCGGCAATTCGGTAAATACCTTTAACGATCTCGTCAATTCGTGTGCTCATTCAGTTAATTCTTTCGCCACACGATCGCTGCAAGCGGAAATTTCACGCAGCGAGTTCAAGCGTCCGAAACGCCCCGGAGCTTGGTTCGAGGGGTCCTTCGATTGCGCTCAGAGTGACAATTCACCCCAGTTCAGTACGATTTTCCCGGAGTTACCCGATTTCATCAGCTCGATAGCTTCCTTGAATTCCGTGTACGGAAAGCGGTGGGTGATGACCGGGGAAATATCGAGACCACTCTGAATCATGGCCGTCATTTTGTACCAGGTCTCGTACATCTCGCGGCCATAAATGCCTTTGATGGTAAGCGCGCTGAACACGACCGTGTTCCAGTCGATGGCAGCGTTGCCAGGCATAATACCTAACAACGCGATTTTGCCGCCGTGGAACATGTTAGGCAAAATGTTAGCGAATGCTTTGGGGTTGCCGGACATTTCCAGCGCGACGTCAAACCCTTCTTTCATCGCTAGTTGCTGCATCGCTTCGGTGACTTTTTCGGTGCGCACATCCAGTGCCAGATCCGCGCCCATTATGCGCGCGAGATTTAACCGGTAGGGATTTACGTCGGTGACAACCACGTGACGCGCGCCCGCGCGTTTACAAATCGGAATGGCCATGCAACCGATCGGGCCCGCACCAGTGATGAGCACGTCTTCTCCGACCAGGTCGAATGAGAGCGCCGTGTGCACCGCATTGCCTAACGGGTCGAAACAGGAAAGTACGTCCAGCGGGATTGATGGGTCGGCATGCCAGCAGTTCTCCTGCGGAATAGCGACAAATTCTGCCCAGGCGCCGGGGCGGTTGACGCCAACGCCAAGCGTATTGGGACAAAGATGGCGCCGCCCGGCCAGACAATTGCGACAGTGTCCACAGGTGATGTGACCTTCCCCCACGACGAGATCGCCGCGGGCAAATCCTTTCACATGGTCACCGACAGCATCAACTACGCCGGTGAACTCGTGACCAATGGTCATCGGCACCGGGATGGTTCTCTGCGCCCAGTCATCCCAGTTGTAGATGTGCACATCAGTACCGCAGATCGATGCTTTCAATACCCGAATCAGCACGTCATCGCCGCCAACTTCTGGAACCGGAACGTCCTCCAACCAGAGACCCGGTTCGCGTTTGGCCTTCACAACCGCCTTCATCGTTTTTTGCACAATGGCACAGTAGGCGAACCAGCAAACCAGGAAAACTTTTTTGCGCTGTCGTGTCGTGGCGGTACTGCTCAAGTCGGAAGGAAGGAGGACAAGCGCGATGCGGGCAGATCGTTACGTGGTTGTAACGCGATTTTGCTCTTGACACTCCCTTCGCGCTTTTGCGAAAACCGTTTTGGGTCAGGTTTTTTGCTTAGGGCTGAGCAAATCGTTTACAATCAACGGCTCTAAACCGACTTCTCTCTCGCGAGAGAGGAATCAGAAGGGCCCATAAGAAAGGAAAATATTAAGCTAATGAAAACTACTCGACTCAAAACATTAACAGCAGCCCTTTTTGGGGGAGCGTTCGTTGCGCTGCTGCCACCAATACAGGCAGCTCCGGAAGCCCTCGCTCCGCCCCCCGATGGATGCTATCCCGGTTTCACCACAGCAGAAGGGTGTCAAGCCCTTCAATTCCTCGCAAACGGGGCCGCAAATACAGGCATTGGTTGGCGGTCGCTCTTTAGCATCCAGGATTCCAGCTTCAATACCGGCGTGGGTGCCGGAACACTTGTCCTGAATACCGCAAATTCGAATACCGCAGTGGGCGCTGCTGCGTTGTTGCTCAACAGCATCGGTGAACAGAACGTGGCCATTGGAGCCGCCACTCTCGTTTTTAATAACGCCGACGACAACACCGCGGTCGGCTTTGAGGCGCTTAACTCCAACGTCGCGTCCGTCACGAACGTGGCCGTGGGTACTTTCGCGGGGCAGAATAATGACTCGAGCGGAAACGGAACCGCCGATTTCAATACAGCTGTCGGCGGCTTTGCATTCAGGGCTAATGTTAATGGCGCCAGAAACACCGCCATCGGTTCTGGAGCCCTCGAAGTCATATTGGGCGGCGACGACAACACCGCCGTGGGTGAGTTAGCCGGGTCCAACTATAATGGCACGGAAAGTAACAATATTTGCATCGGTTCCGGTACGGAGGGCACTGCCGGCGAGAGCAACGCCATCCGCATCGGCAATGCCTCAACGTCCGGTGGCATTACCATCGCCAACCCCAGCGCGGTGGCCAACGCCATCACCATCGGCAGCAGCATGAGCACCGGGGGCATCAACATATTGACGATTCTAGGCTTTGGCAGCATTGCGATCGGCAACAACCTCCAAACTACGAATGGAGCTTCGAGCTGTTTTGTCGGCGGCATCTTCAACCAAACGCCGGTCGCTGGATCCCATGCTGTAGTGGTTGGCCCCAACAATCAGCTCGCCGATGCGACTCTTTCCTCGCGGCGCTTCAAAAAGGATATTGCACCGATCGATAAGCTCAGTGAAGGCATCCTGGCTCTTAGACCCGTGACGTTTCACTGGAAGAACGATAACACCAACGAGCCTGAATTTGGCTTGGTCGCGGAAGAAGTCGCCAAGGTAAAC
>JBLMXH010000199.1:0-3204 GCA_050257685.1 Nitrospirota bacterium
CTTTGATACTTGCTCCGATAGCGGGTTCATTGGCTGACCGGATCGACAAACGCAAGATCCTGGTAGCAACGCAAATCGTGCAAATCATCTTTGCTGTGGCTTTGGGATTCCTGGTGATGAGCGGCCACGTCCGTGTCTGGCACATTATTTTCTTTGCTTTGCTTCTAGGAATTGCTTTCTCTTACGAAATGCCGGCGATCAGTGCGCTCGTGCCGGAGTTGGTAAAACGGGAGGAAATCGCCGCGGCTGTCGCCCTCGACAGATCGGTGTTTCATGGATCGCGTTTGATCGGCCCCTCGCTGGCCGGCCTTTTTGTCGGTTGGTTTGGCGCGGCATCTGCATTTTTCACGAATGCTTTCTCGTTTGTTGCATTGATCGCAGCACTTATCTCGCTACCAAAACGGCCGTTGGGCACACCGGAGGAAGAAGAACAACGCCGCAGCGGAATCCTGGAGGGATTCCGCTATGTTCGCTCCCATCGCATCATCGTTTCCCTCATCACCCTGATTGCGCTGAACACAATCTTTGTTTTTCCGGCGATCTCAGTGATGCTCCCGCTTTACGTGCGGGATATCCTTCATCTGGGGGCCACAAGCATGGGCGGACTGATGGCGATTTCCGGGAGTGGCGCGTTTCTTGGTTCGATTGGATTACTTAGCGTTGCGCGTGAGCATCGGTTGAAATTCATGACCGGAAACGTGTTAGCCATTGCCCTCGGTGTTTTTCTCATGTCCGTGTCGGGAGGTTTCTGGCTGACTGCTTGCGCGATGGCGGCTATCGCCATTGCTCTGTCGATGAACTTTGGCCTTACTAACACAATCGTGCAGGAACAGGCACCGCCGCATTTGCGGGGCCGGGTATCGGCAGTTGTTGGCATGAGTTTTTTTGGCCTGATGCCCATCGCAGGCCTGATCATCCCCGGACTCGCTGATCTCATTGGTATGCGAACGATTTTGACGATTGCATCTGTGATCTATGGTTTCGCCGCTTTCTCGGTTTTGAGTATTGCCGGACGGCATGTTTGTGATCAACCGGTTTCCCCCGCCCCGGAGCCTGAAATTGAGCCGGTTTGCTGAATGTCGACGTTCACGCAGGCGCTCATCCCGAGCGGAACGCAGCGGAGTCGAGGGATCCCGTTGAAACACTCAAGCTTCTGCGACGGGACTGAAAGCCTCGCCTCGCCCACTCTGTCGGCTGCGTTGCAGCTTCGACTTCGTTCCGCCGTGCTTCACTCCGCTCAGAGTGACAGGATTATTTTGTACCGATGATTTCATTTTCCACTTGCTGGAACTCCGGCCGACATACCGCCGGAGATGAAATGCTGCGCGAAATTAAAACCGAACTCGGGTTTGATATGATCGAACTAGGCCATGGGGTACGGTTGTCGCTGATACCGGGTATTCAGAAAATGTTCGATTCGGGCGAGGTTCGTTTCAGCAGCTTGCATAATTTCTGTCCGTTGCCCGTCGAAGTGATGGTGGCTTCGCCGGATTGTTATCAGGTTTCTGCTCTGTCTCAGCGAGAACGTGAGCGCGCTGTTAAACAAACGCTTCAAACAATTGATTTCGCCGAACGATTGAGCGCACCCTTTGTGGTGCTCCATTTGGGCCAGGTGGAAATGCGGCCAATTACCGAGCGATTGATCCAGATGACAAAAGCGGGCAAGCATCTCTCTCGCGAATACGTACGAGCCAAGCTGAAAGCGGTGGAAATGCGCGAACGACGCGCACCCGCTCATTTGCAGTGGGTGAAAGATTGCCTGCGTCGCATCGTTGAGCACGCGGCTTCCAGGAACGTCCGGATCGCTCTCGAAAGCCGGCGCGGCTACGAGGAGATTCCAAGCGAACGCGAATTGCCGGGCCTGTTGCACCAGTTGAATTCGGGGCAGGTCGGCTATTGGCACGACTTCGGCCACTCACAAATTAAGGAGAATTTGGGATTCATTGACCATGATGAGTGGTTGAGAGCAGTCGGCTCCCGGGCGTTTGGCTGCCACGTGCAGGACTGCGTTTGGCCTGCTAAAGATCATGAACCGCCTTTTACGGGCGGAATAGATTTTGATAAACTTGTTCCGCTTCTTCCCACAAACTGCTTATTTGTTTGGGAGATGGGCCCGAACAAAACGGCGGATGCGATTCGCCAGTCCGTTCGAATCTGGAAGGAACGGTTTGGCGAATGAAGAAAGTCCTGGCCACGATTTTCCAGCTCAGCGTCACCATCGGGGTGCTGTACTGGGTTTACCACGATCCAACCCGGCGAGCCCAAATGCTCGAAGCGCTCCGGCACGCGGAGTATCGCTGGGTTCTGATGTCGATGCTAGCCTATTTCGTCGTGGAAGCAGCAGCCGCGTTTCGCTGGCACGTTTTGCTGAAAGTGCAGGACATTCATCTCAGTGTGCCGCGGCTCGCCGGACTGTTCTTCATCGGTTTATTTTACAATCAATTTCTCCCCGGAGGTACCGGCGGCGACATCATCAAAAGTTATTACCTGTTGAAGGAAACGCCTGACAAGAAAGCGGGCGCGCTGCTCGCGGTAGTTTTCGATCGATTCATCGGGCTGGTTGCTCTCGTTGCGGTTACCGCCACTTTGATTGCGTTGCGATACGATTTCCTTTCGCAAAAACCAGAGACCCGAAATTTGCTCTGGCTGCTGCTAATTCTTCTGAGCGCGTCGGTTGCATTTCTGGTTGCGACGTTCGTCATCAGTGGATTCAAGCTGTTCCGTTTTTTCCCCGCCCATTTCCCCGGACGCGATAAGCTGATTGAGATTTTCGCGGCCTATCATCTGTATGCGCATCATTGGCGGGCATCGCTCGTTGCGTTTGGTGCCTCCATCGTGGCGCATCTTGCAACGTTCACAGCTTTTCTGTTTGCGGCCTATGCGTTGCGGGTCTGGGTGCCGCTAGTCGATTTTTTTGCCATTATGCCGGTTGAACGAACGATCTCGGCTTTACCGATCAGTTTCGCTGGAATCGGGCTGCGTGAAAAAGTTTTGCAGATCATGCTCAATGGGCTCTGCGGCGTTCCGGAAGCAAAGGCCATTCTCATCGGGTCGTTAAGTTTCGTGATCATTCTCGTTTGCTGCCTTCCGGGCGCGGTTGTTTACCTTTTTTACAAACCGAGTGGCGCAGCAGAACGCGTGAAACTCCGGGAAATGGAAGAGGAAGTTATCACGCTGGAACACGAGCTTGGCGAACCGGAATGA
>JBLMXH010000200.1:0-4594 GCA_050257685.1 Nitrospirota bacterium
TTCTGCGTTTGATTCTGATCCGTTCTCGCGCAAAACTCGCCTAACTGAAGACAGGCCCTAGGGTGATCCCCAACCTGATGGGCGAATACATTCGGTCAGTGGCGGCGGAATCCGAGCCGTACTCATGGCGAGATGAAGATCGCCAGGGCTGATAGTTTCAGCCGGCTGCGCGTCTTATAGTAGCTCAGCGCCGGATTTTAACGATGCGCGCGCTTTGGTGCTAAGCTAAAGAGTAGTATATGCTCCTTCGAAGGGCTAACGCATAAATCATGAGCACACACACCACGCACGAGAGTTTTTCACGGGAGGAGACCGTTATACGCGGCTCGGAACGTTCCTTTGGCATTGTCGTTGCAGTCGCCCTAGGGTTGTTCGCGCTGTTGAACTGGTGGCATGGGGGGAAGGCTTGGCCCTGGCTCGCAGCAATCGCGCTTGTATTTTCTACCGGGGGTATTTTTTGTCCCGCAGCGCTCAGGCCCCTCAATTGGCTCTGGTTCAGGTTTGGTCTGCTGCTACACTCTGTGGTCAGTCCCATAGTCATGGGTCTATTGTTCTATGCCGCAGTTTGGCCGACCGGTGTCATAATGCGGACGTTGGGAAAGGACCTGCTCCGGCTCAAACGTGAGCCTCAATGCAGTAGTTATTGGATCGCTCGGCAGCCCCCTGGACCTGAACCAGAGACGATGAAAGATCAATTCTGAGGAAATTGGGTGATGGACTTTCTGGGCGAGTTGTGGCGTTTCATGCGTGTCCGCAAGAAATTCTGGCTATTGCCAATTTTTTTGATGATGGTGGTGTTCGGCGGTCTTGTGGTACTGAGCAAGGGCTCCGCTGTCGCTCCATTCATCTACACACTGTTCTAACTGATCCAGTCCATTAGCGATGCGTGTCATTGGCATTTCAGCCTTTTATCACGATAGTGCTGCGGCCCTCGTCGACGACGACCGCATCATTGCCGCCGCGCAAGAGGAACGCTTTACCCGCAAGAAGCACGACTCGTCGTTTCCCCAAAACGCAATCGCCTACTGCCTGCAAGAGGGAAATGTTCGCCTGGACGAACTGGACTATGTCGTTTTCTATGACAAGCCGTTTCTGAAGTTCGAGCGGCTTCTGGAGACCTACGTAGCCACGGCTCCTCGCGGTTTCCGCTCGTTCAAGATGGCGATGCCGCTGTGGTTGCGGGAAAAGCTGTTCCAGAAATCGCTGCTTCGCGGCGAGCTGAAGCGGTTCAGCGAGAACGACGACTGGAAAGGGCGGCTGCTGTTCTGTGAGCATCACCTCAGTCATGCGGCATCGGCATTTTTTCCCTCGCCGTACGAGGACGCGGCGATTCTAACAATGGATGGGGTGGGAGAATGGGCGACCACGTCCGCAGCAATGGGCTCCGGCAACCGGCTGCAGGTATTTCAGGAAATTCATTTCCCGCATTCGCTCGGACTGCTCTATTCGGCGTTCACTTACTATGCGGGGTTCAAGGTGAACTCAGGCGAGTACAAAGTCATGGGGCTTGCCCCCTATGGGGAGCCGAGGTACGCCAAGCTCATTCTCGATAAGATCATTGACCTAAAGCCCGATGGTTCGTTCCGGCTCGACATGTCGTACTTTGATTATTGTAGCGGCCTGACAATGACCAACCAGCGATTTTCCGACCTGTTTGGCGCGCCCGTGCGGTCTCCGGATGAGCTGCTTACGCCCTTTCATATGGACATTGCCGCCTCGATCCAGGCCGTGCTGGATGAGGTTGTACTCCGGATGACCCGGTCACTCGCCAAACAGACTGGCGCGCGCAACTTGTGCCTCGCCGGCGGCGTGGCGCTCAACTGTGTCGCCAATGGCAAGGTCCTGCGCGATGGTGCATTTGAAAACATCTGGATTCAGCCCGCGGCGGGCGATGCAGGTGGTGCGATCGGGGCTGCCCTTGCGGCGGTCCATCTCTACGAGCGCCATCCCCGAAAACCGAATGGCGGTGACCGTATGCATGGTTCGTTGCTCGGCCCGAGCTATAGTCAGAGGGACATTGAAGGACGGCTGACGGCAGCTGGAGCGCGCTTCTCCGTTGACAGCGAAGACGCCATGGTGGAACGGACGGCCGACGCTCTTGCGGAACAGAAGGCGATCGGCTGGTTTCAGGGCCGCATGGAATTCGGTCCGCGCTCCCTCGGTGCACGCTCCATCCTGGGCGATCCGCGCTCACCAACCATGCAGCGCAACCTCAATCTAAAGGTCAAGTATCGCGAGAGCTTTCGCCCGTTCGCGCCTTCGGTACTGCGCGAGGATCTTTGCGATTGGTTTGAACTCGATTCCGATAGCCCCTACATGCTAATTGTGGCGGACGTGCGCAAAGATCGGCGCCGCGCCATGACTCTCGACGAACAGTCCCTTTTCGGCATCGACAAACTCAATATTGCGCGTTCAGAAATTCCGGCCGTTACGCACGTCGATTATTCGGCACGCATTCAGACGGTGCACTCAAATACCAATCCGCTATTCCACCGGCTGCTTACGCGTTTCAAGGAGAAAACAGGCTGCCCAGTGCTGGTCAACACCAGCTTCAACGTGCGCGGAGAACCGATCGTCTGTACGCCAGAGGATGCCTTCCGCTGCTTCATGGGAAACGAACTCGATCTATTAGTTGTTGGCAATTGCGTCCTGCAAAAGGCGGAGCAGGATTTACGCCTGAAGCTTAATTATAGCCACGCATTTGAATTAGATTAAATGAGCCATTCCGTCGGGTCGACTGGTGGATTCGTCGAGATGATCCGAAAAAATTTCTTTATGATCTTTCTTGCCCCGGTCCTTATAACGATAGCGTTATGGTTTCTGACCGATGCAATCGTCACCTATATTTTAGGTATTAGAGGCGTTTCTTCGTTCTTTATCGCAGACCGTACAGTGGGACACGTTAATAAGCCAAACTTTTCTGGAAGGTTTGGCGGCTTTCTCGACTCGTTTTCAGCGCTCGTCTCAATAGGTCCTCTTGGTGAAAGGAAGAGCTCGATGGGAAATTGTGAAAATCTTCCATTTTTTTTATTCGTGGGAGATTCAACAACTGCTGGTTTTGAGGTTAATGACGATGAAACATTCGTTTCGAGAATTAACAACAATTGTGAAACGACTCATATAGTCGGCGCTAATTTTGGTGTTAGAGGTTATGACACGCATGAAGTTATTGCGAACTACACACGTATTTCGGGATCAATAAGGCATAATGCAGTTTTGTATCTGATTACTGATAACGACTTATTTGAAAATATGGAGCGTTCTCCCTATTTAAACATTGCGAAACGTTTTGGGCGCGTTTTCCATGGAACATATTATCTGCCGGATATTTCGAATTTAGAACGTGCGTATCTAAATTTCCGTGTTTTCGTGAGTGATCACTTCTACATCACATCAATGGCAATCGAGTTCTTCGAAAGGTGGCGTGCTTCTCGATCAGAGCTCAAACTTGCATATACTCTTATACCAGCTGATCAGGCCGAGACTTTAATAAAACTGGTAAAGTCACTCTCTGTGGCTGTAAAAAGCAACGGTGCCAAACTCTATATTGCTGCCTATCCCTGCTTAGCCAGCTACCCTTGCGCCGGGCCGGACATTGAAAGACTTTTACAAGTTGCCAGTAAACAAGCAAACGACTTCGCCGTGCTGCCTTTGGCAATTGAGTTAGAATCGAAATTTGATAAAAGGGAGATCAAAAAAGAAGACATGCGATTTTATAATGATCCGCACCTATCCAAATTCGGCCACGATGTCCTTGCTAAGGAATTGGCTCAATTGCTTGCAGAAAGTCGATAATCGGTACTTATGTGCAACTTGGACACGTCGATAGGCGTTGAGAACGTCCCGGAGTTAAAATCGGCCGCCTCTGTTCGCCAACTCGGAATAGCGGCAGCCTTTCAGCGAAGCGCTGCCGTTTGTTTTGCACGGATGCCAAGGCTCCGCACTGTGGCGATCAACGCGGTGATGGGCCCCCCTCGGCCGCCCGCACACTTTGCGCTATAGCTTCATGAATGTACCTGCCCAGCAATGCGTTGCCGACCTTTGTGAAGTGATCTACATCAAAATACGCATCAGGGACCCCATCAAATAGTTCAGAAGGGTCCAGTAAATGATTGTCATTCCGGCCCATCTTTAGGAGAGAATAGCCGCGGCCGATTATTTCACGATCCTGCGGAAAATATTTTAAGTGTTCCTGAACGATCAGATGGTCGCGGTCATTTAGATGGCTTTGCACCAAGGGCGTCGGTTGCAGAATAAACATGCACTTAATCGAATAATGTTTGCAGAGAACCGCAGTATATTCCTGCGTACGAAAATAATAATCGATGTCCTGATCGACCAAAGCCAGATCGACCTTTCGGCCAGTTAGCCTCGCGCTGCGATAAATCCCGGTTTGGATAAACAATAATTGTGCAAGTTTGCTCTCCTCAATTGCTTTGTCCAAAAAGAACATCATCGGGTGGTGCACCCGGCGGCTCACGCCGGCGGTCCAATAAAAATCGTCACCTGGCAAACCCCCGTATCGGATTGAACTAAATTCATTCAATCCAACCAGAAACACCGCTACGTTCGGCCGCAATTCGATAACTTCATG
>JBLMXH010000201.1:0-12375 GCA_050257685.1 Nitrospirota bacterium
CCGGCCTCAACAAAATCAAAGGCTTCTCGTGCCGTCTGCCTCACGGTGCGTTCTATGTCTTTCCGAATATCACGGAAACTGGGTGGCCATCGAAAAAATTAGCTGACGCTCTTCTCGAGGACTGCGGGGTTGCAGGTTTATCAGGTACGGCGTTCGGAGAATTCGGTGAAGGTTATTTGCGATTCAGCGTGGCGAATTCGATCGAGAATATCGAGAAAGCGCTCGATCGGGTCGACAGCTGGACGAAGAAAAATTTGTAGGGCAACCCACAAGTTTTGCGCTTCACATGTTCGGCTGTAGCGGCGCTCTCTGAGCGCCGATGTGCATTCGCGACGGTCGGAGACCGCCGCTACAGGCGCCTGGCCGCACTTCTGTAGCCGTGGCCCTGTCAGCCGTACGGTAGGGCGCGTCACTCCCGTGCGCGCCGTTTTGTGCAGTTCGATACGGCGGGCAGGGGACTGCCCGCCCTACCATTTGGATCGGCCGCAGGCGCGTGGCTACAGATTGCAAAGCGCGGTTAAGCTTTGACCGCAGACTCAGGCACCCGGGGCGGCGCAGTGATTTTCGTTCCCGGCTTTTCTTTTCGCCCGGCAAATAGTCGCTCGATCACGTAAAAGGTGACCGGGATAAGGAAGATTGCGATTGCTGACGCGGCGATCATTCCCCCGATCACTGTCGAGCCAAGCACACGTCGCGCGACAGCGCCGGAACCGCTGGCAAACCAGAGTGGGATGCATCCAAAGATGAACGCGAACGACGTCATGAGAATGGGGCGCAGACGAAGGCGGGCGCCTTCGAGCGCTGCGTCGAGCAGTGGTTTGCCTTTTTCGTATTCGTCCTTGGCGAATTCAACAATAAGGATCGCGTTCTTCGCAGCCAACCCGATGAGCATAATCAAACCGATTTGCGCATAGATGTTATTTTGCATCCCGCGCAGCCAAAGAGTGGCGAATGCACCGAACACTGCTATCGGCGTTCCGAGCAGGACACTGAACGGCAACGACCAGCTCTCGTAAAGTGCCGCAAGGATGAGAAAGACGAAGATCAGCGACATTCCGAAAACTGTCGGTGGCGAAACGCCCTGCTGCGCCTTTTTCTCTTGGAACGACATTGCCAGGTAGTCGTAACCCATCTCGGCAGGCATCGTTTGGCGGAACACCTCTTCCAGAGCGTTCATTGCCTGTATAGAGCTGTAGCCCGGTGCGGCGGTGACATTGATTTGAGCGGCCCGGTATTCGTTGTATCGAAGCGTGAATTCCGGACCGGAGATGTTTTGGATCGTTGCGATTGCATCGAGCGGAACAGAATCACCGTTCGAATTACGAACGTAAAACTGGCCCATGTTGCTCGCATCCCTGCGGTAATCGCCTTCCGCTTCGATGTACACCTGCCATGTTCGACCGAACCGGTTAAAATAGTTTACGAAAAATCCTCCCATGAATGTCTGCAGTGTTTGATATACCTCGCTGAGATCGATTCCTTGTTTCAGCACTTTGTCGCGATCAACCTTGACGAATACCTGCGGAACACTCGGCAAAAATGTCGTAATCATCCCGGCGAACTCGGGCCGTTTACGCGCTGCCTCCATAAAGGTCTTTACGTTTTGGGAAAGGAACGCGACGTCTTTTCCGGCGCGGTCTTCCAATACAAACGTCACGCCACCGGCGGTACCAACGCCGGGAATTGCCGGCGGAGAAAATGCGAAAGCGATGCCTTCGGTCAGGCTACCCAGTTCCTTGCTCAGATGCGCTTTGATCGCTTCGTATTGTTCTTCAGTTTTTTTGCGTTCGCTCCAGGGTTTGAAGGTGACGAAGAAGAAAGCGCTGTAGGTGCTCTGCACCAGGCTCAGCAGGCTAAAACCGATAACACTGGTGGTGTACTTCACGCCAGGCGTGTTAGCGAGAATGCTTTCGATCTTGCGGCATGCTTGATCGGTGCGCTCAAGTGATGCCGCATTCGGTAGCTGGAGTGAAATGAATACGTACCCCTGATCTTCTTCGGGCAAAAAGGCGCTCGGTAATTTGGATCCGAAAAAGCCGGCGCCCACTGCGAGCGCAGCAAGCAAGGCGAAGCTGAGAATCGTTTTCCGGATCGCGAGACGAGACCAGTTCACATAGCCGTGGGTGGCGCTACCGAAAACGCGATTGAACCGATCGAAGAACCATCGAAGAGGACCACCACTCTGTTTGCGCGGCCGCAGCAAAAGCGCGGAAAGTGCAGGACTAAGCGAGAGCGCATTGAAGGCGGAAATGATGACCGAGATCGCGATCGTCAGCGCGAACTGCTGATACAACCTGCCCGTGATGCCGGGGAGGAATGCAGTCGGAATAAATACTGCGGAAAGCACGAGCGCAATGCCGATCACCGGTCCAGACACTTCACGCATCGCCTGGAGTGTCGCGTCCCGCGGTGACATGCCTTCCTCGATGTGGCGCTCGACGGCTTCGACAACAACAATCGCGTCGTCGACAACCAGCCCGATCGCCAGCACCAGACCGAATAGAGAAAGCGAGTTAATCGAGAATCCGAACAATGGAAACAGGACGAAGGTCCCGACCAAAGACACTGGCACAGCGCACAGCGGGATCAGGGTCGCGCGCCAGGTTTGCAAAAAAATGAAAACGACGAGGATGACCAGCGCGAGGGCTTGAAACAATGTCTTAATGATATCGTGCAATCCTTCGGTAACCGAGAGCGTCTGGTCGAGTGAAACGGCGTAATCCATGTCATACGGAAAACGCTGCTTTGCTTCCGCCATTAACTTGCGAACTCCTTGTGCAGCCTTCAGCGCATTCGTTCCGGGAAGCTGATAAAGCGCAAGTATGGCAGACGGCTGGCCGTTGAGTCGTGACCTGAGGTTATAGGTCTGCGCTCCCAGATCGATTCTCGCGATGTCTTTCACCCTAACGAAAGAGCCATCGGGATTTGCCCGCACGACGATGTTGCCAAACTCTTCCGGTGTTTGCAGCCGCCCCTGCGCACGCACGGTGTACGTAAATTTTTGTCCGCTCGGAATCGGTTCGCCGCCGATCTGACCCGCGGGGTTCACTGTGTTCTGCTCCTGCACCGCATTGATGATGTCCGGCACAGTGATTCCGAGCTTGGCCAGTTGGTCGGGTTTTACCCATAGCCGCATCGCGTATTGCCCGGCACCGAAAACCTGCACGTTGGAAATCCCCGGAACGCGCGTCAGTTGATCGACCAGATTTATGTACCCGTAGTTCGCAAGGAAAATGTTGTCGTAGGTTTGGTTCGGCGAGTACAACCCGATAAGCATCAACGGCGCCGTAGTCGACTTTTTAACCGTCACACCGTAGTTGTTCACCTCAGCCGGCAACTGCGATTGCGCTTGTGATACCCGGAGTTGGGTGAGCACTTGATCGATGTTCGGATCGGTCGCCACATCGAAATCGACGATCAGTCGAATGTCGCCACTACTGGCGTTGATCGAGTACATGTAGTTCATGTTATCGACGCCACTCATTTGCTGCTCGATGGGCGCGGCGACAGATTGCTCAACCGTCAGCGCATCGGCGCCTGTGTAGTGCGTTTGCACCTGAATTTCAGGTGGCGCGATTTGCGGATACTGCGCGACAGGTAAAGCAACGATGCAGACGGCGCCAATAAGCGTCATCAAAATCGCGATAACGATCGCGACAATCGGACGCCTGACGAAAAACTCTGACATTTGATAGCGCTACTTCGTCGGATCCGATTTTGAAACCAACGCATCGCCCGGCGGCGTCCACTCTCTCACTGTGACCCGCGCGCCTTCCCGGGCTCTTTGAATGCCTTGCACAATAACTTTGTCGCCCGGTTTAAGTCCCTCCTTCACTTCCCACATCGCGCCGATGCGTTCGCCCATCGTGACCGGACGGATACTTACTCTATTGTCGTTACCAACAACTGCGACTTGATCGCTGCCCTGTAAATCGTTTACCGCTTCCTGAGGAATCACGATCGCGCCCTTTTTTATATCGGCGACGAAACGAACTTTACCGAATTGTCCGGGCCGAAGAATGTTTCCCGGATTCGGAAAAGTCACTTCATAATGGATCGAGCCCGTCCTTGGATCCAGGCTGCGGTCAAGCGCATAAAACTTACCTTTCTGCGGATAAACCTCGCCATTGCCGAGAATCAATTCGAACTGAAGGCTCTTGACGTAGGCGTCGCGTTCTTTTGGATCCGGATGTCGTGAAACGAAATCTGTAAAGGGACCTTCGCCGGTGGTGACGATGGCTTTGATCGGATCGATTTGTGAAACCGTGGTGAGCGGACCGCTTGTTGGACTAACGAGATCGCCAACCTGTGCCTTGGCAAAGCCTGCCACACCTTCTATCGGCGCGATGATCTTGGTGTATCCAAGATTGAGTTCCGCCTGTTGTACTGCCGCTTGATCGGCTCCGACATTTGCTCTGGTGGACTCTGCGGCTGCAGTGGCTGTATCTCGCTCCGAATCGCTGATGACTTGTTTTTTAAACAGATCGAGAGGGCGTTTTTCATCCGCATCAGTTTTTGCCTCCGTCGCTTTGTCTTTTGCCAGGGTTCCCTTGGCTTCGGCCAATGCGGCTTCGAATGGGCGTGGATCAATCTGGAAAAGAAGATCGCCTATTTTTACGACGCCGCCCTCGGTGTAATCGCGCGCGACGATGTAGCCTTGCACCTGCGCGTTGATGTTGGCGTTGATGAAACCATCCAATGTTGCAACGCGCTCGAGCACCCGCGGGACGTCGCGCGGCGTTACGGTCGTTACCAATACTTCCGGCGGCTGAGGATCAGTCTGGGCCGGTTTGCGCGAACAACTAACACCGACAAATGCGATCAAAAAAGCAGCGGCGAGGTAAAGCGCGAGCAAAGCCTGCTCACCGCGGCGAGGGCGCCCCGCATCATTGCAAACAGGGTACGGACGGCTCAGCGATCCGTCCCTGCCATTTACGAGATGACTTTGGCACCAGTTCATTAATGCAGTATTGCTGATCGACAGCTGAATATCGAGCGCAGATCGAACTAGACCCAAAATCTTGCACGCCGAGCATCAATAACTGTTGCTTGGCCGATACCAAATAAATGTTATCGAGCAGAATGGCCAAGAACGCTTCCGCGATCCGTTTCAAAGCGAAGCTCCTCCGTCCAGCACTGGAGCCCGCCCGCTCTCGGGCCGACGAGAGCGCGAAGCATGGCGACTCATGGACTTTTCTCATCCTACCAAAAAGCGCCACCGCGAAACTGCCGTCGCGCGGCGTGATCGCGATCGAAGGCAAGATCAACGGCTTGCCTTTTCAAGCTGTGCTCGAACCGGACGGCCAGAAAAGTCACTGGCTCAGAGTGGATCGGAAGCTGTCCGCAACTGCGGGCGCAGAAGCAGGCGATGTTGTCACGGTTGAGATCGCGCCGACGGCAGATGAACCGGAACCGGAAGTGCCGGCAGATCTAAGAAAAGCTTTCACGGCCGCCGATCCGAAGACGAGAAAATTGTGGTCGGACATCACGCCGAAAGCACGCAGAGATTGGATCCACTGGATCACTTCGGCCAAGCAGCCAGAAACACGCGCGCGCAGAATCAAAAACGCTTGCTCGATGCTCGCCGCCGGGAAACGGCGGGTTTGCTGCTTCGACCGGTCTGGTTTTTACAGTAAGAGTTTGAGCGCTCCCAAGGCGCCGATTTAGAGGACTAATGCTTTATCTTTAACGGTTAACATTCGCATAACGACATCAACTCTTACTCGGGAGAATGCTGCGGCGAATCGAAGGCTTGGACGGCAACGAGCGAAGCTCAACGCCCCGGGTTGCTGTTGCCTGCTCGCGCTTTTTTCGCTTCGTCGATCACGCGCTGCTCGATCTCGCGCGGCATTTCTTCGTAGCGACTGAATTGCTCGGAGTGAACGCCGCGTCCGCCGGTGAGCGAGCGCAGAATACTCCCGTAGCGGTACAGTTCCATCGCCGGAACGTCGGCGCGAATGATTTGAAATCGTCCCTCGGTACCTGTATCGAGAATTCTCCCGCGACGGCTGGAAAGATCGCCCACGACTTTGCCCATGCAATCTTCGGGGATCCGCACCTCGATCTCGTTGATTGGTTCGAGCAAGCAGGGCCGCGCTTTCATGAATGCTTCCTTAAACGCCCAATAGCCAGCGATCTGAAATGCAATGTCTTTCGAGTCCACAGGGTGCATCATGCCGTCGTAAAAATCCGTCTCGACGTCCACGACGTGGTAGCCGGCGAGAATCCCCTCGGCGCATGCCTTCCCGATGCCCTTCTCGACGGACGGCACGAACACGCGATCCACATTCTGGCCTGAAAGTGATTGGCGGAAGGCGATGCCGGAGTTGCGCGGCGCGGGCGAGAGCTTGAGCGCGACTTCGGCGAATTGCCCTGCGCCGCCGGTTTGCTTCTTATGTCGGTACGTGTGGTCCGCGCGGCCATGAATCGTTTCGCGAAACGGCACACGCGGCTGGATAAGATCGAAATGAAGGCGGAACCGCCGTCGAAGACGCTCCGCGATCACTTCAAGATGGAGTTCGCCCTGCGCGGAAATGATCGTCTGATGCAACTCAGGATCCACACGGAAAACAAATGCCGGATCTTCGTTGTGCAACGTCGCGAGCCCCGCGGCCATTTTGTCCTCTTCACCTGGCGCCTGGGCTTGCAGCGCAGCGTGAATGTTCGGGCGCGGATATTCCGGCACGGGAAGTTTTACCGGATGATTCGACGCGCAAAGTGTGTCGCCGGTGTGCGTGTTCTTGAGTTTCACCGTCGCGCCAATGTCGCCCGCGCCGAGACGCGACACTGTCTCGCGCGTGTGGCCATTGAGCAGAAAAATCTGTCCAATGCGTTCGGTGGTGCTCCGGCTGGCATTGAACAAATCACCACCGGTTGTGATTTGCCCGGAATAAATCCGGAAGAACGAAAGCTCGCCAAAGTGTTCTTCGTTCATCGTCTTGAATACTTGGAGCACCGGCTCGGTGCCGCCGATCTTTACTTCGATTTGAGCGCCGCTACGCGCGTCTTCTGCATCGACCTTCTCGCGATCGAGCGGCGAGGATCCGTATTTCGCGATGAAGTCGAGCAGACGCCGGACGCCGACATTGGATGTAGCTGAGGTGCAGAAAAGCGGGATGAACGTCTGCGCCTGCACCGCCGCGTGAATGCCCGCGCGAAATTCCTCCTCAGACAATGAGCCCTGCTCGAAAAACTTGTTCAGCAACGTGTCATCCGATTCCGCGATAAATTCGATCAATTCACGATGCAGTTGTTCAGCGCGCTCCTTCCATTCGCCCGTCGCCGGCTCCTCACGAAACTTTCCGTTTCCGTCGGTTTCATACGTCACGATTTCGCTGCGCAACACATCGAGTACTTGGTTGAAGTTCGGCCCGGGATTGGTCGGGATATTGAGCGGAAAAACCTTTGGCCCGTATTGGGCGCGCGCGTCGGCCAGCACTTCGTCGAAGTGCGCATTCTGTTTATCGACGGCATTGACGACGATTACCTTCGGGATACCGCAGTCCGTCGCGCACTGCCACACCCGTTCCGTGCCCACGCCGATGCCATGTTGCGCGTGCACCACTACGAGCGCGAAGTCCGCCACGCGCACTGCCGCAAGCGCTTCGCTGATGAAGTCGAGATAACCCGGCGTGTCGAGAATGTTCAGCTTCTTGCCCATCCACGTGCAATGCAGCAGCGAAGCTTGTGTGGAAATCTGGTGCTGACGTTCGGTGAAGTGATAATCTGAAACAGTTGTGCCTTGCGCGATGTTGCCCATGCGACCTATGACGCCCGCGCATGCGAGCATCGCCTCGCTGAGCGTTGTTTTCCCGGACGACGCGTGACCCACGACAGCAAAATTCCGAAGATCCCCTGCAGAAGATGTGACCATAATTCAAATGCGCTCTTGCTCTAAGCCTCGGATTCGCCACGAGCGCAAGCTGAAAATCTCAGGTGTTTTGCGCGTGCGTTGTGGTCGGACCAGTTTTGGCGTGTTTTGCGCAATGTGCTCGCTGCAAGGCGACGGGCAAGGAACACTGCACAAACAGAATTAAGAATCGGACTTTGTCACTGTTTCGAGCAGCTGTACACGGCGCGCACGGAATGATGCGCGCTACCATATAGACGATCGGTAGGGCGGGCAGTCCTCTGCACGCCTTCTTTACTAGTGCGTCACCGCCGCTCGGGAATGGCGTGTTGTTCTTCGAAGCACGATTTCAGTTTCTCGAGATTAACGGGAACACGCGCGTGTGCGTCCCCAGGTGCGGCGCGAAGATATTGCACCGGCCATGAAACGGATTCGCGAAGTTCGTGCGCGGCGCGCAACGGCCAGTACGGCTCGCGCAGAAATTCGCGCGCCATGAGAATCGCGTCGGCTTGCCCGGTATTGATAATCTGTTCGGCTTGCGCGGGCGATGTGATTATTCCGACTGCGCCGGTGAGGATTTCAGCATCTTGGCGAATGCGCTGCGCAAAAGGTACCTGATAACCCACGCCTACGGGAATGTTCGCGTGCGGCACGGTGCCGCCAGACGAGCAGTCGATAAGATCGACACCGAGTTGTTTCAGCTCCTGGGCGAGTGTGACGGACTGTTCTAAATCCCAGCCGCCTTCGACCCAATCCGTCGCTGAAATCCGCATGAACAATGGCGCACCTTTCGGCCACGATTCGCGTACACCTTGCACGATCTCGCGCAGCATGCGCGTGCGATTTTCAAACGAGCCGCCGTACTCATCATTGCGTTGATTACTTAGAGGCGAAAGAAATTCGTGAATAAGATAGCCGTGCGCGCCGTGTATCTCGATGACGCGAAAACCAGCATCGCACGCGCGACGCGCTGCCGCGGCAAACGCAGCGACGATTTCGCGAATGCCATCGCGTGTGAGCGCCTGGGGCATCGCATAATTTTCGGTGAACGCAATCGCACTCGGCGCGACTACATTTGTCCAGCCGCCTTCGCTCTCCGGAACAGCACCGTCACCCTCCCATGGGCGGCGGGTGCTCGCTTTGCGACCGGCGTGCGCGAGCTGCATTCCTGCGGCGCTGCCTTGTTCATGAATGAAATGAACGATGCGCTTGAGTGGCTCGATGTGGTCGTCACTCCAGATGCCGAGATCTTTCGGGCTGATTCGGCCTTCCGGCAAGACCGCGGTCGCTTCGGTCATGACCAATCCCGCACCGCCGACGGCACGGCTGCCGAGATGAACGAGGTGCCAGTCGTTAGGTAACCCATTACTGCTTGAGTATTGACACATCGGGGAGACAAAGACGCGATTAGCGAATTCCAGATCGCGAATCGTGAGCGGATCGAAGAGATGAGCCATGCGAGCACTCTCGCTTAGCACATCGCGCGTGGCGACAATTTAGTCCTGCCAAACAGGGTATGCGATTCGCTGCTTCTAAAAGTGATTGCTGTGTTTCTGCCGCGAGAAAGAAATTCCAACTCAGGCATTCCGTTCCCACAACACAGCCAGATCAGTGCAGGCTGTCACGGCCGATTCCATATCCTGCACGGCGACCCACTCGAGCGGGCCATGCGGGTTGCGCTCGCCGCAGAACAGGTTGGGAGTCGGCAGGCCCAGCTCGGTAAGGCGCGAGCCATCGGTGCCGCCACGGATGACGTGGTCATACGGTTTCAGGCCAGCGGCAGCGAAGGCCTCGCGAGCCAGCTCAACCGGGCGCATATCTTTGCGCAACCAGTAAGCCATGTTGCGATATTGTTTGCGAATCTTGCAGCGAACACGCGCCCGCGGTTCGGTGGCTTGTAATCCCCGGCAAAGGCCCCTGAGAATATCGCGCTTTGCCGCCAGTCCGTTCAGTTCGAAATCGCGCAGGAGAAATTTTACGATCGTTCGCGCGGTCCGACCTTCAATACTGATCGGGTGAATGAACCCCTCTCGTTCCTCCGTTGTTTCCGGTGCGCAGCGTTCGCGCGGCAAAGCGGCCAGAAGTTTGCCCGCCAGATAAGCCGCGTTCACCATCCCTTTCGCCCGCGCCTCCATGGTATGAGTGGTGACGCCATCAATAATGACCTCAGCCGCATCGCCGGAAAAGGTCTCCCAGCAAATCTCCCCCGGCGCACCGCCGTCCAACGTGTAGCCAACATTCGCTCCAAGCATTCGCAGATCCAGTTTGTTCACGCCCCGGCCGATCTCTTCATCGGGAGTGAAGCAAACTCGAATCAGTCCGTGTTTTCGCTTTGTCTCCCGCAGCAATCTCTCGACCAGAGTCATGATTACCGCCACACCAGACTTGTCATCTGACCCGAGCAACGTGGTGCCGCTGGCGGTAACAATATCTTTGCCCACAGCGGTCCGAAGCTCCGGCGATGTAGCCGGATCCAGAGTTAGGCCAGGATTATCAGGGAACTTAATGATTCTGCCATCATATTTCCGGTGAACGACAGGTTTAACGTCTTTCCCGGAGCAGTCCGGCGCCGTATCGACGTGAGCGAGAAAGGACACTGTGGGCACACGTGCTTTGCGTGTCTTGGCCGGTATGCTGGCCATAACGTAACCGTGCTTCGTCATCTGCACGTCCGCTGCTCCAAGTTCACTCAGCTCCTGCTTGAGCATCTCCAGCAGCACTAATTGACCCGGCGTGCTTGGAAACGTCTTACTGGTCTCGTCGGACTGAGTATCCACCCGGACGTAGCGCAGAAATCGTGATAGGAGGTCGTCACTCATAGCCGCACAATATCGCGTGCCATCGCACGGTGGCGATAATTTAGTCTGCCCGCGCACGATGATCTGATTGTGCGGGTTGCCGTCATCGTCCTTGAACTCGCCCGTCGTCCTCGTTCTTACAAAATATTCGAGGACGAGGACGTGGAGCCGTTAACGCGTCAAGCGTGATTTATCATCGCCCAGATGAACAATCTCAGTTCGAACCTATTGCGGTCCAGAGCCTCGGCTACGTTTGTTCCGCATCAATGCAAACGGGGCAACCAGCATGATAGAAGACAGCTTTTGTTTTTCTGGGACACGTCGCACCACACGCAGAACAGGCGGTTAATCGCTGTCGGCTATGGAAATATTCTTCATCTGTTCCAATGCCTTATCTTTTGTCTCACCCACGGCAAGCCACACAAATGGGAGCGAAATCGCTGCGGCTGTCGCGTAGAAAGCGTAAGCGCCGGTCAGACCGACCGCCTTCAGCAACGGTAAAAAAGTGACAGTGACCGTGAAATTCGCGACCCAATTGGTCGCGCCGGAAATGGCAAGAGCAGCTCCTCGGATTTCGTTGGGGAACATTTCGCCTAACAAGACCCACATCACCGGACCCCACGACACTGCGAATGCGACGATGTACAAGTTCGCTGCCGTAAGTCCACACACAGCGGCCATGTGAGTTAGCATTGGCTTGCCGTCAGGGCCTGAACCGGCGGTAGCGAACACTGCTGCCATCGCACCGAGCGTCAGCGTCATCCCCACTGATCCCACGAGCAGCAACGGTTTGCGGCCGATGCGATCGATCAGCATGATGGCCGGGACTGTGGCAAGAATGTTCACCAGACCGGTGAGCACGTTAATGCGCAGAGCCCATTGTTCGGTCGCGCCAGCTGCTTTCCACAAGATCTCGCCGAAATAGAAAATGATGTTGATACCGACGAACTGCTGAAAAACAGCCAAACCCATTCCTACCCACAGCACCGGAGCGATCCGTCTCGTGCCGGGAATAATAAGATCGGATAGCCGGGGACAGCGTTCAGCCTCGAGGCTCTGCTCCACCTGCCGCACAAGTCGATTGGCATTGCCCCCAATTCGCGTGAAGACTTTTAGTGCCTGTTGGTGTTTGCCTATGAAAACCAGATAACGTGGCGACTCGGGAATGATGATGCTGCCTAACAACAATGCGACCGCAGGTAATGCTTCCATCCAAAACATCCAACGCCATGTGAGTGCTCCAAGCCAAAAGGTCGCGCTGGCTCCGCCAGCAAGTCTGGCGAGAATGGCGTTGCTGAGAAATGCGCTAAACAGCCCCACCACAACGGCCATTTGCTGCAGCGATGCCAGTCGGCCTCGCATATGCGGCGGAGCGACTTCCGCGATGTACATCGGCGCTAACACGCTGGCGCCGCCAATTGCCACACCCGCCGTAATTCGCGCCAGGATGAATACCGAGGCCGAACTAGCGGCCCCTGTCGCCAGTGCTGTTACAAGAAATACGATCGCGTTCAAGAGCATGGTCGGGCGGCGTCCGAGAAAGTCGGCCAATCTGCCTGCGCCAAAGGCGCCAACGGCGCAGCCTAACAAAACGGAGGCAACGGCAAAGCCGGTTCCGGCCGCGTCAGTGCCGAACGCTTTTCCCAGGGCATCAACAGTGCCGTTAATGACGCCGCTATCGAAGCCGAACAGGAAGCCGCCGATCGCAGCTACACAGCACAGCGCGAT
>JBLMXH010000202.1:0-5014 GCA_050257685.1 Nitrospirota bacterium
AAAAGGAGGTACAATGAAGAAGAGGTTCGTGAAATTAGCACTGTTTTCAGCGGTGCTTTTTGCTGCGGCCCCGGTCTTTGCGCAGAGCGTGGATGAGAAGATTCAGGCGCTTGAGCAAGAGTTGTCGCAGCTAAAAGACCAGCAGGTCGAGCTCAAGAAAGAGGCGACGGCGGCCGCAGCGGCGATGCCGACGTTCAGCTTTCGTCCGGGCAACGGCGTGATGATCGAAGCGGCGGACAAGTCGTGGGCGCTGCGGTCGAGCCTGGAGGCCCATTTCCGCATGCTGTTTGAGAGCGGGATTTCTAGGGTCGGTCGGACCAGCGGCGAGATCATGGGACGGCGCTTGCGGCCGTACTTTTACTATTGCGTCAACAACTGTCTGTTTGAAACCGAGGTGGGACTGGACTTGGACGGTTTCGGGACAGGAAATGCCAAGAACTCGCTCAACACAGGCGGCAACTCGATTCTGCAGCGCGCTGCCGTTCATATCAATTTTCAAGATTTAAATCCCTGGCTGCCGACGTTGGATACCGGCATGGACATTTCGACCACTGGTGCTGCGGCGATTTCCCGCCAGGGGTCGAGCGCCACGGGCGTGCAGCGTGAGTATGATCTCATGACCCGCAACGTGAGCATGAACACAGGCCGGGCCGGGCAGGGCATTAACCTGCGATGGGATAACCGCTCGCTTAGCGGCATCGGGATTCCCGGCCGGATCAGCCGATTTTCGGTAGCCATGGCTAGCATCAGCGAGGGTGACGACGGTTTGAGCAGCTTCAAGGATGCGGGAGGCAACTTCGACGGCTATCTCGGCATCAATCCATTTTCCCAGCTCAAGAACAAGTGGCTGAGCGGATTGCTGGTCGAGTTTGGCGCATGGTTCTGCAACAACAGAGGGTATCGCGGCAACATTGACAACGGCTGCGATCGTGTGCGCGTGCAAGACCATGGCGACGGCGGCAGGCAGGCCTTGTTTGATACGGGTAGCGACAGCGTCGGCAAGGGCTGGTACAGGACTTTCTCGCCCGGCATTGCGTGGACGGTTGGTCCCTATCGGCTCCGCGCCATGGGGATGTGGCTTGACGCCCAAGACAAGGCCACTGCAGCTTCGACTAACTCAGGTAGAGACAAGACGGCGCATAACTTCCTGATCGGCCACGATCTATTTGTTTGGAGCCCGAAAGGTTTCTTGACCGGGTCTGCGACAACACCGGGATCGATCCTGGTCGGTTATTCTTTTGAGCGAAATGATCTCTCTTGCGATACTTGCACCGGCACCCATTTCGCGCAATTCCACCGCAACCGGATCATCTTGAACCAATGGGGTCTTGCGTACTTTTTCGCCTCACGCATGAGCGTGCTCGCGAATATTCTCTGGTACGATGCCTCGAACCTGCGGGTGGGAGCGGGACAAGCCTGCGCCAACCTGGGTGTTTGCAATAGTTCTGGATCTGGCAGGAGTGGCAGAGGCGGTGAGTGGGTAGATGGTTCGATTACGCTAAGAGTTGATTTCTAGCGCGGGTCACGCCTGAAAGAAAAAAGGGGGGAGTCCGAGTGACTCCCCCCTTTTTTTTGGGACCGCCAAGCTTGGTCGACAGATTGAAGATAATGACAGTCTTCCATGGAGTATGATAGACACCGCGATGTACGGGGTGTGGGTCACTATAACAAGACTCGCAACAGCTCGTGTGTTTAATCCTGTCGTGTGTCGAGCCAAGCATAGGCTAGCGGTATTTGACTTCCACGGTAAAGAAGCCCCAAAAAACTTGTTTTGAAATCAGCTAGCGATAATAAGACGGCACGCATTGGGATCAAATAAGATTGCGGCTACCTACGCGTCGTGGTTCAAATTACGGCCGGTAACCACGCGGACAGGAACATGCAGATCGTCAAGGGCATCGCGGCACGGGATATATGCACACAACCCACCCAGAGGCAAAAAAGGAATCGTGGCGAATAGGGCTCTTTGGGTGACGGTATTTTTTTTATGGTTGGGCACCAAGTGAATCGGCATTAGGTTTACATCCAAGGGTAGGGGTTACCAGCAGGCGCAGCTCCCATCGTTAGCAATTTAGGTTATCCTGATACCCCGCAGCTTGCCACAGAGTGGTTCATTATTGCAGAGCTAGGGTTGCGCTGTCGCCAGCCGCTTGGTTCGAGCTAAAAGGGGCACGGGGCATTTCTTAATTTAGTGTCAGCCTTCCCTTAATAATTATAAAAACGATTCGACAAGAACGCAGAACCGCGCCAAATTAGCTGCTCGTTTGGTACGTGTGGGCTCATTTTACCCAGCCTGGTTAATGGCGCCTTATTCTTTTGAACAGCGCTTGACATTTTCCTATGTCGTAAAGTATACGACTTATGAACTAGAATTTTACTGGACTTAAGTCGTATTAAAAAAGGAGGGGGGAATATGCAGAGAGTATTGTCATTCAGTGGAGTAGCGGCCGTTGCATTCGCGTTCGTGTTGTCGGCTTGTTCGTCTCAGGAAGAAATGACGGCAAAGCCAACGCCTGCGCCAGCACCGAGTGCGGCTGCGACGGCGAAAGCGCCAGCGCCAGCTAAGGCCAAAGCAGAGAAAGCGAGCGGGGACGTGGGGCTTCTTGATATGGAGAAGAACTACATGATCCTGGTCACTAAGCAGGGCAAGCTCATCACGTTGGACTTCGATGCCAAGACCAAGGTGTCCAAGCGCACGCCCCAGCCGGCAAAAATGGCAGACGTCGGCCTGGGTTCGTCAGCGACTGTGACGTACACCAAGCAGGGTAGCAAGAATGTCGCGAGCGCGCTTCAATACAACGCGAAAAAAGGCAAGGATTAGAGCACACTCGATTAGATTTGTCGTTCGGACAACGACTTGGAGGAGACAATGATGAGCCAGAAATTTATTTATACCGGGGCAGCTTTGCTTTCGGCCGTATTATTTGCCGCGCCCGCTATCGCCCAACAAAAGGCAAAGGTAAAGGCGGAAAAAATCACGGGCGATATCGGATTGCTGGATACCGAGAAAAATTACATGATCGTCGTAACCAAGCAGGGTAAGTTAGTTACGATCGACTTCAACGATAAAACTAAAGTTACCGCTATGATGCCGGGCAAGGCGAAAATGAGCGATATCGGCTTGGGCTCGGCTGCCTCAGTTCAGTATACCAAGAAGGGTGACAAGAATTATCTGAACTCGATCGAGTACATCGCGAAAAAGGGTGGCGAGTAATTCCACTCGGGTACGAGCGAGTTAATCCCGTCACACACTCGCTCGGTAGAGCTGTCTTTCGGAACGGTTTTTTTCGTGAGTTTGGGAGCCAACAAAGAGGGGTAATGTAACGAAAATCTTTTCCTGACTATTGCCCGAGAGAGACCGCGAAAGATAGATTCGTCCCCTGACCGGGGGAGGACTTGACCAAAAGTTCTCCCCCGATTTTTTTGATCCTTTGCTCCATTCCGGCTATACCGAAGCCACTGGAGCTTTTGCTATGGTTTGGATTAAACCCCACCCCGTTGTCGGTTAGCGACCCTTCCAGGGTACCGTTCTTGCGTGTGAGCTGAATTTCCACTCTTGAAGCATGGGAGTGTCGAGTCACGTTGGTCAACGCTTCGCGCAGCACATAGTAGACTTCCCGTTCGGTATCTACTGGCAAATCGAGATCCTCCGGTTCGGTTTCGACGATGATCTCCAGCCCCATACCGTCGCGCAAGAAGCGGGCTTCCTCGCGCAACTTGTCGACCAGCGTGCCCGCCGCAAGAGGCTTGGTTTGCTGACCGGAGAGGAACTGGCGAATCTGTTTCATCGAATCTCTAGTCAGGTCTTCCAGGGCACGGAGTTCATCGGCCAAGTCTTTCTGGGGCCCCGGAAGGTGTCTGCCGCAGGTTTCGAGGCGGAGGATCAACGTCGCCAACGATTGTAATATGCCATCGTGGAGTTCGAACGTAATCCTGCGCCGCTCATCCAGGGCAGCAGCTTGAGCCGCAGTTTTGGACAACGCCAGCAAGCGTTGGTTCTGTCTCTTCTCAAACTCACTTATGTAGCCGAAGATGCATGCCAATAGAACCAAGTACAGACTGCGCACGAGCAGGATGTCGATACCGATGGGCGGACCCATGGTCTCGGCAGCTAAGCTTAGACGCACCACCACATAAAGCGTTACGCCAACCAGAGCCACGGGGATGCTACCTTTGAGGCCCCAACGGATGCTCGCGGTGATGACCGGGAATGAATAATAAAAGAAAAACGGCGTGCGGGAACCGCCGGTGGAAAACACGATCACCGCGATCCAAATGACGTCGAGAGATGTGGTGAGGATTCCGATCGATGGGGAAGTCGCTTTGTGGCGCCAGGCGAGATAAAGAACAGCCAGTCCGTACACTAAAAACGAACCAAGAGAGATGAATGAAAGTTCCGGAAAACGCGCAACGCGTTCGGGATTGAATTGAATAACCACAACGGCAACCGCCGCGAATGCCACCCGCAACCAGGCAACGGCGCGCTCCCGTCGCAGGAGCCAACTTTCCTCTGGAGTGATTTTCTCCGCTGCGACGATCGCTTTACGAGACATGTCAAACCGCGCCAAATCGCCGTAGAGGATTTACCACTTTGTCTGGTTTCATGGTTAATTGGGCTGCCCCATCAGCATCAGAGCCGCCTTAAACCGGTTGTTGACTTTGAGCTTGTCGAAAATATTGGTGAGGTGTGTCTTAACGGTTTTTTCGCTGATAAATATTTTCTTGCCGATTTCTTCGTTGGTGAGCCCTTCGGCGACCAGTCTCAAGATCTCCATTTCTCTTTTGGTAAGCGTTTTAATGCTTTCATCTAGATGGGGCGGCGCTTCGCGGTTTTCGGCCTGATCTTGGACGATTTCCTGAAAAGTTTCCCAGGACGGAATTTCTCTGTCGATCCAAAAACTGCCGCTGTGCACGGTTTTAATCGCCTGCAACAGAGTGGCCGACGGCACACCTTTCGGAACATAGCCCTTGGCGCCGCCTTTGGCGGCGTTCAGGACATTTTCTTCATCTGAAA
>JBLMXH010000203.1:0-22514 GCA_050257685.1 Nitrospirota bacterium
GTAGCGGAGTGGTTTTGGCCGATTAGGTGGTGAGGATGCATTCACTGGCGAGTAAATCATGCGAGTGCTGTTGATTCATAACCCGAAAGCGGGAGACGGTAAACACAGTAAGAAACAATTAATGGCGAGCCTGACCCGCTGCGGCCATCAGGCATTCTATCAATCGATCAAGGAGCGCGGCTGGAGAAAGGCATTCGAAAAGCCAGTGGATCTTGTAATTGCAGCCGGAGGGGACGGCACGGTGCACAAAACCGCGTGGCAGATTATCGATAGCGCAATTCCGCTGGCAATTCTGCCGCTCGGTACGGCGAACAACCTGGCGCACAGTCTCGGGTTCACGGGATCTGTTGACGAAATTCTTCAATCTCTTCACTGCGGAAAAAGCCAGCCATTCGACATCGGCATGGCGCGCAATGGCTCGCATGCGAATTGCTTTTTGGAAGCCGCGGGCGGCGGGTTATTTGCTGATTATTTTCCAGCCGCAGAAGCCAATAACAAAAAAGGAGCTTCTCCGAAGGAAGAACTCACGGCGAATCTATCGCTTCTGCGGGAGTTGTCGCTGGATCACCCTGCGCGTGACTGGAAGATGATCCTGGATGGAAAAGACATCTCCGGGCGCTACATCCTTTGGGGAGCAATGAATATTCGCTCTGCTGGCCCGGCCCTCCAGCTCGCTCCAAAAGCAAGAACAAACGATGGCCGGCTGGATTTTGTCGCCGTGCCCGATCACAAGCGAAATGTGTTTATCAAGCATGTCGGTGCACATGTAGCCGGACGAAAACCGCGTGTCCCGCTGACGCCGCGCAAATTTTCTAAGTTAAAAATCACATCGTCACCTGGCACGATGCATCTCGATGGCGAAGCATGGCCGCACGAGAAGAACCACAATACTAGAACGCGCGGGAAAGTTGAAATCACGGTGAAACGGGCTGCGCTCCTGATTTGGCAGCCTTGGCGAAAACAACCGCGGGAGAAGAAGAAATGATGCCGGTGTGGAGCTCATCTCCTGGACTTACGGCGATCACGTAACCTTTGTACCCAGGCTTTTAGCTTAAGACCGGGCATGAAATTAAGGATGCGGTCGGCCTGAATTTTTGCCTGAACTGCCGCGGCCAATCCGAGATCGATAAAGTCAAGCTGCCATGGGTGGTGAGCGTCTGTGCCGAGCGAAATGCGCGTTCCGTGATCCCGCGCAATCTTGAGTAGTTGAATATTCAAGTCTTGTCGGTCAGGATAGCAGTCAATCTCCAGCGCCTTATCGAGCCGGGCGGCTTCGGCAAAGACGCGCGACCAATCTGCCTGCAGACCGATCCGGAAATTGTAGATACGACCGCGTGGGTGCCCGAGGATGTGAACATGCGGGTTGTGCAACGCGGCAACGTAACGCTCGGTTTGATCTTCAGTGGTGCGTAAAGCTGAATGGAACGAGCCAAGAACGAGGTCCAACGCCAGGAGGGAATCCGGCGACATATCGCCTTCGCCGCGCGGATTCAGATTCATCTCAATCGAGCGGAACACCGTCAGCTGCGCGTGCGATTTTGAAAGTGCCACATTTTCTTTCGTTATGTCCAAGCCTTGTTGTTTCAATGCTCGCTCATCGATGCCGCCCGCGATCTTCAATGCCTTGGAGTGATCAGTAATAGCGATGTACTCGTAGGAACGGTTCGCTGCGGCATCGGCCATCTCGGCAATCGTGCCTGATCCATCACTCCAGCAAGTGTGCATCTGCAAATCACCGCGCAAATTCCTTTGCCAAGCAGATTGTGAAGCCAGTAGGCGGCGCGCTTCAGCGACCGAGATGAAATCCCGCCGAATTGCCGGGGGCTGTTTTCGCCGCGGCGGCTTATCGATCCAGCGTTGAATTTGCCTGCTGATAAATGGGCCAATGCTGCGCAGCTCGGTCAATGGCCTGGCCTTCGCAACGAGATCGGACACTTCCTCGGGCCACAGAAACGCGCTGCGCGCCGCGCGACGAAATGCGCGCGAAAGGACGCCGGTTTCACGTTCCGCCTGTTGCGCGAGCAATTCCCCGATGTCGACGTTCGATATCACACTTCAGAATCGTTTCCGCGGCGCAACTCCAGCGGGCTTGAGCATAGGAAGTACCACGGCGCGTGCGGCCTGTTCCCGCACCGGGTTCGATTCCAATCATGATGGCCGAAACGGCTGAAGAGCTTTGTAAACGACCCGAAATTCGCAGAGAATTGGAGCGGGCCACGGGGCAAAAACGCCAGGAAAAGGTCGAAACCAGCAGTCGAAAGAGATTCTGGTTTCTTATACACATAATTATTCTCGCGATCTGCGTCGCCATTTACTTCCTTATCAGCGCGAAAATCATTCCGCTACCGAATGCTGCAGTCGGCATTGCGGGGAGAATCCTGCGAGGCGCGGTGCTGATTACGATAGTCCTTGCGCTTGCACGCGCGCTTTCCGTCTACGGATTGGCTCGTATCGAGGATGCTTCGACTCGTTTCACACTTCAACGGATCGTGCACCTGGCCATTGCGTTAGCCATCGCTGTGATCGTTGTCTCGATTATTTTTGTGAATTGGTACGCCGCGATCGCTGCTTTCGGCGTTGGTTCAATCATCATCGGCCTGGCTGTACAAACGCCGATGAAAAGCTTCATCGCCTGGATTTACATTCTTATTCGCCAGCCTTATCGCGTCGGTGATCGCATACAAATCGGTGACGCGACAGGGGATGTAATCGACGTCGGCTATCTCGATACCACCTTGTGGGAATTCGGCGGCAAATACATATCCGGCGATCACCCGAGTGGCCGCTTGATCAAGTTTCCGAATGAAAAAGTACTCGACGAACTGGTTTACAATTATTCGTGGCCACTTTTTCCCTACATCTGGAATGAGATCAAATTCCAAGTCGCGTACAACGCTGACTTGGAGTTTATCGCGAGCACAATGCAGAAAATTGCCGAGGAGGAGCTTGGCAAGGAGATGATAGACCGCGTTCAAACATTCCGTGACTTGCTTGCTCGCACGCCGGTGGACGAATTGGAGGTGCGCGAGCACCCGCGGGTGATTTTTCGGGTCAGTGAAAATACCTGGCTGGAGGCAATAGTCCGCTATCTCGTAGCGCCGCGCGAAGCAGGTCGCGTCAAAACTCGATTGATCAAAAAGCTTCTCGTCGCCCTTAATGCTGCTCCCGACAGGGTCCTGTTCCCGAAAGGTGCGGCTCGTTGAATTGTTTTAACTATCGAAGTGCGAAGGCTAGTGCAGGGACGCGCGAGCCAATCTGCAAATCCGATTCTTCTCTGAGGAGGTGAACATATGTTAGGATGGGCTGTAGTATTTTTAATCATTGCACTTGTGGCGGCGGTCTTCGGATTCGGGGGTATCGCAGCAGCATCAGCGGGCATCGCGAAGCTACTGTTCTTTATATTCCTTGTGCTGTTCATAATTTCTTTGATTTTCGGGTGGCGGGGGAGACGGATCCCCTGAGCTGCCATGGAGCTTAAGTGAGTCGCAGACTCCCCGCTGTACAAGGCGGTAGAGAGCAAAGTGCCAGGCGCAGGGGAGATTGGGTCGTTTGTGTGCTTTGCTCTCTGCCTGTTTTGATTCGCGTGTTCTGCTGAAAACAGCGCAATGCCAGCGGCCTGAGAGCCATCTTGTATTGGTCACTTCCTATGCCGTGGCTACAAAGGCCGAAAACAGGCCCTCGCCTCAACGGTTTCCATTTGCGAAGGGAGAGGCGATTCCTCTCGCATCGGGGAGAGAATTAAGGTCAGGCGTGTTTTTGACTTAGCCAAAGTCGGATTCGATGCGTTAATTGGTTACGATGGATCGCATCGTGGGAATCGAAACCGAGTACGGCTGTCTTCTCAGTGAAGACGAGCCGCACGTGAATTCGGAACTTTGGCCTGCTAAAGTCAAAAATTACCTGTTCCGCAAGGCTGACGCCGGAACAATCGATCTTCATTACCGTGATTACGAGGAACCTCCGGGCAACGGCGGCTTTCTCTTAAACGGCGGGCGTCTTTATTTGGATATGGGGCACATCGAGTACGCGTCGCCGGAATGTTTGCATCTGCACGATCTTGTCACCTACGAGCTCGCCGGCGACGACCTTTTACAATCGGCGCTCATTGCCCTTGGCGCCGAACACCGGGTTTCGTTCATCAAGAACAACGTGGATCATCACACCGGGGCGACGTTCGGTTGCCACGAGAATTATCTGATGCGACGCGAGGCGCAGTTCACTCCACCGATTCTCGGAACCTTGCTGACCTTTTTAGCGACACGGCAGATTTTCACTGGGGCAGGCCGCGTCGGGCAATCGAATCCATTGGCGTTCGATTTCGAACCGCCGCAACCCGAGGGCCAGGTCAATTTCCAGCTGAGCCAACGCGCGGATCACATCGTCAACGACATCTATCAATGGGTGCAATTCAATCGTGCCATTATCAATGCACGCGACGAGCCGCTGGCCGATTACCGGAAATATCGACGGCTGCATTTGCTCATCGGCGACTCGAATATGAGTCCTTATGCCACGGCGCTAAAGATCGGGACGACGGCGTGTGTTTTGTCATTGCTAGAAGAAGGGCGTTTGCCGCGAAATCTTGTTCTGGCCGATGCGGTGCAGAGCACGCGCGACATCTCTCGCGATACCAGTGAGCAATGGATTGTCCGGCTCGAGAACGGCAAAACAGTGAGCGCCCTGGACGTGCAGTGGGAATTTCATCATCTCGCGCAGAAACATCTGCGACATAGCAGCGCCGAAACTAACTGGTTATTAGAAAACTGGGGGTTTGTTCTTGAAGCAATTCCGCACAACCGTCAGGCGCTGATTGGTGGCGTTGATTGGATTACCAAAAAATGGCTACTGGAAACTTTTGTCGAAGCCGAAGGAGTAAGCTGGGATGATGCATGGTTGCAAAGCATCGACCTCGAATACCATAACATCGATCCCCGCCGTGGATTATTCTTCAACATTACACCTGGCAAACGAATTTCAGACTGGAACAACGGTGTTCGCCGTGCCAGTGCGATGCACGTGGCTCCAGCGAATACACGGGCATCAGGCCGCGCTCGCGCCGTCAGCTTCTTCCAGAACTGCAATTTTCCTTATGTGATCAACTGGGATTCCATCGCCTGCGACAGCCGCGATTTTCTCGTCATGGGAAATCCGTTCGAGACTTATAACGACGAAGTCGACCGCTTCCTGTCAAAACCACGCACCACAACGGGTGCGACAGACCATCAACTGTAGCGGCGGAATCCAAGGAATTTCGCGATGTTTTACGGAACCTTCATATGATCTTAGCGTGCTTGCTATGATGCGCTGCCGTGGCTTATCTCGTTAGGATTTTCGACCAGTAGGAAACCCATTGAGCAACGATCTGATGCCCGCTCAAACAGCGACGCAAAATACCCAAGCGACCTCCGGTTCGGAGCAGGATGGACCGATCTGGGCGCTTCATTTTTTTCCCAATCAACCGGCACAATCGATTAGCGCGGAGGCGGCGATTGAGTTTTTGACCGCGCCGGGACCTGGCGTACCCAATGAATTCCTCTGGTTGCATTTTTCGCTTTCGCAGGCGACTTCGGAGCACTGGTTACATCGGTATCTGACCTTGCCAGACAGCTTCTACGAATCGTTAAAGAGCGATGTAGACGCCACTCATTTGGAGCAGGATGCAGACTCACTGGTGGCGCGTATCCATGATGTGCTTTTCGATTTCACATTTGACGCTCCGGTTGCGACGACCACGCTTTGCGTGAAGCCTCGCGTGCTCGTAAGCGCGCACGCCCGTCCCTGGCGTTCCATTGAACAACTCCGGGCAGCGGTCGAAGCAGGCCAGCTCTTTCGGTCACCGATCGAGATTCTGGCGCGCCTGCTGCGGGATCAGGCTAAGGTGTTGGTTGATATTGTCCGAAAAACCAAAAAGCGGGTGTCACCAATGGAAGAGCAGTTGCTGGCCAGACGCATTTCTGTTACGCGCACCGAATTAGGTTCTTTGCGGAGGATGTTAGTTCGACTCCAACGGCTTTTGGCGCCGGAACCGGCTGCCTTCTTTCGGCTTCTTACTCAGCCGCCTGGATGGATCTCCCAAGGGGAGCTTCAGAACTTGCAACAAGCTGCAGAAAAATTTTCCACTGCTATCACGGACACGGCGGCACTCGTTGAGCGCGTCAAACAGCTTCAGGAAGAATTGTCTGCTTTGGTCACTGCACAGGCGAACCGCACGCTTTTTGTACTAACAGTCGTAACTGTGCTGGCGTTACCGATTAACCTTGTGGCGGGTTTGTTTGGCATGAACGTGGGTGGTATTCCTCTCGGTCAACACAAGTATGGATTCTTGCTGGTCGTGAGCCCCTTGGTGGTGTTGACAGCGTTGCTGGCGTATCTCGCGTACTGGGGATTGGGCAGACGGCGGCATTAGTTTTCAGAAGTGATGTCCAACCGCTGTAGAGGTGCTGTCTGAGGGGTCGAAGTCTCGGCGGTCGCAGGCCGTCGCTACAGAAGATGTAAATGTCCCTCAAGTCTTCACTGCAATCTTTGCAATGAAGAAATGCCGTAGTTTTCCTGAAGCTCGTGCGCTTCGGCGGCGACTTGCGATGCATCGAGCTCGATCTGTTTTGGATCTTCTTCCGTCTCGATTTTGATGAAGCCCTCGACAGGTTGCTTCACAGCTTCGGCCAGATCGTCTAACGATTTGATTTCTTTGCCATTCACTTTCGTCACCGTCAGATAGGCGAGGTCATCGTAGCCGATGGTGCTGTTAGCCGGAAGAACCTGGCTGAGAATGACCACACGGCGATTTCTCTCTGGAAAAAGTTCGGATTGGAAATGGTCCATGTAGACCAAGCGCTGTGGTGCTTCGCGTTGCCAGTTCGGTCCCCATTCTTTGAGATACTGGCGAGATAACTCCTGGAAAATCAGCCCGCCGAGAACGTAGTACTTCGGCGGTTGATCGAGAAAATACGGCGGACTGACGTAATCCTTCGCCTCCCGGTGTTCCAAAGTCAGGTTGACCTGCATCGGTTTGCCATCACGTTCAACGTGGAAAGGAACAACGTCGCCAGCATAAGCGTGCGCCGTAAGCAGATTCGTGAACTCGATTTTTCCGTAAAGCGGATCCACATAGTTACCATTCTCATCAATGTCGTGGTTTCCGACCGCGGTAACAACGTCACCCACCTTAAGTCCTGCCTTATTCGCAGGCGTACCCGCTTCGACATTGGTTATGTAAACGCCACGCTTGCTTTTATCGCCGGCGAACTCGCGGAGCGCCGGATCGCGGGTAGGGAAAAATGAGAACCCAGCCGATGGAAACCCACGATAACTTGCACCCTCGGCTTCCTTCAAAAAATGCGTGATGATCGGCGCCGGGATGGCGTCGAGCAGTTGCGAGCGCGAATCGTAACGCAATAACAACCCGGCGAGCTTGTTGTTCTTGACCAGCGGAACAGTATAGCTGTTCTCGCGATACTGCATCGGAATGCTGACGCGATAGGTGAGGAATTGTCCGACATCGATCGGGTAGGGCATCATTTGCACAGTTGTAACCAAACCTTCTGTCGCCAGTAAGGCGCCCGTCGGTTCCAGCTGCCAGGCTGCCAGCCGATCGCCAACGACGGTGTCTGACGTAATTTCGAGCGGCGTGATGCCATCAAGAAAGCTTTTTTCCGCAGGTTCCAGCAACGCCAGGTTTGCTTCGTAATCGATTACACGAACATTCGCTGCGGTTTTTGCCCCTGATTCCGCGCGCTCGAGTTCCACGTAATTTTGATTCGTCACCAGGTCAGCAGTGACAAGAACACGCCCCTTTGGCAAAACCGCCCCGAGTGCGCGTTTTGAGAACGGTGCTTTCTTTTGCCACGGCCGGAAATAATCGTACCCCTGTCCAGTTACATTTACGCGCACCAGTGCGACCTCTTTTGGGGGGCTAGCCGTGGTCGGAATAGCTGGTTCCTTTTTCGCGAGCGCCGTGCTGACGGCGACAACAACGATACTGACAGCTACCAATGAGTGTCTTCGCATGTTAGTTCTGGTCCTCTGGGGCTGCTGCGGCCGCGATACGCGATGCGGGCTTGTCCTCAAGATTTTGCTCTTTCAAAACATTGTAACGCGTCTTGATGCGTTCGCGCGCGGCGTCCACCTTGTTTCGGTCGAGCACCAGCGGAGGTCCCTCACCGACCATTCGAATCACAAGCCGCTCGGGTGCTTGAGCAAAGGCTTCTGATAGTTCGGCAAGCGTCCGAATTTTTTTCCCGTTTACTTCATCCACGATCCCGCCGCGGTACGGCGCGAGATAACTGTTGATCGGGTCCGGCAAAATGTTGCTCAGCACAATGACATCAGGGTGATCGATATAAATCTGATCGAGTATGAAATACTCGAAGTAATGACGGAGACGCAGATCGCTTGTGCGATAGGCTTCGAGCATGTCGAGATTTAGCGGTTGGAACAACAGCCCGCCGTAAAGCACATAACGCGGTCGGACATCATAACTGTGACCCTGGATCGAGTAGGGCCATGGCTTGAACAATTTAATCGTCACGGTCATCGGCTGTTTGTCCCGCAGGATGTCGATCTTAACCGAATCGCCCTTGAACTTGCGCTCGACGACTTCCTCGAACTGCGAGCGTTCACCGTCCATTTCAACGTTCGCATCGCTTGCGATCGGATGACCATCGATCGAAAGAAGCACGTCGCCCGATTTCAGAATACCGTCGGAGGGACCGGCCGCCACGACGGAGCTCACGAGAACGCCGCGGTCATCATCCTTCAATCCAAGATATTTTCGTTGTGCCGGATTTTGCAGCTTCGCGTAAGTGATCGCCAGATCTGGATATTCGTCATACTGCCCATTGCTGATGTCTTTCAAAAACCGGTTCATCACCGGTGTCGGAATCATATAGGCGACACCCTGCGCGACGTCGCCGCTGTAGCCCTGAAAGGCAACGCCAACGACTTTTCCGTCCTGCATCACCGGTCCGCCGCTGTTGCCCGGGTTGATCTGCGCGCTGATCTGGATGGCAAGGTGCTGGTCAACTGACGAATGCGTGTACAGCTGAAAATCAATTCGCGACACGATACCAGTTGTGACCGACATGCGTTCACCGCCAATCGGATAGCCATACGCAGACACCGTCGATTCCAGCGCCGGGATGCCGCCGAATCTTAGCGGCACCATATTCTTGAAAAAATCTTTCGCGGCCACAGTGATTAACGCTAAATCGCAATCATTCGCAATGAATTGCACTTGGGCCGGATATTTGTTGGGATCACCGTCGCGCTCCACCGTGATGTAGCGGCTGTTCGCGACAACGTGCGCATTTGTCATGATCCGGTTACCACTGATCACAAAGCCCGCGCCGACTCCGCGCTGCAGCGCGCCCGCATTCCACGGCGCCTTATAATCGGGTTCTACTGCCGTGGCTGTGATTCGGACCAGACTTTTCTGGACTGGCCCGTTCGGTTTTGGCGGGGCGACAGGCACAGGCACCGGAACGACCGCCTGGCTGGGGGGAGTAGATCGGGACATGCCCGGATGTTCGGCTGGGACCTGCGGTTCCACCGGAGGAGGGGCGGGTGTGCCTTGCTGGGCGTACACGACAGATGCGAACAGCAAAGTAGCGTAACCAATGATCGAAATGCGCTTCATAGCGAAAAGGCCGGAAAGTTAAACAGCCTTATTCAAAATCAAGATGCCAGAATTCAAATTGCAAGTGGCCTTTGGCGACATTCTGACATGGCACAGCCTCCGGACGTTCAAATCAAGGACACGTCGGACCGAGCTATATCTGTCGAAATAGTTCGTTCAACTCTGCGGAAGGCGCGTTATGAGCCAAAAGATTAAATGTGCCATTTGTTTGGATATCTCGCGCTGCCCGCAGGAGAGCGCCCCAGGCAGCGAGCGCGAGGCCGGAACCAACAGAGATGCGGCGAACCCCGAGAGCTGTGAGCTCAGACAATGTAAGGTGATGATTGAATCCAGAGACGAGGACGTTGATCGGTTTCGGCGCCACTGCATTTATGATTTGCGCGATTGCGTCCGGATCGCTGACACCCGGCGCGTACAGACAATCGGCGCCGGCTTCAGCGTATGCGGTGAGTCGGTCAAGCACGGTGCCGAGCGGATTGGGATCACCGACCAACCACGCTTCGCAACGACCGGTCAATACCACGCCATTTTTTGCAGCGTCGATCGCCGCGCGCGCCGCGCGAATCCGTTCGATCGCGAGTCTCTTTTCGTACAGCGGAGAATCGCCGTGCCCAGTGCTATCCTCGATGGACAAGCCGGCAACGCCAGTTTCCAGGCAGAGTTGAACGTTCGCCGCGACGTCTTCAGGTTCATCCGCGTAACCAGCCATGAAATCTGCATTCACAGGCAAGGACGTGGCTTCCACGATTTCTCGGATGTGCGTGACCATCTCGTCTCGGGGAACCTTGCCATCCGGCTTACCACGGGAAAAAGCAAATCCCGCCGAAGTGGTGGCCAGCGCTTTGAACCCGAGGTGTTCGAGATAAATGGCGGTGCCAATGTCCCAGGGATTCGGAAGTACGAAACAGCCCGAATCATGCAATGAGCGAAATTTTGCGGCCAAAGATTGCTTCGGTGATCTCATGGTTCAACGATACACTTGCTCTCGCGAGGAGCACGATGGTTCGGAAATCAGGACTGACACGATAGCGCCGCACTCCAAAACGTGGCCGTTCTGACCATGCTCCATTTCGCGCTTGTCGCGCGCGGGAGTGCCGCGGTGCTCCGCCGCTTTCGATTAATGGATGGCCACACCATTAGGCGCGGCTACTATTTGGCGCGCTTGGCGTTCCAGATCTGCCGCAGCGGTCCATCGACACCATAAATCGGATCGTAATCAGGAATAGGCAGAGCGGCGATGGTGCGATCGGATTTTGGCCGCTCGCCAGGCAAACCGCGAAGCAAATCCCAGTCGCGGCCGTCCGGGTAAGCGCCCACAACGCTAAAGTCCGGACTCGCGCTCACGTTGTGATGTGCAACACCCGCCGGAATAAGGATGACGTCGCCGGAATGGACCTCGACCATCTGACCGTGCTTTCCGCCGAGCCGCAGTTTTGCAGTACCATCACAGACCCCGAGCACTTCATGCGATGTGCTGTGATAATGAGCGAAGGAGTATACGCCGTTTCGCCAGGAATTGCGCCAGTCGTTCTGAGCGAACGCGCGCTGGAAGACCGAAGCGCGGTCTTGTGCGTCGACGGTGATCGCCGCCCGATACAATAGCACTGGTAGAACACTCCCCGGATAGACCCCATCATCGTCAAAGTGCAACTGCTCCGGCTGGACGAACTCTTGCTTCTCAGCCATCGGGAAAATACTCATAAATTCCACCGCAATATCGCGCGAGCAAAGAACGTCGGTCGTATTTAATTAAATCCATAGCAGATAATTGCGTGGTGTGACTGCGAGTGTCGCGCTATACCCACCGAACCAGTATTATAGTACCAGAACCCATCTCACAACTGCGCTGTATGTTGAGCGAAGCGCTGCAACGAAATGCGAAGCATGAGGCCAGGCTTTCAAACCAATTCTGGTCTATTTCCATTGGCCGAAATGCGTCCAAAATTGATCCGCGATGATGGAAAGCCTGGGCTTTTCTCGAACCGCGTTCGGGGCTGCGTTGCAGCTTCGCATCGCTCAGATTGACAATAACGGATTGCTTGTATGCAAAAACCCGAGGGTGTGTCTCAATTGGTCGAACATCTTTTTCGCCATGAGTCGGCGAAAATGGTGGCGACGCTGACCCGAATTTTTGGGATTGAACATTTGAACCTGGCCGAAGATGTGGTCCAAGAGGCGCTGGGACGCGCATTGCAAACGTGGCCATATCGCGGGATTCCTGAGAATCCCTCCGCATGGATTATGCGCGCGTCGCGTAACCTCGCACTCGATGTGATCCGGCGAGAGAAAGTTTTTCGTGGGAAGGAAGCGGAAATTGCGCGACTTATCGAGGCTGGCGGATCCTCAACAGCCGGAGCAGTGAATTTTTCCGAAAACGAAATCGCGGACGACCGGCTACGAATGATGTTTGTCTGCTGTCATCCGGTTATTGCTCCAGAGGCGCAGGTTGCACTGACATTGAAAACGCTTTGCGCGTTTAGCGTGACTGAAATCAGTCGGGCTTTCTTGACGACTGAAGCGGCGATTGCCAAACGATTGACGCGCGCAAAACAAAAAATCCAGGATGCACACATTCCATTTGAGATTCCGGCGGGCGATGAGTTGGCGCGGCGGCTCGAGAGCGTGCTGCAGTCGCTTTACCTCTTGTTTAACGAGGGCTACAAAGCATCCAGTGGTGACAAGCTCGTTCGGGCAGAACTATGTCACGAGGCGATCCGACTGGCCGAACTACTTGCACAGCATCGCGCTGGCAATCAGCCAAAGACGCATGCGCTGCTGGCGCTGATGCTCCTGAATACCGCCCGCATTCCAGCGCGTGAAGATGATCAAGGCAATTTGCTTCGGCTCGAAGAACAGGATCGTACGCGCTGGGATCAGACAATGATCGCGCGTGGCATGTCGCGCCTACAGCAATCGGCTGAGGGCGCGGAAATCAGCGACTACCATCTTCAGGCAGCCGTCGCCGCGTGTCACGCGACTGCAATCAATTATGAATCAACCGATTGGGCGACCATTCTCTCGCTCTACGATCGATTGATGCAATTTGATGATTCGCCTGTGGTTGCACTCAATCGCGCCGTCGCCGTCGCAAACGTTCACGGGCCGCAGGACGGACTAAAAGCAGTCCACGCGATTAAAGATCGCGACAAACTAGCTGCCTATTATTTGTTCTATTCAGTAATTGGCGAGTTTGAGATGCGATTGAACAATCGTAAAGCGGCAGCCGAACAATTCCGGAAAGCATTTGAACTCGCGGAAACTAAATCCGAACGACGGTTCCTGCTAAAACGAATGCAGGAATGTGAACCTATTTCGGACAGCAGGCCAACGGCCTGACCCATCGTAGCCGAGGGCACCGCCCTCGGTATTAATGATTGCCAATGTTCGCCCTGTAAGGGCGATCCAAATTATGCCACCATCGCTCGCACATGCCGCAATCGCTGCATATTTTGAGCGCGCACATTATCTTTTCGACCAAAGGCCGGCAGCCTTGGCTGAAGCCAGGTCTTCGCGAACGCGTCTGGGCATATCAGTCGCGCATTCTTCAAAACCTCGAATGCAATTTGATCACCATCGGAGGCGCGGCAGATCACGTGCACGTTCTATGCAATCTGACCAAGAAATTGCCGACCGCCAAGGTTATGGAAATTCTAAAAAAAGATTCCTCCAAATTTGTGAAAACCGTGGATCCGCGCCTTTTAGATTTTCACTGGCAGGATAGCTACGGGTTATTCGGCGTAAGTCCGTCACATTTCGAGTCGGTAAAGAAATATATTCTCCTTCAAGAAGAGCATCACGCTGCGGAAACGTTTCAAGAAGAATACGTTCGGATTCTGCAAAATGTCGTATAGCTTACGACGAGCGGTATCTTTGGGATTGATTGTGTTGGCTGGCCCTTTCAGGGCGAATACATCGGTTCTTTTATCACCGAGGGCGTTGCCCTCGGCTAAGATGGCTCAGGCCGTTGGCCTGATAATTCGGTTTATCGTCGATTTTCTAAAATTTTTTGGCCTGAGTGTCCGAAACATTCGTAGCCGTTCGTCGTATCTCTGACAGAACCAAAAATTCCATTCAAAAGAAAGTGAAAATATGAACACGTTAGAGAAGAAAAAGGATGCAAGCATAGTTTGGTTTGAAATCCCAGCCGACAATCCGGAACGTGCGAAAGCGTTCTACAGCAATCTGTTTGGCTGGAAGATCAATCCATTTCCCGGTACCAGCGATTACTCGCATATCGATACGGGCGGAGCAGACGGCAGTCCCGACGGTGCCCTGAAAAGGCGGAAAGATCCCCAGGAGCCAGTGGTCAATTATGTCAGTGTGGATTCGGTGGACAAGTTCGCGGATAAAATTGCCAAACTCGGCGGAAAAATCTGCATGGCGAAAACCGCGGTGCCGCAAATGGGGTACTTCGCCGTCTGTCGGGACACTGAGGGCAACGCGTTTGGAATTTGGGAAAGCGATCTGAACGCGAAATAATTGTCCTAAACTGCATCGCGCGTTCGTCGTAGTTGTGAAAACTGGACAAAAATCAACTAACAAAATCAAATCGAAACTGTAATGAACACACAAAATCATAACGGATACATACTCCTGTACCGAAGCGATGAATGGTACAACAAGCTCTCGCACGAAGAACTGCGGAAGCTCATGGATCAGAACAAAGCCTGGATCGAAAGGCTAACTGCTCAGGGCAAAGTCAAACCTGGCCGCGCTCTGGAACGTAGAGGCGTGATCGTTTCCGGCACTAACGGACGATTCGTTACCGATGGGCCATTCGCTGAATCCAAGGAAGCCATCGCCGGATATCTAGTGTTGGATGTTCAAACAATGGACGAAGCCATTGCCATCGTCCAAAGCAGCCCGGGCCTGGCTTATGGGGGTTCGATCGAAGTGCGGCCATTGGCTGAAGAATGTCCGCTCGACGTTCGCGAACGCGAACTGGCGCGAGAAGAACAACTTGCAACAGTTTAAATTAACAAGAATTAACTCTCTACCACGAGCTATAAACATATGAACACACAAAATCAAAACGGATACATGCTGCTGTTTCGGGGAAACGCTTGGCTCAAGAATCTTTCTTCAGAGGACAAGCAGAAAGTTACTAATGAGTGGATGACCTGGTTCAGAAGACTGATGAATGAAGGCAGAGCCATCGCCGGCAACCCGCTCGAGAGCGAAGGCAAAATCGTCTCCGGCAAAAACCGCGTGGTCTCTGATGGCCCGTTCGCGGAGTCCAAAGAGGCGATTGGAGGCTATTTTCTTCTTGATGTCGCTACCATGGACGAAGCGGTGGCGATCGCACAGGAATGTCCTGGATTGCCCTATGGGGCGCGCGTCGAGGTGAGGCCTGTTGCTGCTGAATGTCCCGTCGCAACCGAAGTTAAGCATGAGGCGCAGTTCGCGAACCTATAACGCGACTTACCAGAGTGGATTCACAACCGTCGTCGGAACCCTGACGCTTTGACGCATCGGGCGTTGGCGTAACGAGCGAATCTTGAGCGCAGTTAAAGGGAGGAGCAAAGGAATGAATCGTATCACTCACTTTGAAATTTACACTGACGATCCAGAAGCGGTGCAGCCGTTTTACCAGGACATCTTCGGCTGGAAGTTCAGCAAATTCGAAGGCGGTCCGATCGAGTATTGGCTGGTTACGACCGGTGATGACAAAGAGCCGGGCATCAACGGCGGGATGACCCGGCCGCGTGAAGGTCAAACTCCAGGCACGTTAAATACCGTCGCAGTTAAATCTCTTGACGAAACGGTAAAGAAAATCGAGCGACGCGGTGGAAAGATCTGCGTTCCGAAAATGGCGATTCCAAATGTCGGTTGGCTTGCTTACGCAGCAGATCCAGCCGGCAACGTGTTTGGAGTGATCGAGCCGGATACGAACGCCAGATAACAGACGAATAAGCGCGGCAGCCTAACGAGGGATTCGGTCTGTAGGAGGAGCTCTTGTTCGAAACTTTCATTCCGAATGTCCTGAACAACCGCGGCTGTTCGTCTTAACAGGAAAAATTAACCAAGTAAAAATCATGAGTACAAGCAAAGACAATCGAACCATCGAGCCCTATTTGTTCTTCAATGGCCGCTGCGAAGAAGCAATCGAATTTTATCGAAAAGCGCTCGGCGCAAAAGTCGAGACGATGATGCGCTATAAGGAAAGTCCTGAACCGCCGCCGCCCGGATTGGTTCCACCCGGCTTCGAGAACAAAATCATGCACTCGAGTTTCAGAATCGGGCAGACCACCGTCATGGTATCCGACGGCAGCTCAGCCAACAAGGCCAGGTTTGAAGGTTTTTCTCTCGGACTTCATGTCTCCAGTGAAGCAGAAGCCGATCGGGCTTTTAACGCATTAGCCGAAGGCGGAAAAATCAAGATGCCGCTAACGAAGACGTTTTGGTCGCCTCGCTTCGGAATGCTGGAAGACCGGTTCGGGATCGGCTGGATGATTAACGTAGCGCCGGCCGAGCAGAACTGAGCCGTGCCAAAAATCAGCACAGGCACACGTTCTAAGTGTGCTCGCAGCGTAATACAACAAACTAACTGAAAGGAAAATATTGTGACAATGACAACAAACACGATTCGACTTCACCGCGTCCTTCGAGCGACGCCCGAAAAAATCTACAAGGCATTTCTTGATCCTGACGCAATGGCCAAATGGCTTCCACCGAACGGATTCACTGCCAAGGTGCACAAGATGGACGCGAAAGTTGGCGGCACTTACAAAATGTCGTTCACGAATTTTACGACCGGCAAGAGTCACTCGTTCGGGGGGAAGTACATTGAACTGATTCCACACGAACGGATTCGCTACACGGACAAATTCGACGATCCGAATCTGCCCGGCGAAATGCAAACCACCATCAGCTTGACGAAGGTTTCCTGCGGAACCGACTTGACCATCGTGCAGGAAGGCGTGCCCGGTGTCATTCCGGCCGAAGCTTGCTATCTCGGCTGGCAGGAATCGCTGGCTCAGCTGGCGAAATTAGTCGAGCCCGAGATTCCTGATTAAAGCGACGAACTGCGTCACCACTCGATAACCGTGCTGGCCCAGGTGAGGCCGCCGCCGAACACGACCATCAGGACGTAATCGCCGCGTTTAATTCGCCCGGTGCGGTTCGCTTCATCGAGCGCAATCGCGACCGCGGCGGCTGACGTATTGCCGTATCGATCGAGGTTCACGAACATTTTGTCGCGCGAAATCCCGAGTCGATCGGCGATCGCCTCCATGATCCGTAAGTTCGCCTGATGAGGAATAACGCAGGCGATGTCATCGACGGAAAGCCCCGCCTGATCGAGTGCCTTTTTGGCCGCGTTCAACATCGCGATGACGGCCTGTTTGTACACTTCCTTGCCGGTCATATGGATGGTGGTCAGGTTCATGTCCGCATTTTCGCGCGTGATTGGACAGCGCGATCCGCCGCCCGGCATGAACAAAATGTCGCTGTATCGGCCGTCGCTTCCGATGTGAGTGGTAATTATGCCATGAGGACTGCCCCGATGGCGCAAAATAGCCGCGCCAGCGCCATCGCCGAACAGCACGCACGTATTGCGATCGGTCCAGTTAGTAATTGAAGTCAACTTATCGGCTCCAATCACGAGAACCGTGTCGTACGTGTGCGATGTGATGAACTGCTGGGCGATTTCCAACCCGAAAATGAAACCGGCGCACGCGGCGGAAATATCCAGACAAGCAGCATTCGTTGCGCCGATCTTTTTCTGAACAAAGCAGGCAGTGGCCGGGAACAACATGTCAGGCGTGGCCGTGGCCACAAGGATGAGATCGATTTCCTTTGGCGAAATCTTGGCCTGCTCGATAGCGTTCAGGGCTGCCTTCGTCGCCATGTCGCTGGTATACTCGTCCTTCGCCGCGACGCGGCGTTCCTTGATGCCGGTGCGAGTGGTGATCCACTCGTCGCTCGTATCCACGATGCGAGAGAGGTCTTCGTTAGTCAGAACCTTCTCGGGCACGTAACTGCCGGTGCCAATGATGGAGACCGTTCGGAGCGTTTTATGAGAGCGCGGGTTCGAGCGGGGCTGTCGTTTCATGGTACCGGCGAATCTCCTCGACGATATGCGGGTTCACCTGCTGTTCAATGGACTCGGCGGCCACGCGCAGCGCGTTTTTGATCGCCAACGGCGTGCTCGCGCCGTGAGCGATAATGCAAATCCCGTTGACACCGAGAAGCGGACTGCCGCCGTACTCTTCATAATTAGTCCTGTCCTTAATCGTCCCGATGGCATTCTTCGCCAGTAGGGCGCCGAATTTTCGCATGGTTGTGCGCATGAGCTCATGTTTGAGCCATTTAAACATCGCCACTGCGATCGATTCGCACGTCTTCAAGATCACGTTACCGACGAAACCGTCGCATACGACCACTTCGACCGGATCTTCAAACAGATGGCGCCCTTCTATGTTGCCAACGAAATTAAGCGAACTTGGTCGCAGCATCTTGAACACTTCCCTGGTCAATTCGGTGCCCTTAACATCCTCGTCGCCGAGCGAGACCAGACCAACGGTCGGATTCTTATAATGGAGAACATGCCGTGAATAGACAGAGCCCATGAAGGCGTATTGAAGAAGATGTTCTGGGCGCGCGTCGATGTTCGCGCCTGCATCAATCAAAACGAAAACATTCGTTTCCGTGGGAAGCACGGCGGCGATGCCCGGGCGATCGATTCCTGGCAATGTGCGAAGCTTGATGGTGCCCGCGGCGACCGCTGCGCCCGTGTGCCCGGCACTCACGACGGCATCTGCGTCCCCGTGCTTCACCAGATCGAAGGCACGGCTTACGGAGGAATCCTTCTTTCGGCGAACAGCTGTCCATGCGCGATCGCTCATGTCTACTACTTGCGTCGAATGGACAATCTCGATCCGCGAATCGTTACACTGATGTTTGCGTAGCTCGTCTTCAATCTTTGTCGAGTCTCCGACCAGATAGAGCTTGTTGATCTGCTTATAATCGCGCAGCGCCATAACGGCGCCGGCAACGAGGTTAGGCGGGCCAAAATCACCGCCCATCGCGTCGAGGGCGATCTTCATCGGTCCGAAACTTTGCGAGGTAAAATGCTTGATTGCAAAGCGAAATTTGTAACCGCTTCGTTGCGCGAAGCGTGGCTGGAGCCTACGTCGGCCACAGGGCGACGGCTACAGTTATTTACTTTCCAGCGTCAGGACCTGCCGGCCGCGGTAATAGCCGCACGATGGACAGGCGATGTGCGATGGCACGCTGCTTCCGCACTGCGGGCATTTGTTCAGCTGTGAAGCATGCCAGCGGTTTGCCGCTTTGCGCGTGCGCAACCGCATCTTTGACGTTTTGCGTTTTGGGACTCCCATGGCAGGCGCTTACCTAAGCATAACTATGCCAGAAAACAATCATAGCTTGCGTCGTTCCGAGCGAAGTCGAGGAATCCCGTGGCATTAGGTAAGGTAGCTTCGCGGGATCCTTCGACTCCGCTTTGCTACGCTCAGGATGACGGTTTGGTTCAACGATTGAGCTTTAGCTTATCTAACGCACTCCAATCCGACTTCCGCTCCGCATCCTGCTCTTCTGTTTTGATCTGTTTAGCCTTACAAATCCGATTACCGTCTCTGTCGCAGTGGGGATGTGCCGGTAAGTTGAGTAAAATGTCCTCCCGCATGAAGGGCGTCAGGTCGACTGTCTCCGGGCCGTGTAGCTCGGTATGGACGGCGAATGCGGGCACCCGGATTTCGTGCACAAAGTTTTGCAGACACGACACGCAACGCAGTTCCACTGGTTGTGACAATGAGCCGTTTGCCCACAGTCCGCCGTCAGCAACTCCGATGTCGATGTCGTAATGTAAAGGGCCAGCGCATCGGAATTCCTCCGACGCCAACTCCTGAATCGGACAATCTTCTTCCCCACTCAGGTGCAAACCCTGGGGTGGGATTTGTTTTAGATGTACTTTCATGAGCTAACCCTTCAAATTTCATCGGTTGAATTTGGAACTGAGGGCTTTGGCCACACAACCCGGAACAAATGCGGAGACATTTCCGCCGAGCCTGGCGATTTCCTTCACGATGCGCGAACTGAGATAAGTGTATTCCTCCTTCGGCATCAAGAATATCGTTTCTACCGCCGCATTCAGATTTCGATTCATCAACGCCATTTGGAATTCAAATTCAAAATCCGACACTGCGCGCAACCCTCGAATCACGGCTCCGGCGTTTTGAGCCCGGGCGAATTCGACCAGCAACCCGCTAAACTCAGCGATACGGACGTTCTCGATTCGACCGGCGGTCTCTCGTAATAAATCCAGACGTTGTTCGAGCGAGAAAAGCGGCTGCTTTTCGTCATTATGCGCGACTGCCACTACGACTTCGTCGAATAATTTCTGCGCGCGTTCAATCACATCCAGATGGCCATTCGTCACCGGGTCAAAGCTGCCGGGGTAAACTGCGCGTCTCATTTGGCGAAAATTCGCAGAGGATTGGGAAATGAAAAGCCGATTGACGAGGAAGCCGCTTTAATACTTTAAACGCTTCAACGTCTTACGTGGCGAAGGCGGTTGCTTAAAACTGATGAAACATCACATTGGGTTTAATTTCGATGCGCGATTCATCGCCTTACAAGACGATTGCGGTGGCGACAACATTTTCGCCACGGTTCAAACGCGTTCTTGCTGAAGCGAAGCGAATCCGCGAGCGCTTCGCGGCGGAACTTCAGCTAATCCACGTGGGCACGCCAAATCAGGAAACGCCGAAGAAATTTCGTGAAGTACTTGCGGAACTGGATCTTCCGACCGATTCGCCGATCCACTATGAAGAAGGCGATCCGGCCGAAGGCATTCTCGCCGCTTTGACCCGCGAAAACATCGACATGCTGATTGCCGGGGCACTGGAAAAGGAGATCGTGCTGCATCAATTCCTCGGCAATGTTGCACGTCGCCTGGTGCGAGAGGCGAACTGTTCGGTGATGCTGTTCACGCATCCGCAAAAAATCCCGAAACCGCTACGACGGATTGTGTTTATTGCCGATCATTCGAAAAACGCCCTGCACGCGTTGAAAACGACTCTGCTGCTCGCGGAAGCAGAATCGTGCGAGCGGCTGTATGTGATTGAAATTATTACTGTCTTTGATGAAGCGCGCGCATCCATGGTGGAGGAGGCGAACGCCAGTCCGGCCCATGAAGCGAAGCAGGGTGAAGAGGACGCGCTGGACGAATTCGTTCTTTCAGCAGGCAGCACGGAGGTTCCGATTGAGACGCGGTCTATTCGCGGCGCCACGGGGCTCGCCGCATCGGACTTCGTACGATCTGTGGAAGCCGATTTGCTTGTGGTGCCGCTGCCGAAAACTCGCGGATCGGTTCAGCGACTGCCGAGCAATATCGCCTGGGTTAGTGATGTAATTCCTTGCAATCTCTGGGTGATCCGCTGAAGGCCGCCGTCATTCCGAGCGAAGTCGAGGAATCCCTCGCGAAACCAGAGATTGACTCCACGGGAATCCTTCGACTCCGCTCCGCTTCGCTCAGAATGACTGGTGCAACGAAATCATCGACGATTCTGGATGGACAACGCGCCTGAATTTCAACCGTACGGTTTGCCGCATCTGGCGGTGATTTTTATTACCATTGTCCTGCCATGGGCACTTGCCTTATTGGTACGGCGCACAAAATCGCGGCGGATCGAGCGGCTGATCATCGCTGCGTTGTCGGCGGTGCTGGTCTTGAATTACCTGGCTTATCTGGTTTTTATCCGCAGCCATGGCGTCGTGAATTGGCGGCAGATGCTACCGATGCAAATGTGCGACTGGGGCATGGTTGTCGTGATCGTCGCGATGTGGACAGGACACCAGCGGTGGTTCGAAGTGGCGTATTTCTGGGGCATTGGCGGCACGCTGCAAGCGGTGCTTACCCCCAACCTCCGCTATGGGTTTCCAGACTGGCGATTCATTAGTTTTTTCACTTCCCACTGCGGCATTATTGTGGGCGTGGTTTTCCTGATGTTAACGCGCCATTATCGCCCATATCCGATGTCCATTGTACGCGCATGGTTGTGGTCGGAATTCTATTTCGTCCTCACGCTGGCCATTGATAAGCTCACCGGGTTTAACTATGGATTTCTCCTGCACAAACCTGAAGCATTTTCGATATTGAGTTTTCTCTCTGATTCCTGGCCGCTGTATCTCTTGCAAATGCATGGAGTGGCGTTGCTATTTTTTCTCGTGCTGTACGCGCCTTTTGCCGTTTTTGACGTCATGAAAAGAGGATTAATCGGAAAACCAGGAAAGCAGGAAGCAATCCTTTAAAATCACTGCGTTCCTGCTTTCGTTACCAGTTCATGGCCAGGCCAAAACCATTGCGCGTTCGGCAAGTATCGATTGGCGGCAAACGCGCCGCGTTCATCCTCGGTCCGTGTGTTATTGAGTCGGAGAAATTTGTCTGGCGCATGGCAAAGAAGATCGCGAGCGCATGCGCTTCTGAAGATGTTGATTTCATTTTTAAGGCGTCGTACGACAAGGCGAACCGAACTTCTGTTCGTTCGTTTCGCGGGATCGGCGTGCGCGAAGGTTGCGACATTCTCGCAGACATCGGGCGCGAACTTAAGATCCCCGTAACGACTGATATCCATTCCCCAGCCGAAGCTGAGATTGCCGGCGAAAAGATCGATATGTTGCAGATCCCGGCGTTTCTCTGCCGGCAAACCGATCTCCTGCGTGCTGCTGCGGAAACGGGTCGTGCGATTAATGTGAAAAAAGGCCAGTTCCTCGCCCCCTGGGATGTCCGAAATATCGCCGACAAACTGATCGCGTTCGGTAATTCACAATTTTGCTTCACCGAGCGTGGTACCACGTTTGGATATAACAACATCGTTGCCGATATGCGCTCACTGTACTGGATGGCTGATGCAGGTTA
>JBLMXH010000204.1:0-6887 GCA_050257685.1 Nitrospirota bacterium
GCTACGCATTAATGGAAGCAATGAGCGGTCCGACAAAAACTAAAGAGCAGAAGGCAGCAAACGAAGCCGCGATCATTGAGCTAAGAAAAATGAAACCTAACAAATTCGCGATTGGATCGCGGTTGGGTAAAGGCGCGTTCAACCACTGGCTGGTGGAGCAGCTTTCAGGATTAAACATGAATGTGCGATATCTGCATACGAAATACATGCTCGTTGATCCGTTAGGAAGTAACCCGCTGGTAGTTTCAGGTTCTGCCAACTTCAGTGAGGCTTCTACCACGAATAACGACGAGAATATGCTGATCATTCGAGGCAACTCGCGCGTTGCCGATATTTATCTGGGAGAATTCATGCGCCTCTACCGCCACTTCGCATTCCGCGACTGGCTTAGCCAACACCCCGAAGCCGACGAAGTACAAGTCGGGCACTTGGATGAAACCGATCAATGGTGGAAGCGTTACTTCGGCGACAGCTTCGAATCACGGCAACGTAGCTATTTCGCCAGTTAGTTGGCCCGAAGCAATCCTTTGCAGATGGAAGAGCTATAGCCGGGCTCTGCGCTGCTGCGTTCGAACATCCGGGGAGCGCACGCGCCTCGCGTGCTGGTTTCGGCGTCCTCGCCGAAACGAACTTTAATTACACGAGCCAGCGCCTGTCGGATGCGAAATTTCCGCCATGATTATTTCGGCACATACACCGCGTAGCCACGTGGAGCGGCCCAGAGATCGACCCACCCTGACTCGTTAGTCCATTTCTCCTGCGGCACCCCGAGATCATTGCGTCCGCGCCATGCCGCTGGAACCAGGCGCGTATTATTCCACCGAGTTTGAACCCACCTACCGTTCCAACTGGCGCGGTTGTTAAGGACAAGAACGAGTCCGGTTTGTTCGCCTTCGCCGAGCCGTTGCATGATGTAGAGGTCGTCATCCGCGAAAAGAACCTGGGTTGAGCCGGCGGCATTTTGCTCATGGAGTTTGATGAGCGCGTCGATACCGTTTTGATTGCCGGGTTGGGCGAGATCCCAGTTGAAATAATCCTGCCAAAAAACACACGGATAACCCTCGTGAGTGAGGATAAACGCGTACGCCAGCAGCTTGTCATTGATAACCGGGCTGTCGCGGACCACATCGTGATTCTCCACAAACGTGACCGCGTCAGCTGGACGATTCCACATCAAGACATCGCGCGTGGCGAGATCGCGGAGACTAAAACCATAGCTATCGCACAAGCTTTGCAGGCGCCAGCGCAGCGGAAAATCAAATGCGCCGACCGGATTGTCGGACCATGCGTTCGCTTCATCAAGCCAATCATCGATGGTGCGTTCGCTGTCCCAGCATTCTCCGACGGCGTAGGGCTTGAAACTGATGCTGCCGCGTAGCGCCCGCAGTTCCTGGATCGAGCGGACCATCCAGCCGCCATAACCCTTCACCATGTCGTAGCGGAATCCGTCGAACCCGATTTCTTCCAATAGCCACCGCGCGTAATTGATGAGCTCGCTGTAAACAAATGGTGTGCGATGACAGAGGTCCGGCATGTCGCCGAAGGTTCCACCGTCCCAGGTTTCGTATTGACTCGGGTGAAAACATTTCCAATCCCTCGAGAAATTACCGCTTTTCGGCGTGAACTTTGTCCAGCGTGACTGCCCATCGATGGGGTTTAGCTCCTGAGCGTCGCCGCCACTGTTATGATTGAACACGAGGTCGGCGTACACTTGCAGTCCAAGCGTGTGGGCAGACTCGATGAGATCGAGCAGGTCGGTCTTGGAACCGAACCATGTCGGCACGCCTCCTTTCTGATCGAACTCACCAAGATCATAATAGTCGTATGGGTCGTAGCCCATCGATTTCCAACTGGCTGCCTTGTTTACAGGCGGAAGCCATAACGCGGTGAAGCCGGCTTGCGCGATCGCCGGCAGTTTCGATTTGATAAAACCCCACCATTGGTGTTCGCGGTTTTCTGTCCGGGGACAATCCCAATAAAAGGCTTGCAACATCACACCCATAATTCACCCTCCTTTCGGCGTATGAGAGTGTCGCCAAGCTACATCCCGGAACAGGACTAACAAGAAGCAATCAAGTCACAGAGATGTTACGAGGAAGCGTATTGCCGTATATTTTTGCAACGTTTTTGATGATCACCCTGACGAGTTGCGACAAGAAAAGCGGCTACGCTCTGGTGCTGTCGAAGGAGCACATTGACGCGGCGCCTCCGAACACAGAAACGCCGAAGGCACAAGCGGAGCCTAGTCCCGATGTCGAGATTCGTCCGATGGCGGATGACGAGATCGCAGTGGATGGCTATGTCATGAAGCCAGAAGTGCGCGGCACGAGTCGCGATCCTCGCGCCTTGAAAGACGAACAATGGATCGTCAAAGTTCGAATGCTCGATAATGGCCGGACGTTCCAAGTCCCGGCCGATCAAGCAAAGTGGAAAAAATTGCGCGAGAACGACAAAGTGAAAGTCAGGTATCGCACAGGGAAGTACACCGGAACCGTGTGGACTGCGGAAATCGAGTAGCAACTGAAGTCACGTCCAAGCGCCGTCCGAATTCAGAATCACCACCGATGTTGGGCGGCTGCTCGCGCGAGCTCGGCGCGGCTGCGCACATTGAGTTTCTTCATCGCGGCGGACCTGTGTCTTTCTACGACCGGCACGTTGATCTCCAACGCAGAGGCAATCTCGGAATTCGTCTGACCTTCTACGAGGCGTTTCACTACCGCCACTTCGTCTTCGCTTAACTCACCCGTCATTGCCGGTCTGGTGGAGGTTGCAGAGGAGCGACGCGGAATGTTCGCGTCAAGATACGTTCCGCCTGCTGCAACAGCCCGGATCGCCTCCGCTACCGTGGTGGGCTCGCCGGTCTTTGACACGTAACCTTTTGCGCCCGCTGCGACCATATCTTCCAGATACGCGGCAGCTTCATACAAGGTCAGCCCGATAACTTTCACCTCAGGCTCAAGCTGTCTGAGTTCATGAGTGACCCGGATTCCATTCTTTCCAGGCATCGACCCATCCATTAAGACTACATCCGGCGTGGTGCGTCTGAATTCTTCAAGAGCGATGTCGCCGCTGGCGGCTTCAGCAACAACCAGCAGATCGGGCTCTGAATTGATAAACGTTCGCAGTACTTCACGCATACCTGCGTGATCGTCGACCAAGAGCACGCGAATTTTCGCTTCACGTCGATTTTTTTTCTTTTTCATGCGCTGGCGGGAATTGGAATGCGGACAATCAATGTGGCGCCGGATCCGGGAGCGGATTCGACGTTGAGACTCCCATCGACGGTGCCGAGGCGTTCCTGAATTCCGAGCAATCCCAAGCGGCCGCTACCATTTCCCGATTGGGCTGCAGCGCCGCTGTCGAACCCGCGCCCGTTATCTTCAATAATCGCTTGCACCTGGTCGGCGGTGCGGTGGAGGACAACGGCCACGTGCGTTGCGCCGGAATGTTTTGCGACGTTGTTAAGCGCTTCCTGGATGATTCGATAAACGATCGTTTCAATCTCGGAGGAGACGCCGGCAGGCTGGTATCGTCCTGCCTCGAAGTCGACGTCAATGCCGTAGCGTATTGACCAGGTGTCTGCCAATGCACGAATCGCTTTGACAAGTCCGAGGTCATCCAGCGCAGAGGGACGCAGTTCCACTGCCACGCGGTGAAGATCGCGCGCGGTTTGAGTAGCCAATTCCTGCAGCCGTTGCACTCGATCGCCGAGACCTGCGCCTGATGGCCGATCAAGCAGGGATTTGAGGCCAACATTGAGAGCAGTCAGATTTTGTCCCATCTGATCGTGCAACTCGCGAGCGATACGGCGCCTCTCCTCTTCCTGCGCATGGAGCAACCTGCGGCGCAGAGCTTCGCGTTCGGCCATCTCACGGCGAAGCTTTTTGTTAGACTCGGCCAGTTTCGCAGTGCGTGATTCAACGAGCCCTTCCAACTGGCTCGCTCGATCGGCCAATTGCTCGTGCGCCTCTCGCAGTTGATGTTGGTTACGCCGCTGCTCTTCAAGAAGGCCGCGCACCTGATATTGTCGCAGGCGCGAATTCAATGCCACCTCCAGAGAACGTATCAACGTAGTAGGGCCAACAGGCCGTTCGAGCAGAGTCACACTTCCGGCCGCTTCGGTGACTAATTCGAGCAATCGTACCGACCGAAATTCGCCTCCGCTCGTAAGAATGATGAGCGGTACCTCAGACCATGGTGGCTGCGCGCCGAGCGTTTCGAAAAACTCGAATGAGTCGCCCAGTTGGAGAGCTTCCTCTGTAATTACGAATGCACCTGCGCCGGACTTCATTTGTGCGCAGCATTCTTTTAGCGAACCACAAATTTGCGTCTCAAATCCGTGCCGGGCCAGCAACTCAGCCATCACGTGTGCGTCCTGCCCCAGTGGCGCAATGATGAATACACGCTCTTCTAAACTATTTTTTTCCATCAGTAGCTGGCATGATTACCTCTGCGGCGCCGCGAAACTCAGGCATTCCGGTTAGAACGCCTTGAAATTCCCTCAAAGGCTGACCGACACGTAACCCTTGACCACGCTCCAGCTTAAATTCCCGAATGGTTTTCTCGTGGGGTCCGCTTCTTTTTTTTACAACCGCTACCGATTGTTTGACCTCGCCTGCCGCTTCGAAGTATCGCAGACTCACCACCGTATCGGATAGATAGCTCAGGTCTACTGGTGCCTCCGCTGCTGCGACCAGCCCGTGCTGCGCCAAGATGAGAATCGTAACGACTCCTTTGTGATTTAGATAAGAGATAAGCTCGTGCAACTGGTTGTTGAGGTACTTCTCGCCAGGCATGGCGTTAAGGTAGCCATTGAGACTGTCGATCACCACGACTTTGCAGCCGCCGTCCACCTGCTTACGGATGCGAGTGGCAAATTCGCCAGGCGAAAGCTCCGCGGGATCTACCTGCTGCACGGTGACAACTCCACTTTCGATATGCTCTTCCAAATCGAGCCCCAACGCCTTGGCACGGCTAAGCAGAATCGTACGGGCTTCATCAAAAGCGTAGATCAAGCCGGGCTCGCCATTTAACGCCATTCGGTGGACATACTGCAAAGCCAGCGTGGATTTGCCGGTGCCTGCGGCTCCAAGAATTAGTGTGGCGGTGCCGCGGTCCAAACCGCCACCGAACAAATCGTCCAGTTCCTTAATACCGCTGGAAACGTGTTCGAGTGGCCGAGATTTTGCGTGATGCTCCGCGGCCACGAGACGAGGAAACACACGCAACCCGCCGGTCTCGATAACGTAATCGTGATAGCCTTCGCGAAACTTAACTCCTCGCAGTTTCAGCACACGCAGTCGGCGTCGAGAGGTGCCGTAATCCGGAGAAGCCTGCTCCATCTCGATAACTCCATGGCTCAGGCTTAGCACATGGGGATCGGTACCGATCAAGCCCCTGTCCATTTTGTCGTCCAGCAACAACACCGTGCTTCCGTAGTGGGCGAATTGTTGTTTTAGATTTAGCAATTCGCGTCGGTACCGTAACGGCGTTTCCGCCAATAACCGAAATTCGGAGAGTGAGTCGAATACGATGCGTGCCGGGCGCGTTTTGCCGATTTCGTCGATCAGCAATTTACTGACCTTATTCAAATCAACCTCGGCCGCACGAAAGACCGTGGTCTGCGCTTCGGGCCGCAGCAGTTCCTCGATAGCGGATATTTCCAGCAGCGGAATACTATCCAGCGACCAGCCATGTGAGCGCGTCACCTTCCTCAATTCTTCGCGCGTCTCGGAGAGCGTTACATACAAAACTGATTCACCGCAGCGAACTCCTTCGAGTAAAAATTGCAATGCGAGCGTTGTTTTGCCGGAACCGGGGTCACCTTGAATCAAATACACACACTCCCGCGGCAGACCGCCGCACAAAACGTCATCCAATCCTTGGATTCCGCTGGAGCAACGTGGATCACTCAAGACAGCGGAGCCGTTTGCCTTAGATCGCTTCGTTTTCATTGTTCAAAACCCACGGGGGAAGCTGCGTTAACTTCACGCACAAATATTTTCAGGAACATTCTGGTGTGAATCCGAAGCTTGCTTCTCTTTGATTAGATGCGTACGGCGCATCGAGCAACATATACTCACCGCCCAAGGGCGAGGAGAATTCTGATCGTTGTAGGTCAAAGCCGTATTGGCAAATGGACAACTGCGTTCTGATCAACGCCGCGCGGAAAGCTGCGAGTTCGCGGTCGCGATCGGCTGATAGAATCGCAGCGCCTCGATGTCGCTGCCGAGTTCACGTAACGGGTAAAGCCCTTTTGCAGATCCGGCGCCGGGATCGCGCACCAGGTAATCGAAGCCGTCTTTCCCTGCGATCACGACAAAATGCGTGATGCCACTGGCCAACCTCACACGCACGATTACGGGATTTCCGTGTGCAATGTTCGAATCGATCAGTTGATACGACGGCAGGTCTTCATAAACATGCCGGACCCGATCAGGCGCGATCCACGCCGCACGATCCCAGTAAAGCCAACCCTCGTCCGTATATCCGCCAGTCGCAGTGAGAAACCAGTTCAACTGCTGCGGATCGACGTCGATGCCGTAAAACTTGAACACCATCGCCGCTGATGCCACGGCACAACCTTCGCCGCCGAGCGTTCCATTCTCCGGGATCCCGCCTAACGAATCGTCGCGCCACCTGTCGTCGCCCTGCTGGAACGAGGGCACCGGCAATTCGACGCGAGTTAGAAACGGACGTCCACCGCGTGGCGACAGTTTTCGCTTCCACGTCCAATCAACGTACACGGCCGTACCCGCGCCGATCAAAACAAGAACAAAAATGATAACGGCACCCAGGCACCAGCGCTTCACATGGGAAGTGTAGAGGCGGCGGGGTCAGCTGCAAATCTGCAACGCTGTAGAAGCGCTTGTGTCAAGCGCCTGTGA
>JBLMXH010000205.1:0-5519 GCA_050257685.1 Nitrospirota bacterium
CGACCGGATATTTGTTGGGAATGGCCCGCACCTTCCAACCGGGTGGCGAACGATTTGGGATTTCAAACAGAATGCCAGGCAATTGCATTTCGTTGCCCGGACAAAAAGGACAAGTCAAATCGAATTCACGCGCGATTTCCGGTCGATGAATTTGATGCAATTGGCTGTGCGGCCGCTGGCCGCGTTCTGCCGCTATAATAACCCAGTTGCCGGTGGTCCTATCTTGTCGGAATTCACTCATAAATGGGCCCCACCTTTACGCCTGCGCAAGGGCATCGCGAGAAGCCAAAACCGCAAAGCTTGCATCCGGCAGGTCTTCGGCCGTGGCGTATGATCGAACGTCTCTGTTAACACGCTCAGCGTTAGTCCGGTGGCATGGTTCTGCGCATGCGGTAGCAATCGATTGGACTGTTTCTTTTGGCCATTCGCCCTGCACAATCGCGCAGGCGAGCGATTGACCGATTTCGGAAAAGGCGGACTTGCCTGCGGAAAGTTCGGCAAGGGCGCGTGCGATGACGTTTTTAAGGTTATTAGCTTCAATGAAATTCCAATGCGCGAAAGCTGTCATTGCAAAGCCGGGAGGCACCTGGATGTTCTTCTTGCTGAACTCAAGGATCGTTTTGCCGTGTCAAGGAGTCTTGCCGCCAACTAGTGCCATCTGTACCGCTGATCATGTCAAACCAGAAAACATGCAGTGTCCGCGCGGACATATCAAACCCCTTCCAACTGTCACTCGGTGGCGGCACTCTTAAGTTGGAAGCTCACCTCGAACGAGTTAATTAGATCGAGCCATTCCTCCATAAGCCTCGTCAGCAGGAAGTGTCTTCGCACGGATTCTTTGGCTCGCTCTCCCATCTGCCCGCGCAGCTTTTCATTTGCGACGAGTTGAACAATCCGTTCAGCAGTTTGTTCGACGTTCTCGACCAAAAAACCATTCACGCCATCTTCGATTTGGTGTTTGATTCCGCCAACGCGGCCGCCGATTACTGGAGTGCCTTTCCACATGGCCTCGGCGACTGTGAGACCGAAACCTTCGCGTATGGACTTCTGTAGAACGACGGTTGCACTCCGTTGCAGCGCATTGACCAGTGCTGAGTCTTGAACCGACAAAATGCGAATGCGGTCTTCGCCGCATTCGCATAGCGATTCGAAGACTTCCTGTCCCTCGGGGTCGTCAGTAGCGACGTTGCCAACCATAACGAGTGTGCAATCGACCTGTTTGCGCGCAAGTCTGAATGCGTCGATCACGCCGTGTGGATCTTTCCACTTATCGAAGCGCGAAACCTGCACGATCAGCGGAAGATCCGTAGGGATGTTGTAATGCGCAAGCCGATCGGAAATTTCATCCTCAGTCAGTTCTTTGTTGGTCGTCGAAAATGGATCGATCGCCGGCATGATGAAACGTTGTGGCACATTGAGCTTTTGCGCGTATTCCGGCAGCGAGAGAACTACAGCATCGTAGCATTCGATGAACGGCGCAATATACGACCACAGCTCGGCATTGGGGTGAGTAAGATCAAGGTGGCACCGCCAGATCCATGGCGACTTCTTACGGTAGTGGCGAATGATCGGCAGCGGCTGAGGATCGTGAACGATGATGACGTCATGGTCGAGATGATTACGAATAGCATTTTCGTGGACCACCTCTTCGTAAATGTTCATCTTTAATTCAGTCAGATTGATACTGCCGCCCTGCAGAGCGTTGTGCATTTTTTTGGTGATGCTAAAGAAGTCTCGGCGGCCTTCGATTACGCGCCATCCGGTCCGTATTCCCAGAGTGTTCATCAGTAGCGTGAGGGAAGACAGAATTTCGGCCACACCGCCACCGTAATAGGTGGAGCTGATATTGGCTACGTGCATATCGCGCAAACGTGCCGCCTTTTTTTCCAATCGGTCAATTTTTTCACCACCTACATAAGGCTCATAATCCGCGATGGAGATAAGACGAGGTGCCGACCTTTCAATTGAATCTGGCTCGAGACGGTCTGTAGCTGGCTTTGTTCGCGGAACGACGGGTGAGGCCGATTTTCTGATCCCAGGATTCGCCATGTCGGTCTCCTGTCTTACACAACATTTTAGCAAATTCTGCTAATCTCTTTCCAGCGTTAATGGCCTTTCGGGTAAGCTGTAGACGCGATATCTGCATTTGTGACACTTGCAATGTGGTCTTGTCTGCTCTTTCTTGCCTTGCTCTTGCTGCCCGCCCCGGCGCTGGCAGGCGCCAAGGAAACCGTCGCGGCGCTCGCTCCGTCGGGGACGGTGTTGGTAGTCGACGCCGACAGCCGCGAACTGGTGGCGCAACACGTAGATAAGCATTTCGTCCCCGCCTCCGTTACCAAGATCGTGACGGCCTGGCTGGCACTGGAAGTTTTGAGCGAGGAATACAGTTTTGAGACACAATTCTATCTCGACGCACACCGGGTCCTGTATGTGCGCGGTGGCGGAGATCCATTCCTGGTCTCCGAAGAGCTCGCTTTGCTCGCCCCCGAACTGGTCGCCGCAGTCGGCAAGAGCCCGCTCACCGGCATCGTCCTTGACGCGACCTACTATCCTTCCGCTCTCCGCATCCCAGGTATCGAGGACACCAGCGCGTCTTACGACGCGGCGAACTCCGCGCTGGCTGTAAACTTTGGTACGATCTACGCCGTGCGCAAAGGCAGTCAGGTGCTGTCCGCCGAGAAGCAGACCCCGATTACTCCGTTGGCGATCAGCCAATTCCGGGCGAGGGGGCCGAAAGGCCGTGGCCGTATCAGCCTTGCCCAGGATCCTGCAATAAGCCTGCGATATGCCGGGGAGCTGATCGCCGCGTTTATCGAGCGTGCCGGCGGCAGTGTGAAAGGCAAGATATCGACCGGACGTGTACCCGCCGGTCTGAAGCCAATCTACATTCACCGCCAGTCGCGCACCCTCTCGGAAATTCTCCACGAACTGCTCGTTGGCTCGAACAACTACATTGCCAACCAGGTCTTCCTGGAGATCGGGGGGCACCGCCTCGGTGGCCCTGTCAGCCTCAAGAAGTCGCTTAAGGTTGCAAATGAGATGCTTGCCGCGCACGGCCTTGCCGAGGCCATCTACCTCGAGGAAGGTTCGGGCATTAGCCGAGGCAACCGCTTCACAGCGCGCGGCCTTGCCAGGGTGCTCAATCTCTTCGCGCCCCAAGCCGACTTACTCAAGCAAGGCAAAGACGCCGCGTACAAGACCGGTACACTCGACGGCGTCCGTACGCTGGCTGGCTACGCCAGCACCCGCACTCATGGGCAGGTGCGGTTCGTGATCTCCTTGAAGAGCAACGACGGCGCGATGCGGTTTCGGCTACTTCAGGCGATCGAATCCGAGCTTTAATAAAAGGTGTTCCTCATTTTGAGGCTCGTAAAACCGCTAATTTAGCGGCGCAACTACTTTGTCCGCATTTTTGAATGCGAACAGTTGATAGTCAAAAAAGATATGGTCGTGAATTCGACCTGTTACCGATCAAATCACGATTCGTATTTGAACGAGAGTGCGACGCGTGTACGGAATGCTGTCACCTTGCCATTTTCGACTTTCATATCCATTTTGGTGACCTCAGCGACGCGCAGATCGCGAATCGTACTGGACGCCGTTTCGACCGCACGTCGACCTGCGTCTTCCCAAGATTTTTCGCTGACTCCTACAACATCGACAACCCGGTATACACTTTCCGATTCCATTTTCGGCATTAGATCCTCCCTCAATATCGGCCTCTGTTCGACGTCACTTTAGTCACTTCGCCGATCGAGGCCATAAAAATATTTTAGCACCTAGAGAGCCCGGGGCGGAATGTTTGATTTAGGCCGATTTCTGTTGCAAATTGTTTAGTGTTTTCAGTGAAGGGCGAACGAATAATGTCGCAAAAGGGTCAGAATGCGTGCTGTGAAACTTCCGGCGGCCGGTGTTAGTTTCAATTCTGTCGCGCAAACTCTGGGATGATGTTAGCGCTTTGTCGTCTTTCAGTTCGCTGTACAGGTCTGGCTTGAATGTCCGAGGTTGGGTCGTTAGGCGACATAACGGTGAGGGAAATCCATATCGGCTTTAACCCGGACAATGCACATCAACCGCAATCATGACGTCTGTTAAGGGTCATGTATGGACTGCACTCGCGGTGCAAGAGAAATCTGACGTTTAGCGAGGCGTTCGGGTGCACGGTTCCGGTCTTACTGGCGCTGGAGATCGAGGTCTCGTCCGGGCCGGCCAGTGGTGTCGGCTGAGATATGGCAGTTAATTCGGTAGATGAGCGTTGCCAACCCATTGTGGGGTGCGCCTCGCATTCATGGCGCATTGCTCAAGCTCAGCATCGACATTGGTTAGACCAGCGTCGCCAAGTATATGGCGCGCAGGCGAGGACCGCCGTCCCAGGGTTGGCAAACGTTCCTGCGCAATCATGCCGATGGCATTGCGGCGATGGATTTGTTCATGGTGCCGACCGTCTCGCTCCGCCTCCTTTGTGGCCTGCTGATTATGAGCATAGCTTGCGACAACTCCTGTGGTTCGCCATCACTGCGCAGCCAATGGCCGAATGGTTTGCGAACTAACTGACCGAAGCCTGCGGCTGGGAGCAGGTCCCCCGTTATCTGATCCGCAATCGCGATGCTTCTGCTACGGTAGATTGTTTGTTCGTCGGGTCAGATCGCTGGGCATTCGCGATCATCCAATCTCACTGCGGTCACCTTGGCAGAATGGCTATGCGGAGTGCCTGATCGGCGCAATCCGCTGGGAGTACCTCGACCATGTCATCGTATTTGGCGAGCAGCACCTGAGGCATCTGCTGTTGTCTTACATGGAATAGTACAATGCAGCCCGAACGCATCTCTCATTAGGCTAGGATGCGCCCGTTCGAAGCATTATTCAGCACACTGGGTGCATACAAGTGCGGCCCGTCCTTAGTGGACTGCACCATCAGCACGTGCGTATTTAAAGTGCGGTAAGGACAGGCCTGGGAGCGCAAACCATGATTTTCAAATCGGAGACTTCAACGCCGCCTAGGCGCTAGCGCCATTATTGGGCGATGCCCCAAATCGCTAACAGGGAGGCAACGACAAGGCCGACCCACGAAACATTCATGGGCACGGAGTGAGGTCCAATTTCTACCGGCCATTGCTTATAAATCCTCCACGCGTGCAACGCCGCCACGACCGCAAAAATCAACGCCGTAATATCAGCATAAGACATCTTATCATCCTCCCTACATAATTCTGGGATTTTACGGCGCCATGCGGCTTCGCCTGCGCCGCTTTTGCGATTGTGCGACTGATCGTCGGCTGAACGTTTTCGTGGCTACTCTCCAAGTTCCGGCCGTTGTTTGTGGGCTCGCATTGCCATATCCCGCGCCTCGGCGAAGGTGTCCAACATCAGTAATCCTTCGATCTTTCCAATCAATTTACTGAGGGCCTTGGGTGAGTGACCGGCCTGAAGCTGGTTTTTCAGTTCGACAAGACCCTTGTCGGCAGCGACAAGACGCTGCGCCAAAATCCTCGCGACGTGAAACACCGCGATTGCGTCTT
>JBLMXH010000206.1:0-4198 GCA_050257685.1 Nitrospirota bacterium
CAAGTCGAGCCCATACCGCGGTAAAAATCGCGCCGCATTATCATGCCAGCATTGTGCACGTGCTCGACGCGTCGCGCGCTGTAGGCGTGGTGAACGCCTTACTCAATGAGCAACTAAAATCGGATTTCGATAAAAAGACGCGAGAAGATTACGAGCGACTACGCCGGGAACACGCAGCAAAAACGGACCGGAAAAAGCTGCTTACGCTCGAGCAAGCGCGCGCAAATCGAACGTCGATCGATTGGAGCAGCTATGTACCACCGAAACCGGAATTTTTGGGAGTGCGCGTTTATGGACCGAGTCCGGGGAGCGCACGCGGCCCGCGTGCTGTTTCCGGCGGCTCGCCGGAAACCTTCAGTGATATTCATTATGGCAAACGGCATTTGCCTCACTTTGAGCGCCCTTGGGCGAAATACGCGATTACGTGGAGCACAAGCGCTACACAAAACTTAAGCGACGCTGCGCGAAAAATTGTTTTGGATTGCATCCTGTATTGGAACGAGCGCCGCTACGATCTTTACGCCGCGTGCGTAATGCCAGATCACGTTCACATCCTCATTGAACCAAAGGTGAAAAACCAGGATTCCAGTGCGACAGAGTTCTACTCACTCACCGAGATTCTGCATACTCTGAAATCCTTCACCGCTCACAAGATTAATGAGCAAGAAGAGAAGAGCGGTCCGGTGTGGGAGCGTGAATCCTTCGATCGCTTAATTCGCTCGGAAACCGATTTGCAGGAAAAGTTCAATTACATTACCCGAAACCCGTGGGACGCGGGAGTTGTTCGGCCGGGTGAAGACTATGCGTGGGTGTGGTATCCCGGGAAAGAAGCATCTCGGCCAGCGGCCGAGATGAGCACGCCAGCGGCGTGCGCTCCCCGGAACATCGCAGTGCAAGATCTGATCGAATACATCGATTGGTCGCCGTTTTTTCATGCCTGGGAAATGCGCGGCCGGTACCCGGCGATTTTCGACGATGAAAAAATCGGTAAACAAGCGCGCGAACTTTTCGATGATGCGCAGGAACTTCTCGGGCGTATTGCGGCGGAAAATCTACTGATCCCCCGTGGTGTTTACGCTTTTTGGCCGGCAAACGCAGTCGGCGACGACGTTCATGTCTACACCGATGACGCGCGTGCTGAACAAATCGCCACGTTCTATTTTCTGCGTCAGCAAATGCAAAAGCCGCCCGGACAGTTTAATCATTGTCTTGCCGATTACATCGCACCTCTTTCCAACCGGCAACCGGCAATCGGCAATCTGAAATTACCTGATTATCTCGGCGGATTCGCGGTCTCCATTCATGGCGCAGACGAACTCGCAGAGGAGTTCAAGCGTCAGCACGACGACTACAGCGCGATCATGACCAAAGCTTTGGCGGATCGATTAGCGGAAGCGTTTGCCGAATATCTGCATAAGGAAGCTCGCACCGCGTGGGGATTTGGGCGCGAGGAGAAACTGTCGAGTGGTGATCTAATCCGCGAAAAATATCGCGGCATCCGGCCTGCCGCCGGTTATCCAGCCTGTCCAGATCACGCCGAGAAAAGAACGCTCTTTGACTTGCTCGAGGCCGAGAACAATACAGGAGTCAAACTGACCGAGTCGTTCGCAATGCATCCCGCCGCGAGTGTGAGTGGCCTCTATTTTTCACATCCCGATTCGAAATATTTCGGGGTTGGGCAGATCGGACGCGATCAGCTTGCGGATTACGCAACACGCCGGGGCGAACCGTTGCCAGCCGTTGAGAAGCGGCTCGCCCCGAATTTGGGGAACTGAAGCGAGTGCACGCGCCTTCGCGGGAACTCGTGACCAGCTGTCGGGTTACCGTAGATAAAGAGTCTCCGGCGAGGCCGCCGAAGACAGCACGCGAGCCGCGTACGCTCCCCAGATGCGCGACAACAGAATCCCTGGTAAAACAAACACGCTGTATATTCGGGGCGTAGCTTAGCTTGGTAGAGCGTGGTTTGGGACGTGTTCCAAGGGATTTTCGTTGGCCTAACAAGTTTCCTAGCGATTGAAGCGCGGCGGCCTATTTCATAGGTAAAATCGCTCAATTAGATCACCGTACCGCGCTATCTGAAAATTTCCTAAATCTGACGAGCACTATCATATGGACGTCTCGCCGCCAATTGCCGCAGCTAGCGCGTGCTTTGACTTCGTCTGAAAGAAAAAGCTTTGCAAAACAATTAATGCCATTATTATGGCAAAAGAATGGCGCGAAAACCCAACCCGGTAAAGTCCGTTCAAATTACCGTCTCGACGACTCCTCTAGTGCACGGCTATTTGTCTGCGCTTGTAGAAACGGGCTTATACGGAAAGAACGCCGCCGAGGCAGCTGAGCGGTTGATCGCCAAGGGTGTCGAAGTCGCGCTCGCGGGTGGGATTATTCCGCGGAGGGAGATTCATGGCTAAATCTGCTCGCACGGTCTGGTTGATCGACGATGATCCGTCGGTTCTGAAAGCGACCAGCCGCCTTCTCGCGGGGTGGATTCAGACGCTCGGTCAATCGATAGGCCAACGCGCTGCCAAGGTTCCGACTGCAGCGGCTCAGAAAGAAAAGTTCGTCGCTAACGAAGTGCGACGCCAAGTGGAGCGCAAAGATGCCATTAAAGTGCTTAAGACGGAACTACAGCGACTGACGCACGAAAATCAGGAGCTCCGCGCAACAGTGAAGCGACTGACGTGGGAAAAAAAGCAAGCCGAAGTCTCTATGGCTCTTCTTGAACAGGAACTCCATGTTAGCGGCGGGAGTTAAGAAGTATGCAGCAGCTGGCGAAACTGATCGAAAGCCGGATGCGCGGCCAATGGAAGCACGCCGCTGTTCACGAATCGGACCTGCAGTGCATCTGGCCGCTAAACGATCAAGATCGAGAAAGGAAGATTGCCGAATTTGCGACGCATTACGGCTTCCGGCTGAGATTCTACATTAAAGGAATGTGCGCCATCTTCGATAAATGGCCGCCGGATGACAGACCGGAATCGCAGCCGTGGATGGCAATGAGTCGTCCGGCATCACATTAGTCAGCTACAGCACCGCGTCAGCTATCCCGATTGTTCGGCCTTCAACGTCCAGAGCTGAGACCCACCCTGAACTCCAGCCAGCATCATGGAGATTGTCTGCGATGATCTCGCAGTCATTTACACGACGAAAAAGCAACCCGCTGGTTCGGGTTCGGCCAGTTAAAAGTCGGGGCGAGAGGATTTGAACCTCCGACCTCGTGGTCCCAAACCACGCGCTCTACCAAGCTAAGCTACGCCCCGAATTGCAGCCGCATTCTTTACCACGGCCAGCGCCTTCCCGCATGGGAAATTCGACTGCATTCGGCGAAGAAGCTGGCATGAAAAAAGTACGGGCTAATCTCTCGAGTGTGCTGTTGATTGCGTCGCTAGTTCAGCGAGCTTCGCTTGCGGCCCAAAAAACGCAAAGATTCCGATAAGCGGAAACGATTTTGCTAAGCAAAAACAACGTGCTCAAAAAACGGTTAGCAGTCGCGATCATTGTGCTTCTCGTGTTTGCGGTGGGCTTCTGGATGGGGTGGCACAAGGACGCGATATCCGCTCGCCTGCCGCGCTGGCATAGCGAGTTCACGCGGATTATACCCTCTCCGTCACCATCACCTGGTCTTTTGACGCTCCCTGAGTCCCCGGCGGAAGCAATGGTCCAGACTCCCGCACCCTGGCCGTCGCTGGTGGATCAGTTGCGGCGAGAAGGCGTCGAGCTGCGCGATCGGGGTGACACGACAAATGCGATCGACCGCTTCAAGGAAGCGTTGGACAGCGAACCGAATAACCCCGCCGTGCTTGCCGAACTAGCGAAGAGTTACGATCTCATCCAGCTTGACGACCGCGCCGATGAAATATGGCGCAAACTTCAGGAAATGGGTCCTTCGGCTGGTGCGGCATATCAGCTGGCCGATCGACGGCTGAAGCTCGGCGCGACGACTCCAGCCGCAACGCCAATGCCCATGTCTTCGGATTCTTCTTCGCATGAGGTAAGCACTTCGCCGTATCGAACCCCGGCTGATTTAGCAAAGTACGACGTAAAGCCGCGCGAAGATGAGATCGACCAAGTCCCGCCACTGCCCACTTCCACTGCATCGGAAATAGCCATGTCTTCGGATTCTTCTTCGCATGAGGTAAGCACTTCGCCGCATGGAACCCCGGCTGATTTAGCAAAGTACGACGTAAAGCCGCGCGAA
>JBLMXH010000207.1:0-23027 GCA_050257685.1 Nitrospirota bacterium
ATCGTCGGCGATACTTTGCGAGGGAATCCGCACGCGCACCCGGAATTGCTGGTCTGGTTTCCAAATGTTCTCTTTATCGCGCTGGGCGTGCTGTTGTTTCGACGGCTGGCCCGGCAATAAACTGCTGTAGCCACGGCCCGGGGCGTTAGCAGGTAGGGCGCGGCACTCCGTGCGCGTCGATTTTCCGAACTAAGATGGCGGGCAGGGGGACTGCTCGGCCTACCAAGAGAAATGCGCCACGGGCCGGTGCTGCGCGTCAACGCGTCGGCGACTCGGCAGTGGTCGGATCGATGATGGCGCGGACCTCGGAGATCCGGTTCGCGGGGAAGCCACCCTGCCGCGCGTGTTCGCGAACTAACTCAGCGTTCGCAGCGATGTAGATGCAATAAACGCGATCGTCCATCACGTAGCTTTCGACCCACTGAATTTGTGGTCCGAGATTGCTCAGCACTCCGCACGATTTCTGCGAAATGGCTTGAAGCTCTTCGCGGGATAGTTTTCCAGCACCGGGAATTTCTCTTTCAATTACGTACTTTGGCATAACGAGCCTTAGCTAAAGCTTGCCGAAGCCGGCGTCAATCTATTGCAAGCGAACACATTGACGATCTCTTGGATTTCGATGCGCGGGTCGCGAAGCCAAATCTCTTCGACATACGTCTTTTAAAAGATGCCGGATGGATACAACCGACTTTTCGAACTGAGAAGCGGGTGAGTAGAATGGCCGGTAAACCTGCTTTCGGAATGCAGAAGATGGAACGTTTTTTCAAATTGTCTGAAAACCAAACAACGGTACGCACCGAGGTGTTGGCTGGCGTGACGACGTTTTTGACCATGGCCTACATCATCTTTGTTCAGCCCGCTGTGCTTTCTGGAAAAACGTTCGGTACGGATACGGGCCTGGAGTTTGGTGCCGTTACGACAGCGACATGTATTTCTGCGGCGCTGGCGACAGCGATAATGGCTATTTACGCCCGATACCCAATCGCGCAGGCGCCCGGAATGGGTGAGAATTTCTTCTTTGTTTTCTCCGCGGTTCCCGCCGCGACAGCAGCTGGCTTCGCTAACGGATGGCAGGTCGCGCTCGGCGTGGTGTTCGTTTCCGGCGTGCTCTTTTTGATTTTATCGCTGATCGGATTGCGCGAGCTCATTTTCAATTCCATTAGCCCCAGTCTGAAGAACGGTATCGCCACAGGGATTGGCCTCTTCATCGCATTCATCGGATTGCAGCAGGCAGGTGTGATTGTGAAAGATCCGGGCACGGCTGTACGGATGAATGCGGACTTCGCATCGCCCGATTTGGCCATTTTTTTTGTTGGTGTTTTGACGACAGCGGTCCTGCATGCGCGCCGCGTCAGCGGCTCGATTCTCTGGGGTATCATTGTCGCTACTGTGCTGGCCTGCCTGCTTAAAATTACGTTGCCGCACATGCCGGCTGGCATTTCCGCTGCACGTGCTGTGAGTGAGTCGATGCTCGAAACGCGCTTCGAATTTGCAAAAGCCATCGTCGCTCTGCCGCCTTCCGTTGGGCCGACATTCCTGAAAATGGATATCGCTCACGCGTTGACACCAACCATGTTGCCGTTCGTTTTTGTTTTTCTTTTCATGCTCACGTTCGATGCGATCGGAACGTTGATCGGCGTCTGCGAGCAGGCTGGTTTCATGCGTGACAATAAGTTGCCGCGCGCGAAACAGGCGATGGTGTCCGATGCAATCGGCACGGTGGCTGGCGCTGCGCTTGGAACCAGCACAGTCACAAGTTTTGTCGAAAGCGCTGCCGGCGTAGAAGCCGGAGGGCGTACGGGTCTAACGGGTCTGGTGGTCGCCGCGCTGTTTCTAGTCGCATTATTTTTTAGCCCGTTGATCGCGATGATCGGCGCGTATCCGCCTGTTACTGCACCCGCGCTGACGATCGTCGGTGCCATGATGATGCAAAACGTGACGAAGATTGAATGGAAGGATTACACCGAGTCGATCCCGGCATTCCTGATCATCGTGGGCATTCCGTTCTCGTATTCAATTGCCGATGGTCTTGCGCTGGGATTCATCAGCTATGCGGTTGTGAAAGCCTTCAGCGGTCGCGCTCGCGAGATTAGCTGGCTCACTTACCTGCTCGCGCTTGTGCTGTTGGCGTACTTCGTGTTTGTGCGAAGCCGAATGGGGTAGCAGTGACTCAGGCTTCCTCCGGCTCTGGTCCGAGAGACAGCGAAGGCGTTGTAGCTGTTTTGGCTGTTGCGCGACCAAACAGTGGAATTCGCCAACCGAGTCCATCCAGGAAGTAAACAGCCACGCAAAAGAGCACCAAAACCGATGCGTACGGCCGGATGTCGTGCAAAACGTTGATGGCGCGAAGCGTCGCATCGAGCTTCTTATCCACCAGCATCACATGGACGATCATCGCCGTACTCGCGGCCGAGATGATGAAATGAATAATGCTCAAACGAACGCTGACGCCCAGCGCGACAGCGCTGACCACCGCGCCCCACACGAGATAGCGCTCGTGCATTTGACCGAGCAGCGCGAACATCAACAACCACGGTGCAGTAATCGCAATCAGCACACGTGGATCGCGATTTCGTACATGTCGCGCCGCGCCGTAGGCACACAATACCAAGCTGCTCAGGAATAGCATGCGAAGCGCCCATTGCATGGTGAGATGAAAATGCACCGCCCCGATGTGAACCGACAACAGGTCATCTTTTAGAGACCAACCAGCCCCAGCCAGCAGAGAGGCAAGATTGTAACACGAGCTGATAAAAAGATATGGATAGTGCTTGGTTCCATAGAGAAAGCCGATTTCAAACCATGCGAAGCTGCCTCCGGAAAGTGCGCCGATTACGAACGCAGCGGCGCCTAGAATTCCGGCGAGCCATGTGCCTCGATGCGGCAACTTGTACTGCACGGCGAACAAAAGAGTGATGCCAGCAACAGCAACGAACGCGATCCAGGCCGCGGGAGTTCGCAGAAGCCATGGTGAAACGACCAACGCTGCAGTTGCTGTGAACCCGGCGAGTATGCGCAGCGCGCCGATCCATCTTTTTTGCCATAGTGGCCACACAAGGAAAAATGGCGTGACGAACAAAAGCTGTCCTTTAAACATTGCGCCTAACGCCAGCAAACAGCCACACCAGAACCAGCGATTCTTTAAAGCGGCGAGCGCGGCGAAGAGATAGAACGGCAGGATCCAGACGTCCCACTGCGGCCAGCCGTGCGCATTGAGAATCATCGATGGTTCGAGCCACGCCACACTGGCCGCGGCGAGACCGCAAATTGAGGCGCGATGTTCGGTTGATAACCAAGCCGGCCAGGTTGAGTGCGCGTGTAATGAACGGCGCATGCATGAACGAACGAGGAAAAAAACCGCCGCGGCGGAAACCAATTCGCAGAACAAATTTATTTTCAACAGAGGGTTAACAAGTTTCGGATGCTCATTGTCCACCCACGGAAATCCATCGCGCACCTGTTTGCTCCAGATGCCCATGGTCAAGAGGCGCAGCGGCGGATAATCCAAGCCGTAATCGCTCTCGTAGGCATCTTCCTTTACTCTGTCGTAAAGCGCCAGATAGCCGCGGAAGAACCCTGTCCATGAATCGGCAGAAGCGGACGCGGACGACAAACGGCGCGCTTCTTTCAGCGTCTGTTGTCCCCAATAGAAAGCATTGACGATATCGTGCTGATAACGGACATGCCGGGTATTTTGCCCGATTAAGCGGCGGAGCTGAATGCCACCCAAAAAAAGCGAGAAAACAAAAAGGACCGCGAGGATGCGCAGGCCGATTTCACGAGCCCGCGACGAAAATGTTATATGGCCCCAATGCGATTGCGCGATCATTCCCCTCAATGCGAAAAGACGAAACCGATTCGACAATTGGGAACAGTTTGTGTTCGAAACTGTGTTTCGTCTAACCGCAATTCGGTTCACTGACAGCCCTGTGACGGCCGCAGAAGGAAAAGCGAATCTCAGGCGTCGGGAATCCGACTATGGCGTGAGGTTGTAGACGACAGTGTGCACAGCTCTCCTGGTGCCCTTCACCACGCTGTGCGCGACGTTCTTAGCGGTAATCGCGGTATTTTTCGCCACATGCCTCGCTGTGCGAACAGGCCCAGCTTGAAGAGTGCCAACGCAAATACCCAACGCGAGAAATACTGAAAATAACGCTCTCATAGTACTTAAAATTTCGTAACCGATGCGGCGAATGCGCGTATTGCCACCGCCAGTTTCCGAGCTGATGTGCGGATCAACCGAGGGAGAATTACGCAATCATCAACCTACGACGAAGAACCTGAACGCTCAGTTAGCGACAGGCTCTTTATCGAAGATTGCGCAGAATCCTTCCTTGTAGTACCGCAGACGCCAGCCGTACCTTTTGGCGAAGTAGGCGATTTCGGCTTCACGCGATATACCGTTGGGCGGCCAGGCGCGCGACAACTCAGGTTCGTAGATACCGCAATGTTTTGCTTTCTTTAATTCCGTAGCAATTCGGCTCGCGAGTATTTTCATAGACGCGGGTCAAAAGACTTTTGGTGTTAAAGTAGTGTTGTGGAGACTTTGGTTTCATTGACTACTAACTGCGGAAGCAGAAAAAAGTTGCCAAAAAAAAGATGAAAAATTCGCGACACCAGATCGGACCTTCGAGGCTGATTGATTGTCAGTTGCCTCCATGCAATCGTGCGCGAAAATACCCGCTCGCGGTTTTTTATTTGGGTGATCCAGCGTAGCTCAGTGGTAGAGCGGTCGGCTGTTAACCGATTGGTCGTAGGTTCGAATCCTACCGCTGGAGCCATTTCATCAAACACCTGTCATGCGCGCGTGCACTTTCGATTTGATTTCATTGTTTCACTCGACATAGTCACGACGCGGGGTGGAGCAGCCTGGTAGCTCGTCAGGCTCATAACCTGAAGGTCGCTGGTTCAAATCCAGCCCCCGCAACCAATTTTTCGATTAATTACGGCCGCGTGTCTGAGTGGCCGCGACGAATTTTGCGGGATTTCAAACAGCAATATCTGTTGCCAACGTCACGTTGTTGCTTACGGAATATCGATGATCGATGTACTTGCAGGTTTTCCAGATGGCGTCGTAGCGTTCGCTGCGCGAGGTAAAGTAACGCGAAGCGATTACGCCGACGTCCTGGTCCCGAAAGTGGAGGAGGCCTTTGCTCGTCACAAAAAGATTCGGTGCTACTACGAGCTTGGGCCGCTGTTTTCGGGAATGGATCCCGGCGCGGCCTGGGAGGATTTCAAAGTTGGCCTCGAGCACGTCTCGAGTTGGGAGAAAGTGGCGATCGTAACAGACGTGGATTGGATCCGACGAGCAGTCAATGTCCTGCGGTTCATAGTTCCGGGTGAAATCCGGGTTTTTGAATCCAATCAAGCGTCTGAGGCGCAGACCTGGATTACGACTGACTAGACTAACCTCGGCTGGATGTTCATCTTCGTACCACGATCCGTTACCGGACCGCGCCCGACTGTCACCGCTCGATCAAGCGGGATAGACCTTCACACTGCTGGCGACTGAATCGGCGACGTGTTCTTTGGTGATTACTCCCACCACATTTTCGGGTCGAGGCATCCCGTTGCCGCGGACCACAACTGCCATCCCGGCGCGCTTTCTCCACACACGTTGGATGACATCGAACACGATATCGTCCTCGCGCACGATAGTGAATCTGCGGCTTGCGATTTCCCGCAACGTTACGCTGGACTGCGCTTCCTGCGGTAACGGCCGTCGCAGCGCCGTGTTGACGCGCAGAACTCCGACAATGCGGTTGCCTTTCGTCACGGCGATGTGCCGAATCCGGCCGTGGTGGTCCGGTTGAGAGAGGAAGGTATCGAAACGCATATCGCCAGGAGCCAATATCAGATCGGTTTCCATTACCTCCTTCGCGCGGCGGACGAGGAACATGTTTGCATGTAATGCCTTCGGGATGACGTGCCCTCGACGGAAGAGTTTCAAGGTATAAATGTTCTCGCGCGAAAGAAGGCGCCGCACGCCGACGCTCAACGCAACGGCGAGGATGAGTGGCAGAACGATGTCGTAGTCCCGCGTCATCTCAAAGATCATCGCCACTGCGGTCATTACCGCCCCGGTGCCGCCGCCGACCATCGCGCCCATGCCCACCATGGCGAAAGACGGGATGTTCACTGAAAAAGGGAGATGAAGCGCTGACAATAGTGTCGCAAACGCGCCGCCAATCGTTGCTCCCATGAACAAAGAAGGTGAAAAAATACCACCCGATGATCCGGACCCAAGGCTGAGCGAAGTGGCGAGTACTTTACAAAAGAACAGCAGTATCAGAAGACCAGCCGCAGTTAATTGTCCCAGCAGGATCGCTTGAACGGTGGCGTAGCCGACCCCCTCGACATAATAATGACCAAAAAGTTGCTGAAGAGCATAGATGAGGATGCCCACCATCAACATGCCGAGTGCATGCCGCGTGTAACGACCTTTAATTTTTTCAAAAAGATCCTCGGCCCGATGCAGGCCGCGAATAAAACCCGCTGCCGCAACTCCTGTCACCGCTCCGAGTAATGTGTAGAGACAAAGCGCGAGCGCCGAACTCGCGTTGACGCTTATAGGAGCTAATTGCGGAACCGTGAACGCGGGCTGTGGACCAAAGAAAAACCGGCCGATGAAGGTGGCTGTGCCAGTCGCCAGCGCCACCGGCAAAAAAGTTCGTACGCTTACTTCCGGCATCATCAACTCGATAGAGAACATGACGCCTCCGATCGGCGTGTTGAAGGTCGCGGCGATACCTGCGCCTGCGCCGGCAGCAACCAAAATGATGCGTTCCCCAGCACGCATCCTCACAATTTGGCCCAGCGTAGAGCCGAGCGCCGATCCGATTTGAATGATAGGCCCTTCGCGTCCGACGGCTGCTCCGGTCCCAATGGCGATCGCTGAGGCCAAAGACTTCACCACAGCGACAATCGGCCGGATCACTCCTCCGTTATAATAGATCGCATCCATCACTTCCGGCACGCCGTGGCCACGGGCTTCCGGTGCAAACTTCGTGATGAGAAATGTGACAGCTATGGCGCCTGCCACTGGAACAAGAATAACCAGCGCTCCCCACGGGCTGGGCGGCGTAAAATGGTTCGCATCATAACGCACTGCGAATTGGCCGAGGAAAAATGCATTGTGAATAAGGCCGATAAGATCGCGAAAGATGATTGCGCCGAAGCCTGTCACGATTCCGACGATCAGTGCGAGAACCGACAGACGAACCAGCCCTATCTGAGGAAGATCGTCCTGTACATCGTGAGGGAGCGACTGCGATCGCTTCGGGTCAGAACCGTGACTAGCAGAAACCGCGGAGGCATCGGACCGTGAGATGGAGTTTCGGTAACCTGGCATTGTGTTATTGAATCAATCGCGGGACTACTCTGGAAGTGGCGGGCGAAAGCTCGCCCACGTAGGTATTCGAGCCGAGTGTCGATACCATCGTCCAACATGGAGTTCAAAACAAAGGCGGCAATTCGCGGCGCTTGAGCAGGCAAAAAGCGGGACTTGGATTCCGCAGATCTTCCGAGTAGCGAAACAAGGTTGCTTTCACCGCCGCGGCGACTTCGTTCAAGATGTGAGCGGGAAAATTCTTGTCGGCACGGCGAGTTGGTCGGACCCCGGTTTTGTGGAGCGTTGGTACCCGAAGAAAATGCCGGCGGGGGACCGATTGTCCTGGTATGCGCAGCATTTCGATTTGGTCGAGGTAAACTCGACATTTTATTCGGTGCCGGAACCGAGAATGGTGGAGCGGTGGTGCGCTGCGACACCGGATGATTTCACCTTCGACGTAAAACTGCACCAGCTGTTTTCGTTTCACTCGACGCCGCTAAAACTATTGCCTCTGGAGTTACAAAGCCGCGTAGAGACGGACGCCAAAGGGAAGGTGATACCAACGCGAGACGCTCAGGACGCGTTGCTAAAACTTTTTCTGCGCGGGACGGCAGTTTTTCGCGACGCCGCAAAAATGGGCGTGCTGCTTCTGCAACTTTCGCCGGCGTTTTCGCCCCGGAAACACGAGTTGAACGAGCTCGAGCCGCTGATCAGAAACCTGAATGGGTACGAGCTGGCGATTGAATTTCGAAACCGAAACTGGGTGATTGGTGATCAATTGCAATCGACGATTGATTTCGTGCGGAAGCACGGAGCGATTTTTGTAAACGTGGACGCGCCGGCATCGGATCATTTCACCGTAATGCGGTCAGATCTGGACGAAGTGACAAACTCGGATGTTGCATACCTGCGACTCCATGGACGTAACGCAAAAGCTTATATCGGGGGCAAAACCGTAGCCGCGCGTTTCGATTACGATTATAACGAAAAGGAAATTGCAGAGGTCGCGAAGCGCAGCAAAAAACTCGCAAGAGAGACGCACGATGTGCACGTGATTTTTAACAACAACAATCTCGATTATGCGCCCCGCGCCGCGATGCGTCTGCGCAAAGCGCTTGGGCAAATGGTCAATCCACGGGCGGAGACACTGGAGTTGTTCTAGCTCCTAGAAAACGTCCAACGCTCGCCGGCGAACATCCAACGCCCAATAAACGCAGCGTTGCTGCTGGCATTGACGCGCACAATTCTGTAATTCGATATTGGGCATTCAACGTTGGGTGTTCGGCGTTTTCTGCCAAATTGGGTGACATTGAAACCACAGAAAACACAACAGCCAGGAGAGCCCGTGTATGAATCGCGTCTGCCCAAGCCGCTGGCGCGGATGAAAAGTTGGTTGGTCGCGCATCATATGACCTTGATGGCGATCGCCGACACACCGCACTCGATCGCTCTCGGTTCAGCCATCGGGATTTTCTTCGGTTTCACGCCGCTATATCCTTTAAAGACGCTACTCTCGATCGCTGTGGCCTGGGTTTTTCGTTGTAACAAGGTTGCCGCTGCCATTGCGGTTACGCTGCACGATGTGGTGATCTGGGCGATGCCAGCGATCTATGTCGCCGAATATCAGTTTGGTTGCTGGATACTGAATCGGCCAGTGGCGGAGCGGGTGCACTTTCGCCAGTTCCGGCTGCACGATTACGTGCACTGGCATGTGTTTTCACGCGTTATTTGGCCCAGCTATTGGCCGGCATTCATTGGTTCCCTCTTCGTGGCTGTTCCGTCGGCAATATTCATTTATTTTCTAATGCGGTTGCTGATTAGCCGCGCCAGAACCCCGCAGAAGAGTGGGTGAGAAATATCACACATATTTCGCAGAAGATTGAAAGCGGCGCGGCAGCGCCGCACTCCAACACGCAAGCGCGACTTGTGGAGGGAAACTGCGGCCATGTTTTTGGAGTGCGGCGGTGCTTCGCCGGTTTTAGTAAACCACGGAACGAATATCGATTCAGTGATCAGCCTCCGCTTTCAATGCGACGCTTACTCTTGGCAACGCGTTTGCGAATCAGAATGCGCCGACTAAGGTGCTGCCGTTCCGGGGAACTTATGCATTCATCACGTCGATTTCTGATCGTTTTCTTCGCGGTCCTTGCGAGCGCCTCTGTGGTGCGTTCGGCGGCAGCGGCGCAGGCATACCTCATTGCCGACGCGCAAACCGGCTATATTTTGGAAGAACAAAAATCAAGGGACAAGCTGCAGGTCGGCAGCCTGACAAAAATCGCGACGGCATGCGTGGTATTGGATTGGTCAGAGAAGAAAGGTGGCGATCTTAATGCAGCGGTGGCCATTCCGCCGGAGGCGTTCCAGGGGACCACCGAAAACAACGTCGGCTTTCAACCGGGGGACACTATCTCATTGCGCGATCTCCTTTATGCCGCACTTGTGCAATCCGACAATATCGCCGCTGCCACGCTGGCCTATCACGTCGGTTCGCGGCTGGAAGCAATCGAAGCGGGTGCGAAATTGACACCGACGGACTTGTTCGTCGCCCAGATGAACGCTCTGGCCAAACAGTTGAAGATGGAACGTACGCGGTTTGTTAATCCTCACGGCATCGATTGGAAAGTGAAACCACTGCCGTACTCCACGGCGGAAGACATGGCGCGACTGACTCGATACGCCATGAACAAGCCGAGCTTCCGTTTTTATGTATCGCAAAAACAACGTCAGATTTCATTCAATCGTCAGGGGCACCAGATGAATTACGTGCTCCGCAACACGAACGAGCTGCTCGGCAAGAATGGCGTCGACGGCGTGAAGACAGGCCGCTCATCGCGCGCTGGCGACTGTTTGATTTTGTATGCGAACCGTGAATCGGAAGTTGTTCGCAACGGTCAGATGGAAACGGTTTATCCGCGCCACCTGATGGTCGTGCTTCTCGGTAGCACTAACCGGTTCGGAGAAGGTGCAGCTCTGATGCAACGCGGCTGGCAATTATACGACCAATGGGCGGCAGCGGGCCGAATGGCCGACCCAAAAAAATTCCTCTAGTTTCGCTTCTGCGAAAATGAAACCGCGCATTGGTGTGTTAACCAGCGGTGGCGATTGTCCGGGACTTAATGCGGTCTTGCGCGCTGTGGTGCTTGCGGCGGACAAGCTTGGCTGGGAGGTGGTCGGTTTTCGCGATGGATTTGAAGGGCTACTACCGCCTGGGCGTCACGTCATTCTGGACCGGCAAGCGGTAAACGGAATCATGGCGCTGGGCGGGACCATTCTTGGTACCACCAATCGCGGACATTTCGTCGCGAAAGTCGGCGCCGGCGATCGGACCATCGTTCCCGCAAAGATCATTGCAGACGCGACGAAGATTTTGCAAGACCTCGGGGTGCGAACGTTGATCGTTGTCGGTGGCGATGGCTCGCTTGTGACTGCGCAGCAGTTGCAGGAGGCCGGCATCAACTGCATCGGCGTTCCGAAAACGATCGACAACGATTTGGAAGCGACGGCAACCACATTCGGTTTTGATTCTGCGGTTAATGTAGTAGTGGACGCGCTGGATCGGTTACACACCACGGCGACCAGCCATCGGCGAGTCATTGTGGTTGAAGTGATGGGACGGCACGCGGGATGGATCGCATTGCAAGGCGGTATCGCCGGTGGCGCCGATATCATTTTGATTCCAGAAATCCCGTTTGATAACGACAAGATCGCAAGCGTAATCAATTCACGCGAAGCGGCTGGTTATCTTGGGACGGTGGTCGTCGCTGCGGAAGGTGCACGACCGAAACATGGCGAACAGGTGAAACGCGATGTGGAAGGTGGCGAGTTTCGGCTGGGCGGTATCGGCGAAATTGTCACGCGCGAAATCGCGATACGCACAGGCAAAGAAACGCGTTGTTGCGTGCTCGGTCATCTCCAGCGCGGCGGCGCTCCGACGACGCTGGATCGAATTCTTGCGACACGTTTCGGAGTCAAAGCCGTCCAGTTAGCGAACGAGGGACATTTCGGGTCGATGGTGAGTTATCAAAATTACCAAGTGCGCCACGTGCCGATAGCCGAGGCAGTCAATCGCCTCAAGCTTGTCCCGCCGAACGGCGAGTTGGTGCAAACCGCGCGCGATGTCGATATCTCTTTTGGCGATTAGATTGCCTCACACCAAGCTCACATCGGATACGACAAAATCAGTTTCAATGTTTACCCTGAGTGCTCGTGGACTTGGTGCGATGAACGTTTTAATTCCGAGGGAACGCGTCAGGGCACCGCTTCAATGACGCAATCTGCTGGGCAAATGCAAAGCACCAACTCGGTGTTGATGATTCGTCCCTCTCGCTTTTATCCCAATCCGGAAACGGCGGCAGACAATGCCTTCCAACGTAATATCGATGGCGATTCAGATGCGTTGACGCTGATGGCGAGAAAAGAATTCGACGCCGCCGTGCAAACCCTGCGCGCCGTCGGAGTCAACGTCCATGTCTTTGAAGACACAACTGAGCCGGAAAAACCAGACGCGGTTTTCCCTAACAACTGGATCTCGACCCATCATGATGGACGGATCGCGCTTTTCCCGATGTACTCAGCCCTGCGGCGGCGCGAACGCCGACACGATATCGTCGAGGAATTACGTAAGCAGTATCTAATCACCGAGGTGATCGACTACTCGGCATTCGAGGATCAAGGTAGGTGCCTGGAAGGCACAGGCAGTCTTGTGTTAGATCACCTGAACAAACTTGCTTACATCTCGCTCTCAAATCGCTCCAGCCCGACGGTGATCGAACGTTTCGCCGAGGATTTCAGTTACGAGCCGGTCACTTTCACCAGCATCGGCTCCGATGGCCAGCCAATTTATCACACGAACGTGATGATGTGCATCGGCACGGGTTTCGCGATGGCCGGTTTGGAGATGATTCCCGACAATACTGAGCGGCAAAAGGTGCGAACGCGGCTGGAGAAAACGGGAAAGGAAATTGTGGAGCTATCGGCCGATCAGATCGCGAATTTCGCGGGCAACGCGATTGAATTGCATGATAAGCGTGGACAGAAACTTTTGGTGCTCTCCATGCGCGCCGATCGCGCATTGGCCGAGCATCAACGCGTAACTTTGAGCCGCTATGCGCGGTTGGTGCCGCTTGAACTTCCTACAATCGAGCTCGCTGGCGGCAGTGCGCGCTGTATGATCGCGACGATTCACCTGCAGCCGCGTCGCGATGAAACTCGTTAGGCGACGCTTGGGTTAGTTGTTTTCGGCGCGCGTGATATGAGTTTTTGGAGTCGCGGATATACGAGTGGCGGCGAGCGGGGCGAGAAGCCCAGTGTTTCTGGATCCAGCCGCTCGGCTTCAAAATAAATCTCGCTCCGATCTGCGACGATTACGCCCCGCCAGCAATCCACCGGCTGCCTTAATCCTGTTTCCCATGTGCTGACCGGGCGAGCTCTTCGATTCCAGAGCAGGTCCGGTCAAAAGAATGCCATTTGTCGCAACGAGAAATGGATGGCATTCGCCTTAACTCGCCATACACTCGCGCTACCCCTCATGAAAATGACCTGCAAAGATACAACAAAAAGCATTTCGATCAGAACTTACCGGCTGATGACGGCGTGTGTGCTCGTCACGGGAGCGGCGATGTTCCTGACTGCAGGTGACGTCGTATCGGCGAATCCCAAGTCGTTAAGTGGCGTTGTTCAAACAGGCGGCACTAGTTCGAGTGAACCTTTGCCGCATGTTCATGTCACGTTGTTTGAAGCGACGCAGGCCCTTCCGATAACCGTCGGTGAGAGCACAACAGATGCGTTAGGTCAGTTCACCATTCGCTACAGGAACAAGAGCTCATCGAGCATTTTCTTTGTGAAAGCAGATGTTGCCGAAAGTATCGAGTTCATTGCCGTTCTCGGCCCGTTGGTTCCCGCATCAGTCACGGTTAACGAGCTAACGACCGTCGCCGCAAGCTATTCGATGGCCCAATTTCTTAGAACAGGCGTTATCTCCGGTAATTCGTTCGGTTTACAGATCGCGGCCGGTATGAACGATAACATCGTCGCCTTCGCGACTGGTCAATCGTCGCCCGTCTTGGTAAACTCACCGAATGCCGATCAAACGAATTCACTGCGCTCCACGCGATCACTTGCGAATTTGTTAGCGGCGTGTGTCGATGATCCGAAGGTCACCACAACATTTTTGGACTTAACCACGCCGGCAGGCGGCCTCCCCCCAAACAATACCGCCCAAGCATTGGCGAACCTCGCTCGTGACCCGGCGCACAACGTAGATGGCATCTTCGCGCTGACGCAGCTGAGCAATGTGTATGCGCCGCCGCTTGTTAACATGCCCGACGTGTGGACGGTGACGGTGAAGATCAACGATTCGGGTAGTGACGATGCTGAGTTTCTGATTAGCGGCCCCGGAAATCTGGCATTTGATCGAAGAGGATATGCGTGGGTTACGAACAACACAGTTCAAGGCACACCGAATTCCGGTAGGTTTAACTTGGTTTTTAAACCTAATGGCAAGCCGGCCGATGGCATGAACGGAACGCCTCGATCACCATTGACCGGCGGCGGGGTTCTCGGCGCGGGTTTCGGTGTGGCAATCGATCCGCGAGGCTTTGCATGGTTTGGCAACTTCGGTTGGGGCATGTGCGACTACTGCGTTCCATCAGGCGAGGGACACGGAAGCATTTCCCTCTTTACGCCGACCGGCATGCCGGTATCACCACCTCATGCTTATCAGGGAGGTCCCGTCAGAGCACAGGGAATGGCCGCAGACGCGCAAGGAAATATCTGGATCTCGAGCTTCAAGAACGACAGCCTGTATGTATTCAGACACGAAAATCCGCATCAACCCTTGTTTGTTCACCCGTATGACGGAGCCGCTCCGTTCGACGTCGCCATTGCCAGCGACGGAACCGGCTGGGTGACTAACACCGGTGGACTTCCCTTTGGCGAATTTCCCAGGAGCATTGCAAAGTACGCGCTGGTTAACGGAACGTTGCAACAGCAGTTTCTGCGCTTCTTGCCCGAGGCGGAAGGCGTGAGGGGGTTGTCCCTCGACTCGCAAGGAAACGCATGGCTCGCCACTCTGGGTAGCAGCACCACTAGCAACGCGATTTATGTGTTTCGGCCAGACGGGACGGAGCTTGGGCGCTTTACCACGGGCGGTGGTATGGACGCCCCCTGGGACACAGCGATCGATGGTGAGGACAACGTGTGGGTCGCAAATTTTGGTCCGCTCGCAGAGGGGAGCAATTTCACGGGCCGACTCACGAAACTTTGGGGAATCAATCCGCCTCCGGGTCATAGTATGGGCGAACCAATATCACCGCCCTCAGGTTACACCGTGCCTTCAGCAGGCAGCGAAGTGTTACTGCATAATGGCGCGCCGCTGTACAGTCTTGGTCAACCACCAGGACCGCCCTGCTTCATACCAATGATGCGTCAGACCGCCGTGGTCATCGATCAGGCCGGAAATATTTGGTCAATTAACAACTGGAAACCCGATTTCGACATTGACACCGCAGGTGGCAATCCCGGCGGCGATGGCATCATCATTTTCGTCGGGCTCGCAGCACCGCCTACTACCCAAGTGCATTAAAGCTTCGGCGACACCAGTGGTTAAAGCTTACCCGAAGGGCAGAGTTTGCGAGTGAGTTGCATTACGAGCGTTGCGCTCAGCCGGACGACTCCGTTGAGCACACGCGCCTCGCCTGTTAACGAGCGCGCCCTCGCGATCGCGAGCTTTGAAAAAGATCGAGACTGGCGGGGAAAACGTTTCCGACTAGAAACCATTTCACGACGTCGCCAAAATCCAGGCGTTTCATTCAAGCAGAATCCAGAGATTCCTCGACCTTCGAGCGGAATGAAAAGACCAAGGTCGATCGCGCTTCACAACCTTGCGATGGCTCGTCGTCGATCTTATATTTGGAAGCGCTCGCATTAACTGTTAGGAGGTCATTATGTCAACGACAATTGCTGCCCCAAATAACAAAAAGGCTCCAGCGGTCCAGGAAGATTTTTTGCCGCTGGAAGGAACGGATCATATCGAGTTTTACGTCGGTAACGCCAAGCAGGCGGCGCATTTTTATCAAAGCGCGCTTGGCTTTCAGCCCATCGCCTACAGTGGACCTGAGACTGGAGTGCGAGAACGCGCGAGTTATGTGGTTCGGCAGAATAAAATCACGTTTGTGTTGACCACACCGCTTCGTGCGAAACATGCAGTTGCTGATCACATTCTTAAGCATGGCGATGGCGTGAAATCGATCGCATTGAAAGTGAAAGATGCGACCTCCGCATGGAAGGAGACCACGAAGCGCGGCGGCAAAAGCTACCTCGAACCGAAGACGTTAGAAGACGAGCATGGCAAAATCGTCCTGAGCGGGATTCACACCTACGGCGAAGTCGTCCACGTGTTTGTGGAACGCGATGATTACACTGGCCCGTTTATGCCGACGTTTGTGAAATGGCAGCCGGTGTTCCGCGCACCGGAGACTGGACTGCAGTATGTGGATCATTGCGTTGGCAACGTTGGATGGAATCAGATGAACCCGTGGGTGAAGTTTTATGAGGAGGTCATGGGCTTCCGCAACATTCTCACTTTCGACGATAAAGACATTTCCACCGAATACTCCGCGTTGATGAGCAAAGTGATGAGTAACGGAAACGGTTTCGTGAAATTTCCGATCAACGAGCCTGCTGAAGGCAAAAAGAAATCGCAGGTGGAAGAATACCTCGATTTTTATGATGGCGAAGGCGTGCAGCACATAGCGATGGCGACTAACAACATCATCGAAACTGTGAGCACGTTACAAGAGCGCGGGCTTGAGTTCCTGAAGGTGCCTTCCACGTACTACGACACGCTGCTCGATCGCGTAGGGCACATAGACGAGGAACTGAATGCGTTAAAGCACCTCGGCATTCTGGTTGATCGCGATAATGAAGGTTATCTGCTCCAGATTTTTTCCAAGCCTGTTCAAGACCGCCCGACACTTTTTTTCGAGATTATTCAACGCAAAGGGGCGAAGAGCTTCGGTAAGGGGAATTTCAAAGCGCTGTTCGAAGCGATCGAACGCGAGCAGGCAGCGAGAGGGAATTTATGATCCTGTCATGTTGAGCGAAGCGAAACATCTCAGATGAGCCAGAGATTCTTCGCTCCGCTCAGAATGACAATCTAAAACAAGGAGGATTCGACAATGCCGTATTATCAAAAAATTGGCGAGATACCGCGCAAGCACCACATCTGGTTTCACCGCAACGGCGCCGGACCGGGTTATAAGAACGAAGGCATCTACTACGAACACGTAGTTACGACCGAAGGGTTCAACGAAGCTTTTTCAATCATGTATCACCTGCGGCCTCCAACGCGGGTACGCAACGTAAAGCTTTTGAAATGCGAGGAGCTGAAGAAAGCCACAGACAGTCCGTTGCGCCATCATCATCTCAAAACCGCGGAAATTCCTCGCAAAGGAGATTTGTACACCGGCCGCGTTCCCATTTTGTTTAACCAGGACGTGATCGCGTATCGTGGGCGCCCTGAAAAGGCTTACGACAAATTTGAATACTACCGTAACGGCGGCGCCGACGAGATTATTTTCGTGTTCAAAGGTGGCGGCACACTCGAGTCCATTTTCGGCAAACAACGATATCGTGCTGAAGATTACATTGTGATTCCGCGCGGCATCACATACCGGCTCGTTCCGGACAACGTCCAGGAAGAAGATTACCTGATTCTCGAATCTGTAGGGCCGGTCCGAATTCCGCAGCGGTATCTGAACAAAGAGGGCCAGATCAAAATGGGCTCGCCATATTCCGAGCGCGACCTTCATGGCCCAACCGAAGCGCTGGTGATCGATAAGGATGAAGATACCGAAATTTTGGTGAAGGACGGTCCTCGTTGGACTCAAGTAACGATGGCGCATCACCCATTCGATGTGGTTGGCTGGGACGGTTACGTTTATCCCATTACTTTTAATGCGCAGGACTTCGAGCCGATTACCGGCACGGTTCACCAACCGCCGCCGATCCATCAGACATTTGAGATTCGCGGTTACGTCGTCTGCACATTTGCGCCACGTGTGCTCGATACGCATCCAGAGGCGGTCAGGATTCCGTGGGTCCACGACAACGTTGAGGCGGACGAAGTTTTGTTTTATGTGCGTGGCAATTTCGGGTCGCGCCGCGGCATTGAACCGGCCTCGATCACGTTACATCCACGCGGGATTCCGCACGGGCCCCATCCCGGTACGATCATGGCGAGCAAGAACGCTACTCGAACTGAAGAGCTGGCGGTGATGTTCGACACCGAACACACGCTCGAACTTACCGAGCAAGCTGTCGCACTCGACGATGCGAAGTATCCCCAGAGCTGGCTCGATTAAATCTAATCTGCTTCATCAACCTGAGACGTTACCGATGATTCAACGCCGCAATTCTAATCTCGACTTGGAAGAACGACTCACGCGCGACAGGAATCGTTTGGACGAAAAAAATCTCGATCGGATCGCCGACGCTTATCGCGACCTGTTAAATGCGGTGGGCGAGGATCTTGAACGCGAAGGTCTTCGGCGCACGCCGGATCGCGCCGCGCGTGCTTTGGAATTTCTCACTCAGGGATACCGGCAGGACCTGGAGGAAATCATTAATGGTGCAGTGTTTGAATCCACTGCCAGCGAGATCATTCTGGTCAAGGACATCGAGCTTTACTCGATGTGCGAACATCATCTCCTTCCTTTCATCGGTCGAGCACATGTGGCTTACATTCCGAATGGAAAAGTGATCGGTCTTTCAAAGGTGGCGCGCATCGTTGATGTTTTCGCACGTCGGCTTCAAATCCAGGAAAATCTCACTACCCAAATCGCCGAGTCGCTGATGCGGTGTCTGGAGCCATCCGGAGTGGCGGTCGTGGTGGAAGCGAAACATCTTTGCATGATGATGCGGGGCGTTGAGAAACAAAACTCTGTGATGAAAACGTCGTGCTTGTTAGGCGTGTTCAAAGAGGACGCCCGAACCCGTTCCGAATTTCTGTCGCTATTGCGCGAGTAATCGCAGGTCATTCGCTGCAGCAAACGGATTCCATACGGCAGCGAGGGTTTGGTTGCGCGCCAAGTGTCAGGTCTGCGCCGGATGGACCGTTCATTTTGGACGTGATGACTAGACACAGTTCCGGCGCAAAAACTCGACTGCTTTAAGCAGTCGAGTTTGCAGCGGTCGCCTTTGCTTGGTCAACGCCGAACAGTGACTTATCTGCTAGCGAATTGCTGACTTAGTCTGCCCAGTGCAAGTGCCGCGAGCAACAGTCCTAAATCGCGCAGAGCGACGTCGAAGTAACCGGGAATCAGTAACAGGTTTATGATGATGATGGCGAGCCAGGCCGCGACGATATAGGAGAAGATTCGCGGCTTCAGCGCGACCCCAATTCCCGCCACAATCTCGATCACGCCGACGATCAGCATCAGGGTGTGGGCCGGTATGGGCGAAATGCTCGCTACGGCTTCGGGAAGATACTTGTCCCAGTTGACCAGCACGTGGAAGAATTTGTCCAAGCCAGCGAGAATAGGGGCTACTGTGAATCCGAATTGGAGGATCCGGAATGCCTGAAGCGCCGGCGAATGCTCCAGGCTGCCTGCGGCCGAGGCGGCCGCACCGTGTAAGTGCTCACTAGTCGTGTTCATAACGACCAATTTGTTGTTGATACAATAATAAGTCAATAACTTATTTGACTATTTAGCCAGGCCTGCTATTCCTTGTCCCGTATGAAGAGCTCTATCGATATATGTGCCGTCCTCGAGGATAACGATAACGTTACCGGAAATGGGTGGAATTCAGCTGCACCAATTTCTGAACATCCAAATAACTTTTCCCGGAACGGTTGTGGAGCACCGCCACTGGAGCATGTCAATTCCGCGCAATTGATCCGCGAGCTTTTGCGTCGAATTGGCGAAGACCCAGATCGCGAAGGATTGAAGGAAACTCCAGCCCGGATCATTCGCTCATGGAAAGAACTCTTTAGCGGCTATGATCAGCGCGCCGAAGATGTTCTCGTCACTCAATTTCATGCGGAAGAGTACGATGAAATGGTGCTCCTTCGGGACATCGAATTCTACTCTACGTGCGAGCATCATATGCTGCCGTTTTGCGGCAAGGCGCATGTGGCTTACATCCCGGAGAACAAGATTGTCGGCTTATCGAAACTCGCGCGATTAGTCGATGTCTTCGCCCGCAGGCTTCAAGTACAGGAACGCCTGACTCAGCAGGTTGCCAGCGAATTGCAACGTGTGCTCAAGCCAAAGGGCGTGGCCGTCATGATCGAAGCGAGCCATCAGTGCATGTCCTGCCGCGGCGTGCGCAAGCAGGGCGGGAAAACCATTACCAGCTGCCTCGCCGGTGCTTTCAAAGACAACCTCGCCAGTCGAACCGAGTTTCTGTCGTTAGTGAAAAACTGAGTCCGTTTACTTTACTTCGAATCGGCAGGAAGGCACTGCTCCCCGGATACAATGTTCCTTAACCGGCGAGCCGATGATCTCAGTGAGCAACGATTCTGCCAGCAGACAAGCTTCGGGATGATTCGCCGTGGCGGCTGCAATCGGACAGCCGTTGCCGTAGATAAAATGTTTTCCATCTTCTTCGCGAAACGTTGCCGCGCCACCCAGTTCCTTAAGAATGCCTAGCGCCGCTTCGATTCGTTCTTCGCGGTTTTTGCCCTGCAGGCTACCCAAATGTTCCTGAGCTACTTTTCGGCCGGCAACTCGCATTCCCGCGCGCAACTTTCTCGGGTTCACCTGGCGCGAAAATATCGACATGAGAAGCGAAACCAGTCGCCCGTATGCTTTGGGAAAGAATTGTTCTGCCTCAGGCCCGAGAGCATAAGTGGTGTGGGGTTTGCGAATGCCGGGCCTGAAACCGGATTGTGCCACGAGTCTATCGCGCTCGAGACTGGCAAGGTGCGCTCGCACGGCGTTGTCAGTCAGGTGCAATTCGTCTGCGAGCTCGTTCACAGTGCATTCCCGAGAACGCAGAAGATCAAGAATTTTGCCCCGGGTAGTTTTGAACAACCGCTCGCGCCAGCCTATATGTTTCATTGAATCAAAGATCATGGAGGTAATGAGAAAGTCAAAAGAATGTTTGACTAATTCCCGTTTAGTGTTGGTGTCCTGCGGTCTTCATCACCGAACCGGGTAACCTGAATGCTCCTGACCGTCAGCAAACGTCTGGAATTTTCCGCATCGCGACGCTTGAACGTCGCCGGTTGGACGGAGAAAGAGAACTCAACGGCATTTGGATCGGAAACAAATGCGCGGTATGGCAGCGGCCGCAATTATATTGCCTATTTCGTCTTTACGGGTCCGGTCGATTCAGCAACTGGGATGCTGATCAACATCAGCGAGATTAAAGAGCGCGCCCAGAGAGTTCTTCGCGATGGTTTCGATCACAAATTTTTAAACGCGGACAATCTGTCATTTCGCGAGATTCCTCCGACTGCAGAGAACGTCGCCCGCCAGCTTTATTGCGAGGTCGCGCCGCTGTTTTCGGATCTGGAAGCAAATCTGTCGGCTTGTCACCTGCGTGAGTCGCCGGATCGGAGCGCGACGTATTATTTCAATGGCGCCTGCGAAGCGAATTATTGCTTCGAATTCTCAGCAGCGCGCAGAACGATGTCTCCTCATCTGAGCGCGGAGGAAAACGTCAGGCTGTTTGGGCCGGCTACTGCGCCTCACGGACACAATTATCAATGCCGGCTCACCTTTCGAGCGCAGCCCTTCGATCCTAAAAGGCTTCTGGTTCCCTACGATGAAATCGATATGTGTGTCCGCGCCTTACGCGCGGAACTCGATCACCAGTGCCTGAATGAAGTAGTCGGTCTGAAAGAACGTCCGATGACCACTGAGAGTCTCGCGGGATACATCTACGAACGGGTCGATTCGATGATGCCATTGGATCGGATTCGTTTGCATGAACGGACCGATTTCTTTGCCGAGGCATGGAGAGATAACGCAATTTTCCTGGGGTTACAGGTACCCTTTTACGCAGCACATCGATTGCATACGGCGACGCTCTCGAATGCCGAGAATGTGAGGCTTTACGGCAAGTGCAATAATCCGACGGGTCACGGTCATCGCTATCTGACGGAGACAACAATTGGGGGCGAATATGACGAGCGTAGCGGAACGCTTTATGACTTCGTTGCGTTAAATGACGCGATCCACGAATCACTGAAAAGCTGGCAGGATCGCCATCTGGATCTGGAAACGGAGGATTTCCGCAACGCGCCTTCGACAGGCGAAAACATCGTGCGCGCCCTTTGGCCAAAAATTGATAATCGTGTGAATCAACAGCTGGTGCGATTGCGATTGTGGGAGACGAATAACAATCGGTTTACGCTACGGCGAACGTAGCTGTCGCGGCAGTCTATGGGCGCCGAAATCCGACTGGTCGGCGGTCGTAGACCGCCGCTACAGCGAGGGCATATGAAACGTATCTCGTTACAGGACGGATGGTCGAGTCATCGTTCTTTTCTGCCGCCCTTCCGGCGGTCGCGCCCTACCATTTTGATTCGGCGTTGGACGTTTGGCATTGAGCGTTGGACGTTTCGCAGAAGGACATGAAACGATATCTTATCACAGGCGCCAGCCGCGGGATCGGGCGCACAATCGCAGAAAAGCTTGCGGCCAAAGATGTGGAGCTGCTTCTGCACGGACGCGATACGGTGGCGCTGACACAAACGCGCAAAGTGGTCGAGCCACATTGTGCCAGGGTGGCGACCCTGGTTCATGATCTCGCGACGGCGCGTGGCGTTTCGGATCTTGTCGCCGAAGTCGGCAGTGACCCAATTGAGTTACTCGTGAACAATGCAGGTATTGCGGTAGTCAAACCATTCACCGAGATCACGTCGATCGAATGGGAGCAAACCATCGGGGTGAATGTTACCGCTCCGTTCCTGTTAACGCAGCGCTTCGCGCCGCGGATGCCGCCGGGTTCGAGCATCGTCAACATTCTTTCCGTGGCGGCGAAGACTGCGTTCCCAAACTGGAGCGCTTACTGTATGAGCAAGTTTGCACTTGAAGGCTTCTCGCGCTGCGTGCGCGAAGAATTGCGCGACCACAAGGTGCGTGTGATCAACGTTTATCCCGCCGCAACAGACACGGAGATCTGGACGCAGGTCGAGGGCAAATGGCCACGGGAACGGATGATGAGCGCGACACAAGTAGCTGATGCGGTGGCATTCGCTCTAGGTCGGCCGACCGACACACTGGTAGAAAACATAACGCTTTCCAGTCTGGTTGGAAATCTGTGACGCAGCTTAAAAGCGGGCGAGGAGGCGTACGCAGTCCGAAAGCTTCGCGAAAAAAATGCTCGCTGGACAGTTCGCGCGAAGGCTTTCGGAGCGCGATATGTCTGCGCATCGCTTTCGCTGGCTAACTTTCATATATTCCCCGCGCGTGGATAATTGAAGCGCAGTTATGATTAATGCCTTGCAAAGCGAGCTTACGATCAATGTCATCGCGTCGATTATCGTATCGTTGCTCTTTCTGGGGCTCGGTTTTCTGTGGGGCAAATACAAGGAGCGGCAGCGCAAGTTTGGGCGAAACCTCGAAGAGTACGACTTTTATCCTTTTATTGTTACTCGAGAGAACTTTGGCGAATTCAGCCTGAAAGATTTTCGGCTGGGGATGCATTACTTCTTAAAGAACGAAGATCACACCGCCGCGCGACAGCT
>JBLMXH010000208.1:0-16506 GCA_050257685.1 Nitrospirota bacterium
TTATTAAATTTCTAAGGCCCTGACAAGCTTTTTTTTCACTTTTTTGAACTTTTTTTGAACGACGAAATGAGGGCATTTGTCGGTCGAGATTCCCCTCTAGCGGAACACGCGAGACTCTGACAAGCTTTTTTTTAAATTTTTTTGTCTCGCGGTTCTGGTTTTCACTCGTACGCTTCGCAGTTTCGCTCGACCCCGAGTCGGCGATCAGAATTCAGCGATTCGAGATCACAACGAGCTTGCCGTATTCACGGCTCGATGCGGGTTCGCCGAAGATCTGCTCGCAACGCCTTTCCACGACAGATCGAATAGGCGCGGCGGTTTCAAGGACGAACGCGGCCCCTCGGTCCCGTTTGGGCTCCCGCCACGGCACGTCCTCCGGATACACGCGATATGGCTTTTCCAATATCTCGTTAGATACGGCAAGCGTTTCGCCGCTCTCGAACAGCAACGGATAAATAAACGAGACCGTGGTCCAAACCGACGTCACGTTGTTTTGCTTCAAATCGCGATGAACACCGTCGATATCCTCTGAAGGAATCCGTGTCATGCAGTACGTCCTCCTGTCCTCGCACAGAGAAAGTGTTTCGATCTGATTTGTTTGTCCGACGCGGATGAGAAGAAGAGTTCCAGTTAACAAGATCGCGGCGAGCGCAGCGGCGGCGCCGAAGCGGGCCAAGGCGATCGGGGAACAAAAGCCACGTTCGAGCATTCGCCCCGTCAGCATCGACAGGAAAAAACATCCCCCAAGAAAATAGCTGGGCACACCCGGACTCTGACTCACATAAGGAACGAAAGAGGCTGCCGTAAGCACCAGCATGTCGAAATCCGATCTTTGCCGGGGATCTGCCAAATTACCGCGTATCGCACCCAAAATTTTTCGCGATGATTTCACGAAAGGCCACATCCCGACACCGAGCGCGATTAATGCTATTGCGTAGAAAACGTAGCCGACTGCGGGTCTCTCGGGGTAGTACCAAAGAACCGTATCCGGCCCGAAAAACTTTGGCATTTCATCCAAAAAAATGCGTCGCCAACCGGAAGGCTGAAAGAGCGCCGGAAAGCCGCCTCCCGGGCTTTCAATGAGAACATATCGCCAGTTATTGAGCTGATGGATGAGGTTGAACGCGATCACTGGCGCGTAACCCAGCAGGAAGCCAATCAATCCCGCCAATGCGCGACTGAGCGAGATCCTGCCGCGCAAAATTAGGAGCAGCCAAAATGCGGCAACCAGCGGCACTGCCAATTCCAGGCACCAGATACTCACGCCAGACGCGAAACCAAAAAGTATTACCGTCCGCCGCTTGGGAGCCGAGGCCGATTGGAGCGATGCAAAGAGCAGGGTTAGGACAGGGATCGAAATAAAATACCAGGAATAACCTCGCACTTGGAAATGCCATTTCAGAAGCGACGGAGCCAGGGCAAATGACACCGCTGCGAAAACGGCCGTACGCTGGTCGTACAGGGCACATGCCATTCGATAAAACAGAAACAGACACAGCAGCGATAAAATTACGATGCAGCCTTTTAACGGAATGACGCCAACGCCGAACAACGCGAACGCAACCGCGGCCAGATAAGCTTCCCAAGCCGCACCGGCATTGTACGGCTGACCGTACATGTAGAAAGGAAAGTGGCGCCCCTCCAGAATGTGTTTACCCATCAGCCCAATAATGGCTTCGTCACTATGGACATGAGTTTGCGATGCGAACAGAATGGCGAAACGCGTCGCCGCAACAATGACGATCAGTCCAATGAAAAACGCGTGGCGACGCAAAGTCAATTGACCGGCAATTCGACCATATTGGGGCGGCGCATTAATTGGCAGGCGGATGAAATCCGAAATCGGTCCGCAATTTCTCCCAAAGCCAATCGGTAAATGAATCTTTTTTAATCGTGGCAGTGTTGGCGGCGATAAGGGTCTCGGCTTTATCCACACTTCCATTCAAGCAATAGAGGTACGCCAGCAGCAGTGTGCCCTCGACACTGAGGGCGCTGCGGTCTTTCTCATTTTCCAGTAATTGAATCGCTCTATCGACGTTTCGCTGCGCCAGCGCAGCAGCGATTAAGTCCGGTGTGACTTCCAGCGGCGGCGTTGCGGAATTGTTCGCGATTAGCTCGGCGATCGATACCCGCAAAGCGTCGCTTCCTAAAACCTCCAGAACTGGTATGCGGAGCCGCGAATGGCGCAGATAAAGATCCAGCTCGGCCACCCTGTTGCTTCCAATGGTTTCAGAGAGATAGCGCGTCTGCCGAACGGTAAAGAATGGTTCCATCTCAGCAGCTCCCGCAGTCAATGTCTCAGGCCAGATTTGGTTGATGAGCGATGAATGAGCAAAGCGTTCCACCGCCGCCGGTGCGGTTAGATAGTTTAGCGCAAACCGATGGTTTGCTTCGTCGTCCCACGGTCGATCGGTCAATCGCTTGGGGTAAACGTCGGTGAGTGGCGCGACATTCTGCGTAATTCGGTCGATTTCGTCGCCATCCATTAAAAACAGCGCGCCCAATTGCTGCGGCACCTCAATTCCGATCGTTCGCAAATCTCCGCCCGTCTTTGGATCATTCCACAACTGCCGAAGCTCATCTTCAGTCGTTCTGAGGCCGGGACCATTGATCCCCATCATGATCCACTCCTGATCGGCGCCCCACACCAATGCATTTGGAAACGCATGGTGAAACGCTCGCAGAATCGCTTTGGTTTCCTCCACCTTTAATTGATTGATCGGAAGCCAAAATGTCGCGATACCGTTTTCCTTTAGTCGGCTTCGCATCAGCGAGAAGAATTCCTCGGTGTATAAATTAACTGCGCCAGCCATTTTCGGCGGCGGCGGTTCTCCCGAAATGATGTCGTACTGTTGCGGGCTGGCTTGAAGAAAAAATCGCCCATCTTGAACAACCGGATGCACACGGGGATCGTGCAGCGGATTCGAGTAATTGATTCCGGAATAAAAATCAGCTAAACCGAGTACTTCTTTTGAAGTGTCAACGATGTCGATCCGCTCGATGCTCGATTTGCGAGTGAAAGCATCCGCCGTCACGCCACATCCATAGCAAAGGAGCAGCACATCTTTTGCCGCGGGATGAAACGCCAATGGAAGGTACGCGAACAATCGCATGTAGCGTTGATTGCGCGGGTTTGTGGCCGACATCGAGAAGGCGTCACTCAACAAGCGGTAGTAATACGGTTGGCCGAACAGATCGCTTCGGAGCAACTGCCAGGTATCCGATGTGCCCTCGATCCGTTTCACAACCCGCGCCAGCACGTGGCCCTGCCCGTCAACTTCGTACGGGCGGCTCGCATGCGCGAAGTGCGCCTCGGCGCGTCCGTATGGAAAAAATACGAGCCCTAGAATAAGTATGGCCCAAAGCGCACCGACGATGATTCCAAAGCGTTGTCGCAATGACCATGCAGCGCGTTCCGTCACGCATAAGCTCAGCAAAGCATACCCGGCAGCGCAGCAAATCAGACTGATTTGGTAGCCTAACGTCGGGAGCAGGACAAAACTCGCGACCAAGGGACCGATCGCCGCCCCAGTAGTATTAAGCAGCGCCGTAATTCCCGTACTGTTCATCCGGTCACGCACACGCGCCTGCACCTCAGCTGCGATTACCGGAAACAGAATGCCGGACACGAACGCGACGGGAAACATCAGGGCAACACATAGAACCGCGATCTGCCACCAACGAAGGTCGAACACACCCGTTGGCGCCCGAATCAATTCGCCCGGAAAAAGTAGATATGAGAGGAGCACTAAAATCGCTGCGGCGAGCAACAGGATCGCGAGCAGCTGCTTCGGTCGACGAGATAAATCAAAAACTACCGCAGCTACGAGACTGCCGATTCCAATTCCTGCCAGCACTGTCGCGAGCATGATCGCAAAGGCAGTCGGCAACGAGGCGACGTATAGCCTCAGGAACCGAAACCAAATCACTTCGAGCGCGAGGAAAATTAGGCCCGCCCCGAAGCTGACGACAAGCAGACCCCATGGTGGCCGATAACTCACGTCGAAGCGCAACGGAAATTCGGAGTGCGCGGTCGGATCCGTCGTTTGGAAATCGCTGTTTCGCGCCGCTGCAAACTTTGCTAATGACAACGCAATCGCCGCAGTAATGCAAAGCGTAGCGCCCGCTGCAACACTCGTTCCGTACAGTCCAAATGCGCCGATCAAATACGCTTCGCCGAGAATGGCACCAACCATCGCTCCCAATGTGTTTGAGCCATAAAAAAAACCGATCGCGCGCCCGAACTCTGTTTGTCGTAACAGCGGATCCTCAATGAGCACCGGCAACGTCAAACCCATGGCTGTCGTCGGCAGGAGCAAGATCAGGAAAGAAACCACGAACCGCAGCCCGAGCAGCATCGGCTGATAATTCCAAAGCATTTGCCAGAGTGGCCGCAGCAGGTCGCCGAGGACCGGAAGGCCAAAGACAATCGTGCAGCCAAACAACGCGACGAGGAGTTCGAGGGAAGCGTAGAAATGCAGCGGCCGCAATCGGCGAATTCTTGATGATGCCGCTAACGCGTTCCCCAATGCCAGGCCCGCCATGAAACTGGAGAGAATGAGCGCCGCCCCCCAAATCGAGTTACCAAATGCCAAACCACTCAGTCTTAGCCACAGCGTCTCGAAAATAAGCGCGCCAGTGCCGGAGAGGAAAAGGATCACACACAAAACGGCAACCCGTCCGGCTTGCGGGTTCAGCGCTTTTGATGGGTGCCTTGTACGAGGCACGTCAGATTTCTGCGAACTAGTTATCATCGCGTAAAGATCGGCCGAGCTTCAGCAAGACTGCGCCAGCGATTCCCGCAAGCAGCGAGCCCGCGATTACGCCTCGCTTCGCTGCATCGACTAAACCCGCGTCCTCAAACGCCAGCATGGCAACAAACAGCGACATCGTAAACCCGATTCCGCCCAGGCAAGCATACCCAAGTAAGGATCTCCAATTCACAGCCCGAGGGAGCTTCGCAATCCCCGTCTTCACGGCGATCAACGCAAAGATCATTATTCCAAGCGGTTTTCCGAACATTAGCCCTGACAATATTCCGAACCCAATCTCTGCATGCTGCAGCGATAGATCAATTTTTACACCTGCATTCGCAAACGCGAATAGAGGCATGACAACGAACGCCGAGAAATTGTGCAACGCATGCTCGAGCCTGAGTATCGGTTCAGTGACGTTTCCACTCGCTCGCTCAAGCGCAAAAACCGCTTCCTGCTGTCCTTTGCTGGTCAAAAGAAGAAAATCACCAGTTTCCGTCCGATCGAAGCGGTCCAGAAGCGAACGCGCTTTTGTCGAGAATTCCAACGCATTGATGCGTGAGCGTGCAGGAATTGTGAAGGCGAGGAGAACTCCTGCGACTGTAGCGTGCACGCCGGACCCGTGAACGAAGCACCATAGAACAATTCCGAGCAGCAGGTACGGCCACAGACGCCGAATACCGATAAGGTTGAATACAATCAGCACGAGCAAAGTCACCGCCGCGCCCGCCAGCGCAGTCCAGACGATCACCTGTGAGTAGAAAACCGAGATAACCAGCACGGCCCCCATGTCGTCGACGATGGCCAGAGCAGTCAGCAACACTTTTGCCCCGATTGGCGCCCGCGGAGCAATCAAGTTGAGTGTGCCCAATGCAAATGCTATGTCCGTTGCCATGGGAATGCCCCAACCGTGCGCCCCCACGCCGCGCAAATTGAAAACCAGGTAGATCAGTGCGGGCACGACCATTCCTCCGATTGCGCACGCGATTGGCAGTGCGGCTTGCCGGGGAGAAGACAATTCACCAGCCAGCAACTCTCGTTTGATTTCGAGGCCGACCAGGAGAAAAAAAACAGCCATTACACCGTCATTGATCCACTCGTGCAGGGTCATTGAGAGCTCGTGAGGAGCGATCCCGGCCGTCAGCGGTACCTCCCAAAGATGCTCGTAAGCCTCAGATAACGGCGAATTTGCAATCGCAAGCGCGGCAAGGCCGAAGCCTAACAGGACCAGGCCACCAAGCGTCTCTGTGCGGAAGAAGCGCTGAAAAATCGTTAGCGGGACTTTCTTGAACCGTGCAGGCATGTGAGCTCGTTAGGTTGACAATATCAAATGACCTGTTCATCCAAACCGTTCGGGCAAGAGTTGACCGGCCAGCACGGAGCGGATGTACGCGCAACGCTAATTAGCTTCGCAAGGCTAAATCGTCGAATCGTAAATCCGATGTAACGGTGTAACTATTCAGCTGATCGTGCCCCAATTATGTTCACCGGTTTAATCGAAGAAGTTGGCGCCGTTGTGGCCGTACGCGCACATGATCACGGGACGGAACTGGAAATCGCCGCTCCGCGAACCGCTAAAGATGTAAACCGCGGGGAGAGTATCGCCGTAAATGGTTGCTGTCTGACAGTAACTTCCTGTCGCAACGATTCCTTAAGTTTCGATCTTCTCGAAGAAACAATCACTCGCACTAACCTTTGCAATTTACGACACGATAGCCCTGTGAATCTCGAGCACGCCTTACGCGCGGACGGCCGCATCGGCGGACATTTCGTTCAAGGCCACGTCGATTGCGTCGCGCCCATCATCGCTTTCGATGCAAAAGGCGCAGACTTTCGACTCGAAGTCGAATTGCCGGAAAAGTCGAGCCATTACGTGGTTTCCAAGGGCTCCATCGCTATTGATGGAATCAGTCTTACTATCGCGGAAGTTCTCGCGAGAAGCTTCGTTGTTTGGATCATTCCCTACACCAAGCGGCACACCAACCTTGACCGCGCAACGACTGGCGATCTCGTCAATCTCGAGTTCGACGTTCTCGCCAAGTACGTCGAGAGAATGATCCGGCCGTCGGCGACTGAATAATGATGGCGGGTCGCTCGACCAAGCGGCATTGGAGGATTGTCGGCGTAATCGCGTCGCACGCCGATCTTGAACTCGCCTTGAAGATGCATACGCCCCCGGATTTCTTCGAACTACGGTTAGATCGTCTCGCGGCCATGGCTGATCAACTGGAAGAGCTGTTACCGATGTTGCGCACGCGGCTTATTATCACAGCGCGCCATCCACTCGAAGGCGGCGCCGAAAAACTGCCGCTGCGCCAACGGCGGAACCTGCTCATTCGATTCTTGGACCACGCCGATTATATAGATGTCGAGCTGCGTTCAGCACCCGCGCTGCGGCCGTTACTCAAATTGGCTAAACGCAAAAACGTCCGTCGAATCATTTCGTTCCATAACTTCAAATCCACGCCGAGCGTGCGAACCTTGGCGACTAAAGCGTACGAGGCCAAATTGCACGGCGCAGACATTTTCAAAGTTGCTACGCGTACCGACACCCCGATAGAACTCCAACGTTTACTCAAGTTCATGACAAGCAGCGGTTTGGATCTCGCGGTTGCGGTGATGGGCATCGGGAAACTCGGCGCAATTTCACGTCTCCTGCTGGCGCGCGCCGGTTCGGTGCTGATTTACGCATCGATCGGTCCGATGAGCGATGTGGAAGGACAATTATCGCTGGAACAACTTCGCGCGTTAGGAGTGTGTTCGTGAACTGCTGAAATTTTTCAGTCTATTCACGGACAACACTTGCCCTTTGGCCGACTCGCATAAGGTACAGAAGAGAGATCATGTCCTCATCCGTGACTTTGCCCGAGCAATTACCCGTGATGCCGCTTCCGGGAGCGGTGCTGTTTCCGCACGCGCTGCTGCCACTTTACATTTTCGAGCCGCGTTACCGCAAGATGCTTGAGTACGCGCTCCAGCAGCATCGGATATTTTGCGTGACGCTTGTCAAACCGAGCTGCCCGGATTGGTACGCCACCGAAGATTTTTTCCACCGCGCGACCGCCGGGTTGATTCGGGCGTGTGTCGAACGCACGGATGGCACGTCGAATTTGATCCTGCAAGGTCTGCAACGTGTGCGCTTCACCAGTTTCGAACAGGAGAAACCATTCCCGATCGCAACCATCGACGCGGTTGAATCGCGGGACCCGACGACAGTCGAAACCGAAGCGCTCGGCGCAAAAGTGGTTGAGCTTTACGGCAGCCTTAAACACGATCGCCGTCAGTTGCCCGCAAAACTGGATCAATATCTTTCCGAATTACGCGATCTGGAAATGCTGGCGGACCTTATGGGCTCGACCTTCGTGAACGATCCATTGCGCCGGCAACACCTGCTCGAAGAGCGCTCGCTCAATCAGCGCCTCCGTTTTCTCATCAAATATCTAAGGGACGAGATCGGCAACGCTGCTGCCTAACTAGCCGGGTCTCTGTGAGACGCGCGGGGCGGTTATAGGCGACCAATCCGCGCATATTGTTCCATTACATAACGGTCGGTCATTCCCGCGACGTAATCGCAAACAGTGCGATGCAATCCCTCTTTTTCTACTCGTCGCATCGCGCCCTCTCCTAGTCGCTCGGGATCGGCAAGATACGCTTCAAAAACGCTCTGCAGCATCTCGCAAGCGCGCCGATTCACTTCCGCGACACGCGGATGATAATAGACATTTCGATACAAGAATTTCCGGAGCGCGCGGTTCGCTTCGGCCAGTTCATCGCTGTAACGAATAAGCGGCGCGGTTTGCCTGCGCACATCATCTGAGCTCTGCACGCCTGATTCGGCAATCGATTCCGCACTGGTCGCAACCAAGTCGTGCACTTCACGATCAATGATGTCGCGAATGATGAATTTGTGCAGCTCCGGTTCGCGCGCGTTCGTGTAACGCGCAAGCACTGCCCGATGGCTGCTGCGCCAAACCTCATTCTCTTCCAGTCGCGCCGGCGTCAGGATTTCAAAATCAAGTGCATCGTCGAGGTCGTGACTGTAGTACGTGATCTCATCCGCCAGATCGGCAACCTGGCCCTCCAGCGATGGGCAATCGTATTCCATTAAAGTGGGGCGAGCCTCTGGCTTGCCCTTATTGCTTTGCAAGCGGGACGCATGCGCTACTTCATTCATTTTGTAAGGTCGCTCATGCTTGCGCAGACCTTCGCGCACTTCGAATGTCAGGTTTAAACCCGGAAATTCCGGATACGGGGTTTCGAGTAATTCGACCACGCGAATACTCTGACGATTGTGGTCGAACCCGCCGTGCTCGCGCATACATTCAGCCAGCATCTCCTCGCCAGAATGTCCGAAAGGCGAATGACCCAGATCGTGTCCGAGCGCAATGGCTTCCGCAAGATCCTCGTTGAGCCTCAGTGCACGCGCGATGGTGCGGCTGATAGACGCCACCTCGATGGAATGCGTTAGGCGCGTGCGTAAATGATCGCCAGTGCCGTTGAGAAAAACCTGGGTCTTGTATTCCAGGCGGCGGAACGCCCGCGAATGAATGATCCGCGCACGATCGCGCTGAAATTCCGTGCGGTAGGCGTGACTCGGTTCAGAGTGCTGCCGCCCGCGCGAGTCGCCAGATTTTTGAGCAACAGAGGACAGCCCTGTGCGCTCTCCCTCCTCCATTTGTTCGCGCGTCTTCCATTTTGCACTCATTGGTTTGGATTGTACAGGAACGTGCCGACTTCGGCTAGATCCGCTGGACGAAGTAAGGTTTCGAATTAGTTGTCATTAACGTATGAAAAAGCGCCAGAGGAAGAAGCTTACGCCCGAACGCCTGCAGCAGTTGGGGTTCGCTTACGCGCCGCCGCTGATAATCAGCGCGGCTGTGAACAATAAAGTTTTTGATACACTCCAGAGCGGAGCCAAGACGATCGAGCAACTCCGCAAACAAACTGGCGCGTCGGCGCGAGGATTGCGTGCAATTATGGACGCGCTTGTGGGCTTAGATCTGCTGAAGAAAGACGGACAATGGCGATATTCTTTAACGGCAGAAAGCCAGGCATTTCTTATCAGCGAAAAGCCAGGCACGCTTGCTGGATTTTTCGGAACGGTTTTGCCGGTAATGGCTTCTCGCTGGCTGCGACTGACCGACACGGTTCGCGACGGTCGACCGCCGGTCGCTGTGAATCAGGAGACCGAGGGCACTGAATTCTTCAGTCAACTCGTAGAGACGATCATCCCGATGAGCTACCCCGGCGCACAGAAACTTGCCGATCACCTGAACGTCGCAAAGGCCAAGGAGCAATTGCACGTGATCGATCTTGCGGCGGGTTCCGGGATCTGGGGAATCGCCATAGCCCAGAAATCGCCGCGAGTGCGGGTGACGGCGGTCGATTGGGCGGGGATGATCCCCACAACAAAACGCATCACTGAAAAATTTGGTGTCCGCGATCGTTTCGATTTCATCGAAGGCGACTTATCTGAAGCGAACTTTGGCAACGGCTACGATGTCGCGACGTTGGGGCATATTCTGCACAGCGAAGGCGAACAGCGTGGTCGTCAATTACTGAAGAAAACTTTTCGCGCTTTGAAATCAGGCGGCACAATCGCGATCGGTGAATGGCTCGTGAATGATAATCGCACCAAACCGCTTCACTCGTTGATGTTTGCCGTGCAAATGCTCGTCAACACTGAAAAGGGCGACACGTTCAGCTTCAATGAAATCAAAAAATGGCTGGAGGACGCTGGCTTCAAAAAAGTGCGGAAGCTCGACGCGCCAGGCCCATCGCCGCTTATCCTGGCCACAAAACCGTAAGAGCAGCGTATTACGAATCTGCTTCTCATTCGCGCGTCGAAGTGCTTTGATTTCTCGAAATGAAAAGACCGAAAACGAAGTCGCGCTCAGAAGCAAAGACCCGGCCTGGCGCGAGAAATTCTGAGCAAAATGTGCCCTACCGTAAACCGGCGCTTCGCAGCGAAGCATTCGCCAGGGCGCTGATCGATGCAAAGGCGTGCCTCAACGATTCTCAAACGCTACTCGCGCTTTTCAACGACGCAGCGAAAAAGGCAGCAACAGTACCGAGGGAGCCGTTCAAGGAGTATTGGCCTTATCTGCAAACCATGCTGCGATTAGTACGCGCCCACCACCGCGGCGAGTACGATCAGATTCCGGACAATGCACTGTTGTGGATCGTTGCTGCCCTCAATTACCTGATCGATCCATTCGATTTGATTCCGGACGCCACGCCGGTTCTCGGGTTTGTCGATGACGCAACCGTGGTTGAATTTGTCGCGGACAAAACCCGTCAGACGCTGGACGCTTTCATGATGTGGGAAACGGGCGGATCGTAGCCGTTGCCGCGTGGGCGACGCCAGGTGCGGCGATCGCATCACCAAAGCGCTTCCCATAGCAAAGCGGCTACAGTTTAGACCATCAACAGCGCCGGATTTTCCAGCAGGTGCCGCAATTCCTTGAGATAATCGGCACCGAGCGCGCCATCGATGACGCGATGATCGCAGCTCATCGTGATCGACATGCGATGTCCAACCGTCACCTGGTCGCAATCGTCCACAATTGGAACTTTTGTGACTTTGCCGACGGCGAGAATGAAACCCTGAGGTGGATTAATCACAGCCGAAAAATTGTCGATGCCCATGCCGCCCAAGTTTGAGACGGTGAATGTGCCGCCCTGAAATTCTTCCGGTTTCATCCGCTTGTTACGAGCCCGGTGCGCCAGATCCTTGGCTAACGCGCTAATCTCGCGAAGCGATTTGTCTTGCGCCGCCCGAATCACCGGCGTCAGCAGTCCATCCTCGATCGCAACTGCGACGCCGAGGTCAACGTCGGCGTACTGCACGATTGCCTCGTTATCGAACGAGGCATTCACGCGCGGCACCTTTACCGCAGCTATTACGGCGGCTTTCAAAACAAAATCGTTGACCGTTATCTTCGCCGCATCGGCGCCTTCGCCTGCGGACTTCAATTCCTCACGCGCTTCCATCAGCGGCCCGGCGTTAACGTCGATCGTCAGATAAAAATGTGGAACCGGCCCCAAACTTTCGACCAGCCGTTGCGCAATGATTTTGCGCATTCCCGAAAGCTGAATGCGAGCGCTTTCGCCAGATTTAACCGGAGCGGGCGTTTTCGTTGCAGGCCTTGCCCCGCCGCGATCAACGCCCGCGCCTACACTTTTAGCGGCAGCGCGAACGTCGGTTTCGGTGACGCGTCCGTCCGGTCCCGTACCTTTCACGGCGGAAAGATCGACACCGAGTTCCGCGGCAATTCGGCGAGCGACAGGCGACGCTTTCACCCGGGGTTCTTCCGATTTTTGTGCTTTCGCCTGAGGCGCCGCTTCCGTCGGCTCGGGTCGAGCCGCTGATACAGGCGCCTCTACACTTTTTTGCTGCGGTGGCGCGGTTTCTTTTTGTTTGGCTTCTGCAGGCGCAGGTTTTTCCGTTTCGACCTGTTGCTTCTTTTCTTGCTCGTCGCCGGTTTTCTGCTGCTTTTCTTTTTTCTGAGCCGCTGCTTCCTCTTTCGGTGCTTCCTCACCTTCTCCACGAATGAACGCAATTTTATCGCCGACGTTCACCTTTCCGCCTTCTTGAACAAAGATTTCAGCGAGCATCCCGTCCTCGGGTGACTCCCATTCCATAGTCGCCTTGTCGGTTTCGATTTCGGCGAGCACCTCACCGGCCGAGACCTGGTCACCTTTCTTTTTCTTCCACGCGACAAGAGTACCTTCTGTCATCGTGTCGCTGAGTTTCGGCATCTGAATGTCAGGCATGATTAAGAACTTAAAACAGTTACAAAGATTATACCGGTTACAACGGATCCCTTTCGACCTTCTGTTGTAATCGTTTAACCAGTTTCACGCGTAGCAAACCTTTTTCACGGCAGCTGCGAGTTTTTCGGCGTTCGGAAGGACAGCGTGCTCCAAGTTCTCATTGTACGGCATCGGAACGTCTTCCTGTGATACGCGCAGAATCGGCGCATCCAGCTCATCGAAGATGTCTTTTTGAATTCTGTAGCAGATTTCTGCACCGACCCCGCAGTAGGGATGGTCCTGTTCAACAATCACCACCCGATGCGTTTTCGCGATGGAATCAAAAATCGCCCGCTCATCAAGCGGTTTGATCGAGCGCAAATCGACGATCTCCGCGGAAATGTCTTCCTCCTCGAGTTGAGCTGCGACTTTCAGCGCGATCGGAACGGTCTGCGCGTAACAAACGACGGTGACATCGCTGCCTTCACGTTTCACCTCCGCTTTACCCAGCGGGATAAGCAGTTCTTCATCGGGCGGCTCGACCATTCCCTTCGAGCTGTAAAGCAATTCCGCTTCGAGGACCAACACCGGGTTGTCGTCGCGCACCGCGGTTTTCAACAGGCCTTTCGCGTCCCGTGGAGTCGCGGGCGTGCAGACTTTCAGACCGGGCACGCTGGCGTAAAAATTCTCTGTAGCATGTGAGTGGGTCGCTCCAAGCTGATGTGCCGGACCGTTCGGTCCTCGAAACGTAATCGGGATATTGAATTGCCCGCCGGACATCATGAACATGTTTGGCGCGTTGTTTACCACCTGGTCGAAAGCCACCAGTGAGAAACTGAACGTCATGAACTCTATGATCGGGCGCAGGCCGACCATTGCTGCACCGATACCCAAACCGGCGAATCCGTTCTCACTGATCGGAGTGTCGATGATGCGTCTCGGCCCAAAGCGCTGTAGCAACCCGGCGCTCACTTTGTACGCGCCCTGATATTCGGCGACTTCTTCGCCCATCAGAAAAACATTGGGATCACGCTCCAGTTCTTCAGCGAGCGCTTCATTCAATGCCTGGCGATACGTGATTTCTCTCACGACTTTGCTCCGTTGAAATACACGTAATCGTAGAGTTTCTCGACGGGTAGCTGCGGACTTTGTTCCGCAAACTTTACCGCATCCAATACCGTTTGCTTCGCCTGCTTATCGAGCTGATCGAACTGTTCGTTAGTCAATTTCCCTTCGCGCGTAAGCTGCGCCCGCAGACGAATGATTGGATCATCCAGACGATATTTTTCGAGTTCGTCCTTGGTTCGGTAACTCGCGGGATCCGACATGGAATGGCCCCGGTAGCGATAGGTGCGCACTTCCAGAAACGCCGGATGCGATTCTTTCCGGATCGAATCGGCAACTTCTGCGACTTTGTCGCGCACTTCGCGAAAGTTCATGCCATCGACGATCTCACCGGGGATATCGTAACCTTCCGCCCGATCCACGATTTGCTTGAGCGATGTCGACCGTTTCACCGACGTCCCCATGGCGAAAAGGTTGTTTTCACAAATAAAAATGATCGGGAGCCTGTACAGCGCGGCGAGGTTCAACGCCTCGTGGAACGACCCTTGATTGATTGCGCCATCACCGAAAAAGCAGAGCGTCACGCGATCTTCGCCGCGGTACTTGATCGCAAAGGCCAAGCCGACTCCCAGCGGTACGTGTGCCGCAACGATCGCGTGGCCACCGTACATGTGATGCTTTTTGTCGAAAAAATGCATTGATCCGCCGAGCCCCCGCGAGCAACCGGTTTCTTTTCCAAAAAGCTCCGCCATGCACGCATTTGCGCTGGTGCCACGGGCCAGGGCATGGCCGTGATCACGATATGCAGTGATGATATAGTCATCGGATCGCACGGCAGCGATGGCCCCCGCCACTACGGCTTCCTGACCAATGTAAAGATGACAAAATCCGCCAATCTTCTGCGCTTGGTACTGCTGACTGGCGCGTTCCTCAAAGCGCCGGATCAACAGCATTAGCGAGAGCATCTCGACTTCGTCGCGCTGCTCCACCGGCTGCATAATCAATTATCCGGCGGCAACAGGACGAAACTGCGAAGCGCGTTCGCGCGATCGACCAATGGTTCGACCGACGTTCATGCAAACAACAAAGAGACCAGTAAAAATAAGATCGCTCACGAGTGAATTGCGGAAAAACATCCAGGTCGGAGTTGCGCTGTATTGAGGTAAACCAATCGTTAGCGACTGAACCAATCCGGCGAGATTTTTGGCGTACCCGGGATCGCTCAGCCACGAAAACGTATTTGTGATGATATAAAATATCGTGGAGGCGACAATCGATGCAGGCAAAAGCGTCTTCAGCGATCCTCGACTCTGCAAAAGCAGGCCGAGGCATCCGACAAGCGCCAGCGCGCCGTAACGGACCACAATCTGCGGATCGAGCAGCGGCGCACCATAGCGAACATTAATGATCACGTCCGAAATGAACAACGTCAGCAGCGGCACCGAGAACTTGTATTTTTTGGGAAAATAGGCAGCGCTACACAGAGCAATCGCGGCCAGTGGCGCGAAGTTAGAAAGCCACCCCGCCCCGGAATGAATCAGCAATCCTGTCGTGACCCGGTAGACGACCACAGACAAAACGAGTAGAAGCGCGGGAATCATTCCACAGAATCTATCCGGCCACTAAGATATGCAATGGGAAGATGATACTCGTCATTCCAAGCGAAGTCGAGCTGCAACGCAGCCCGGAAAGCTTTCGGGGCGAGGCCAGGCTTTCAAATCCCGTGATCAAACCGATGGTATCGCTGCAGGATCCTTCGACTTCGCCCAGGATGACGTCGGCTTATTTCGCCGAGATGAGCGCTTTGTTAAGACGTGCCTTGCGCCGATTGGCTGCGTTGCGATGAATGACCCCGCTTTTCGCCGCTTTGTCGATAGCAGAAATGGCCGCGCGAATCTGATCGGCGGTGCGTTCCGGGGCTGAGCGGATTTGTTTTTGCAGTCTGCGCAGGTGCGTCTTAACGCTTCGATTATGCGTTGCCCGTCGAAGTGTTTGTCGAGAACGTTTAGCGGCTGATCTTGTGTTGGCCATCGGCAATTAAAAATGTGTCGAGCGAAAGCCCGATCGTACGCTTGTTATAAGCGTTTGTTTTGTGCGAGTTTTGCTTTTTGCCGGGCGCCGGCAAGCGCTCCAGCCACTCGCATTTGTTCTACGCTCAGTGAACCGGAAGGCGGTGTCGCCAGCGTGGTGGCACTTATCTGCGTCGTAGGCTCCGGCTTTGCATTTGCAGCAGCCGCGACGACGCCGCCGCTCATCTCCTGACGTGGCTTGGTCTTGTCTACTTTAGGTAGCCGATCAGGAGTAATCTGCACGACAGCCCCCACCGGCACCTGATTGTAAAGCTCGGCAACATCCTTCGATTTCATGCGAATGCAGCCGTAACTTGCGGGACGCCCAATCTTTTTTTCCTCCGGTGTTCCGTGAATATAAATACAGCGTTGAAACGCGTGCGCGTTCTGCGCCTCGAGCCCGCGGAGCCAGATGATGCGCGTGGTGATTGGATCGCGACCAGGAGTGTTGGGCTGAAGAATCTCACCCGTTAACCGCCGGTTATGGAACACAGCGCCGACCGGCACGTTGTCACCGATCTTTTTTTCTACCGCCAAATAGCCGAGCGGAGTAGTCATTCGTCCCCAGGAATCGCCCAACCCGAACATTGATGTCGATACGGGATAGACGGCCACTTTAGTGCCGTTCCTCACAAGCATCAGTTTCTGATCGCGGACGCTAATGATCAGCTGGTTCGAAGTATCCAACGGCGCGATCGCAAATGCGGATGTAGCTGAGATTACGCTAAGAATGACGGAAAGGGGCCGAACCATGGCCGAACCTTTTACTCGAGAATTGCGATTTGTCACGCAGGAATTGAGGCCCGCGCTCGTGAATTGCCAAGATTTAACTTTGACCAACCACTCACGAACGAACTGAGACA
>JBLMXH010000209.1:0-19676 GCA_050257685.1 Nitrospirota bacterium
ATTGGAGTTCCGAATGCTGCTTTGTGGGGATTACTGGCCGGTGTGCTGAGATTCATCCCTTATGTTGGTCCCTGGGTAGGGGCCCTGTTGCCTGTGTTACTGTCGTTCGCGATCTCGACGAGCTGGTTCACACCACTCATGACAATCACCTTGTTCGTCGTGTTAGAGGTGATCGTATCAAATTTTGTCGAACCCTGGGTTTACGGTGCGAATACTGGCGTTTCGCCGCTTGCATTAATCATTTCGGCCGTATTCTGGACCTGGCTGTGGGGCCCGGTTGGTCTCGTCCTTTCTACTCCCATGACCGTGTGTTTGGCGGTGATCGGACGGCATGTTCCGCGCCTCGAGTCTCTCGGGATTTTGCTCAGCGAGGATCAGCCCCTGGCGCCTCATGAGGAGTTCTACCATCGACTCTTGTCGTTCTCGTTGGACAGCGCAGAAGAGTTTGCGAACAAATATGCCGATACCGAGTCACTGACTGCACTCTACGACAATGTTTTGATTCCGGCGATCGCTGCAGTCGAAATCGACGCCCACAGGGGTTCGCTCACTCCTGAGCAAAGGACCTCTGCATTGCAGCGAGTTCATGAAATCATAGATGATTTCAGCAGCCGCGAGCCTTCTGGCGATGAAGCAGATCAACAACGTGGCGACCTGGTCGGTGTGGCTCCTGCGATTGGCAGTCGTGTTGTTTGTGTTCCCGCGAGCGCCTATCGGGACGAACTTGCCGGTGAAATGATTGCACAGCTACTCCGAAAGCAAGGATTCGAAGCTGAAAACCTGCCCGCGCAGCTTAAATATGAAGAGGTGCTCGATCGCACGATTGAGCGTCAACCGGAATGCGTCTGCGTTTCGGTGTTGCCGCCAACAAGTGTCGCTCAAGCTCGCCACCTTGCTTCAGCAATTCGCGACCGGCTTGCGAGCCCAACAATTCTCGTCGGTGTGTGGAGTACTAGATTTGATGCTGAAAAACTCAGAGAACGTTTGCGGGGCGCGCACATAACTGATGTAGCAGTCTCCCTGGCAGACGCCGTGCAACGGATTTCCAAGATGAGTGCGGAAATCACGGACGTAATGCTGCCCGCTCCTACACCGATTAACGAGGAGGACCGCCTGGCTGAACTCAACGGGTTAAATCTTCTGGATACGCCAAGGGAGGCGAATTTCGATCATGTTACAGAGCGATTGACTAAACTTTTCAAGGTTCCGATCGCGCTTATAACTCTGGTCGACAAGAATCGGCAGTGGTTCAAATCTCAGACTGGATTGCCTGCTGATCTTGCCGAGGCTCGCTCCACTTCGCGCGATGTTTCCCTTTGCGGTCACGTTGTCGCGAAGGATGAAGTTTTAATAGTACGCGACCTCGCGCGAGATTCCCGTTTTGCAAATAACCCTTTTGTGAAAGAGCACGGGCTGCGCTTTTACGCTGGCGTTCCGTTGCGCGGACCTAATGGTTTTCCGATTGGATCGCTGTGTATTCTCGACACGAAACCACACGGTCTGACAGGGCAGGAGCAGGAACTGCTTAAGATGATCGCCGATGACGTGATGGAACAGATAAAGCGTCGCCCCGTTGCCGAAGTGCCGAAAACTGCTCTGTCCGGAAAGACATAAACGCTGACGGAACCGATTGCCGCTAACTAGAGGTCATTTCTGTAAATCCATCGGCTGCGTTGGCGCGAAATCTTCGTAGTGCCGCCGAATGATCAGAACGGGAATCTCTCCACAGCAGATAGGCCGTTCCGAGTGTTCATCATAGCGGGTTCAGATCGCCGTCAATACAATTGCCCCGGCGTGGATTCCAAAGCTCGGATGTTGATGCTCCGAATGGCGGACCGGCTTTCGCAAGAATGGGAGATTGATTACGAGGATCTCGGAAACGTTTATGGCCGTGCTCGCATCCAGAGCTGTAACGCGTGTGTTTCCACCTCAATGGCGTTATGCGTATGGCCTTGTAACTGCTACGAGAAAAATAACAAGAAAGAGCCAGACCTTATGTGGGATCTGGACATGTACGCGCGGCTCGATCTAGCGGATGCGTGGGCAATCATTGGTCCAGTCAACTGGTATGCGCCGACTAGTAACCTGAAGCTGATGTTCGATCGGCTTGTTTGTATGAATGGTGGTAATCCCTGTGAAAAATCCATCAAACACAAAGATCCGGAACTGGCAATGAAGCTTGAGCACTCGCCCGAGTGGGAGGCTATGAGCTTGAATCACCTTGAAGGCCGGACCGCTGCGTTTTTCTGTTACGGCGACGGCGGCGGGAACGAACTCGATTCAACAGGTCGGCCCAAGCTCCTGAAGGATACTCACAAACATTATTTCGATCCTAAGCAGGAACCGTTCGACAACGGTCGCGACAGCTACGGGCCGTTGGTGTGGCAATGCAGGTATGGCGGCGTAGAAGTTCCCGATGCGCTGTGGCACTCGAGTTCGGGAAAAACGAAGTGTACAGCGACAATCAGGCGGAAAACTTGTCGCGTCACCAACAGGTCTTTCCAGAATTTGACGCCTGGACCGACCGGTTCGCCCGCTTCGTCGAAGCGAAAGGGAAAGTAAGGCCTAACAAATACCGGGCCTTTGGCTACAAACCGCCCGGTCATTTTCTTGCGGACGTGCGGCTCGCGTGGCGTGACCTTCGTATGCGATTCGGCAGTCCGCGCATCCTTTCTTCGCCAGCGAAACAACAACGCCTTGACTTGAACCGTGATGTCACCAAAAACCCGAAGAAGAGCGAAGGTGAAAAATTGCGCGAGGGTCTTGATCATCACTGACAGCTCAAACCTTACGTCCTTTCGCTTCTGGCCCCCACGGGGATCCGCCGGTTGCTCATTGAGTTCAGAAAAATATCGATTTGTAATCTCCTCTGGAGTGGTAGTCTAGACCGCGAAACGCGAGGTAAAGCCGTTGGGGCTTCACGCAGCGTTTGATTGGGAACCGAAGGAAACTGATGGGGAAACGCTGCTCGCTGGGTTTTTTTTGTTTTGCTCTCTTCGTCGCATTTGATCCGGCATTCGCTCAAATGGAAGCGAAAGGCAACGCTCGGATCAGAAAACCGTCGCCCTCCCGGCCTGCGCGATCGTATCCGTGGAAAACAAACATCGTAACGACACTCTTTTGGATCGGTGAAAAGCCCTTTGGAAATAATCTTGTACCGAATCGCACAAGCGCCTGGGACAAACAATGGACCAAAAACTACGGTGGTTTTGACGACCCAAATCCTGCCAATCGGCGTAATTATCTCCCGGTAAAATTCACGCCGCAACAGAACCCGTTTTACTGTGCACTCCCCTACAATGACAAGGCACACACTGGCCACCGGCCGGAAGCGCCACGTGTTGTTCCCTGGTTTCAAGAGGCGTACCAGGGTCCTGCTGTTTCCACTTGCAAAGATCGGTGGGTAGCGATCCGCAAAGGCAATCGAATCGCTTATGCCCAATGGGAAGACGCGGGACCATTCCGAACGGACCACTGGCAATACGTCTTTGGCAATGAACGACCCAAACCCAATCTAAATAAGGGTGCTGGCCTCGATGTCTCCCCTGCTGTGAGAGACTATCTCGGCCTGAAACAAACTGACGTAACGGACTGGAGATTCGTGGAGTTTAGCGAAGTGCCGCATGGACCGTGGTCGACTCTGGGCGAAAACAACACGTTTGTTATCAACGCTCGCAAAAAGAATGTGCAGATCACTGAGCGCTCAAAACGAAATGAAATAGGCGCAATTGCTCGATAATCGTCGGGCACAGAGTGCATGAACCGGCTTTCACAATTGCCCGCTCTCTGCGTGACTCTCTTGTTTTTGGGTGCCTGCAGCACGGTGACAGACATGGTCACCTCGAACCTGCCGGAGTCTCGTTCCGGACGGCCGTCGATCATAGTGAGCTTGCGGGCACAGGAAGCTTATCTCTACCGCGCAGGGCATAGAACGGCGTCGTCGCGAATATCGAGTGGTCGCGAAGGCTACCGTACACCGGTTGGTCGCTTTCAAGTCATCCGTAAAGACGAAGATCATCGCTCGAGTATTTATGGTGACTATGTTGACGACTCGGGCCGTGTGTTGAAAGCGAACGTCGATAAGAGGAGAGACGCCAAACCGCCGCATTCGCACTTTGTTGGCTCGCCGATGCCCTATTTTCTGGAATTCTCGCCGGGTTACGGCTTACACCAGGGTTATTTGCCGGGCGTGCCGGCATCACACGGATGTATTAGGATGCCTTATTGGAAAGCACGCCAGTTCTATAATGCCGCGCACGTTGGCACAGTGGTGGTGATAAAACCCTAGAACTTCAAAGCTCTGTCTCTCTCACACCGTTATGGCTGCAACGAAAGTGAACCGGTGTAAGTCAGAATTTGTGGTTGGCAGAACATCCATCAGCGGGATGGGATTCGAACCGTACTGAAAAGCCAAGCCGCGGTCTGAGGACCGCGACGATAGGCGAGGACGAAGAATTGGTGGAGAACATGAAATTATCTGTCGAAGCAAAAGTAGCCGCTGCTGTAGCGGCGGGTTTTATAGCCGTAACTGCAGCCGCGATCGGGCAGGGAGGCATTGAGGCCCGAAATAGCGCCCTCAACTATGGTCTTTCCGAAAATCTTGGAGTGAACACGCAGATAGACCCACAGGCATACAGCTCGCTGTATCAACGTAGCAATTTGGAGGTAAGCAGAGAAAAGTTCCGCGACCATGATGTCACAGATGCAAGCTCAAAGGTACGAAGAGAAAAGTCGCGAACACATTACGCGGGAAAAAACTCCGCAGAACCAACCCACACGCCCTCCGGCAAGGCGGTACTAAAGCACCGTTGAGTCGAATTCCCCGTCGCTTACACGGGTCCGAATTTTTATTTTCGGCCTGACTACTGCAGTTGTACGGATGATTTGCCCGCGATCGTCCATGGTGATGCTGTAGCCGCGGCGCAACGTCGCGTCGGGTCCGAGCACGCGCAGAATTGCTTCGATGCGACTGAAACGGTGTCTTGCGCTTTCGATCAGGCGGGCAGGGCAGGCGCCTAGTCGCCGATGCAAATCGGCAAAACGGTTCCGGCGCATCATGACCTCGCGCACTGGGCTGCGAGCTTGCAGTGCGCGAAGAGCGTGGTCGAGACTGCGTTTGTAGCCCTCGATTTTGTGTGCGAGGCAGCGCTGCAGAGTGTCGCGCGCGTGATCGAGTCGTTGCTGTGCGTCCCGTACGCGATTGAGTAACTGGCGTCCGAGCGAGCGCGCGCAGCGGTCGAGCTGCCGTTGGAGATCCGTGACATCAGGCACAATCAGTTCGGCGGCAGCGCTGGGGGTAGGCGCACGCAGGTCCGCGACGAAATCGCAAATGGTAAAATCGATCTCGTGACCAACCGCTGAGACGATTGGCACGGCGGAATGGAATATTGCACGTGCAACGATCTCTTCGTTGAACTCCCACAAATCTTCGATACTCCCTCCACCACGCGTGACCACAATGAGGTCGACAGGCGCGAAGAGATCGCTAGGCGTGGCGAACTCATGAACGGCCACTGCAATTTCCTGCGCTGCCCCGGCTCCTTGCACGCGCACAGGATTGATCAGAACCTGTAACCACGGCGCGCGACGACGCAGCACGTTGAGCATGTCGCGAATCGCGGCGCCACTTGGTGACGTGACGATGCCGATCCGGCGCGGAAACTTCGGCAACGGCCGCTTCCGTTCAGGTGCAAATAACCCTTCTGCCTCAAGCTTGCGCTTTAAAGCTTCAAACTTCGCCTGGAGTAGACCGACTCCGCGCGGTTGAAGGATTTGAACATTCAGCTGGTATTGTCCGCGGGCTTCGAAAACTGTGACTGTGCCAAAGACTTGCACCTGTGCGCCGTCGACCAGCGGGTCTCGCGGCCGCAGCATCGTGTCTCGCCAGATTACGCACGAGATCTGTGCCCGTTGATCTTTGAGCGTGAAGTATTGATGACCACTCGGGTGCAATTTGTAGTTTGAGATTTCTCCCTGGACCCAAACTGCGGCGAACCTTGTTTCAAGCGTGCCGCGGATGCTTCGCGTCAACTCGGAGACAGTAAAAACCTTGGCTGTCTTCTGGAAGAAATCCGCTGTTAATTGCATTCGACTTGCAAATTAACCACAGAGGTTGTTCAGAGCGCAGACTTTATTTTTCTTGTAGGTCGTTTGTTTCAGACGGCATCGTTTAGCCACGGCATCTACGGTCGGAGACCGCCCCTGCAGGTTAGTCATCGTTCTTGACTGTATCCTGCCGCTCCGGAGATGATAGCGCGCTTATGAAAAATCGGGCCATCCTTTGTGCCGTTGTTTGTGGACTACTTCTCGCGCTGTTACTTCCCACAGGAGAAGTACAAGCTGCAAAGCCTGCGAAACAGCGGGTGAAAATAGGCGTACTGGCTACGTTAACTGGATCGGGCTTCTCGCTTGGCAGGAACACCGTAGCTGCATTGCGGATTGCAGCAGCAGATCTTCAAAACATTCATCCTCAGTATAACCCGGTCCGATTCCGGTTCCTTGTTCGCGATACGCAGCATGATCCAACGCGTGCGCTCAATGCCATTCAGGACCTGCATGCACGCGGCGTTAAGATCGTGATCGGGCCGCAGAGCAGTTCCGAAGTAGCTATGATCAAACCTTTCGCGGACGCGCATGATATGCTTGTGATCAGCCAGGGTAGCACAGCGTCCTCGCTTGCCATTCCCGGCGACAACATCCTACGGTTTTGCCCTAACGACAGGCGAGAGGCTGAAGCGCTGGTGGCCTTGCTACAGCACGACGGCATTCGCGCCGTTGTTCCGCTTTGGCGTAACGACGCCGGCAACAACGGTCTGCACGATTCTGTTCAGATTAGGTTTCAGGCGCTCGGGGGCAGAGTCACCGCAGGGTTTCGTTACGAGCCGACCACCTCCGATTTTTCCGCCGCAACCAACGCTGTTGCGTCCCAGATCGGGAGCTTAATTGGCAGCGGCATTAATCCGTCTGCGATTGCTGTCTATCTGGCGGCATTCGATGAGGCCGTTGACGTATTTCATTCAGCACAAGCAAATCCCACCCTGGCAAACACCGCGTGGTACGGCAGCGACGGCGTCGCTCTTTCCGCGGCATTGACCAGCGATTCGAGTGCGGCTGGTTTTGCAGCAAGTGTCGGTTATCCAAATCCTATTTTTGGATTGCCCGATGCCCTGCGCAATCGTTGGCAGCCGATTTCAGATGAGATCCAAGCGCGCACCGGCATTGCACCGGATGCGTTTGCGTTGTCTGCTTACGATGCGCTCTTTGTGGTGAACCTGGCATTACAACATCCGAAGCCACTCAAAAATTTTGGCAGATTCAAAGAGGCAGTCATCGAGGAAGCAGATCATTACCAAGGCGTGACCGGGTCGACAGCGCTCGATGCTGCCGGCGACCGCATGAGCGGCGATTTCGATTTTTGGGCGACCCGACTACGCAACGGCAACTACACGTGGGTACGAGTCGCGGCTTACAATAACGGCATCCTTAGAGTTTTCTGACTGCTGATTTCGAGTTTTGGTGATTCGGATTCGTGCGTAAGCGTCAATCGGGAGAATAACACCTTTGATTGGAATGGCAGCTGAATCAAAAGTTCGCGATCGCCAGGCGCGATCGCCAGCGCGCGTGCGCTCCCCCGGAAGTCGAACGTAACGGCGATCTGCGACCGCTGACGTTTGGCGTGGTGGATATTCCGGCGTTCAGCCGAGATCGCTACAGAAGCTCTTGCTGCATCCCTCCCGGCATCTTGAGGCCAAGCTTGCGATAGGCGTTTGCGGTGGCGACCCGTCCTTGCGGCGTACGTTTGATATAGCCTTCCATGATCAAATAGGGCTCATTGACTTCCTCAATAGTGCCCGCTTCTTCGCCAACTGCGACTGCGAGCGAATTCAGTCCAACAGGCCCGCCGTTGAATTTATGGATCAAAGCTTCGATGATGCGTTTGTCCCATTGATCGAATCCGTCACGATCGATCTCAAGCATGGCCAGCGCGCGATCTGCGAGTTCCGCAGTAATTTTCCCTTCCGCTTTTACCTGGACGTAATCGCGGACCCAACGCAACAGGTTGTTTGCGGTGCGCGGTGTGCCGCGCGAACGTGCCGCGATCTCCGCGGCGCCCGCTGGGTTAATCTCCACGCCTAACAACTGCGCGCTGCGCACGATGATCTTCTGCATTTCATCGGCGTTATAATAGTCGAGCCGCGCCGTCATTCCGAAACGTGAACGCAGTGGTGCGCTTACCATTCCGGCGCGCGTTGTAGCGCCGACCAACGTGAACTTTGGCAAATTGAGACGCAGACTGCGCGCCTGGGGCCCCTGGTCAATGATGATGTCGAGCCGGTAATCTTCCATTGCCGGATAGAGGTACTCCTCGATGGCTGGTTGCAGCCGATGAATCTCGTCAATAAAAAGAACGTCGCCTTTTTCGAGGCTCGTGAGAAGTCCTGCGAGTTCGCCGGCTTTCTCAATTACAGGGCCGCTGGTGTTTTTGATATTTACGCCCATCGCGTTGGCGATGATGTAAGCAAGCGTCGTCTTGCCGAGGCCCGACGGACCGCTCAGGAGAATATGCTCGAGGACGTCGCCGCGCTTCTTAGCCGCTTCCACCATTAACTCCAGCCGTTCGCGCACTTTTACCTGGCCGTTAAACTCGCTGAACGCGGGTGGTCGCAGCGAAATTTCAAAAGCCGCATCTGGCTCTGGCGGTTTCATAGCCGGTTCAATAGTTGAAAAGTTGAACAGTTAAATGGTTACAATTTTAGAACACTGCGGCTCCAATGCGAACCGTTTAACTTTTTGACTTTTCAACAATTTAACCCACGCATTACTCCCACTTTTTCGTGAGCACTAATTCAGTGCCACGGCGCTTGTGAATGTAATCGACCTGGTCAAAGGCGTAGCGGATCAAGTGAAGACCAAGCCCGCCCGGCTTGATCAACTCATGCGAGCGGCCTTTCATTTCATGCGGGAAAACTTTGTCGCCATAATCCCGCAAACGCATCCGCACGCATTTGCGCAATCCTTCCATTCGCAACGAGATGAGTTGATCGTCGCGCAAACGGTACGCGTACCGGATGACGTTTGTGCATGCTTCGTCCACGCCGAGCACCATCAGCATTCGCTCCTTTTCTGAGAACGGATAGCCCTTAAGGAAATCGCGGACGCATTTCCTCAGCAACGCGAGATTCGCAGTGTGACTGCTAAATTCGACCTTGCTTCTCTTCATCGCGGCTCGTGAAAACACGTGAGCAGATTTCAGCGGCTGATTCAAGGGTGAGCGTGTTCTGAAAGCGTGCCGGCATGTGGCCGCAATGCAAAAAAGCCGATGGACAGTCAGTCAAAGCGCTGTTCAATTTTGCCGGATGTGGCGAGTGTGGGTTGGGCTTTTGCTTTTGGCAACGCCCGTCTGGGCGGAGGAGAACGCCACTGCGTACGAAGCATTGCGTGTGGTCGGCACCGAATTCGGCCGCGAGGCGTTACACCAAATTGTGTCGATTCGTGGTACTGCGGGCGACCCCCAACCCGAGAAGTGGAAAATTGTTGTGCAAGATCCGCAGGGCGGCGTGCGCCAATTGGAAATTGCTGATGGAAAGATTGATTCCGACGATGAGGCTGACCGCGAGGTGACGGGTTCAACGGAAGGAGCGACGATCGACGTGTCGCAGTTAAACCTGGATTCCAGCGGCGCATACGCAGTCGCCAGTCATACGGCTGAGGCGTCGCACACGAATTTTGCAACAGCGGATTACATGTTGCGCACAGACGATCGCGGCGAACCGATGTGGATTGTGACTCTTCGAAACAATTCGTCGCGTCCAGTCGGCACGATTTACATCGGAGGGACGCAGGGCACAGTGATGCGAACGGAAGGCATGTTTGCCGGGGCCACGATGGAGGACGTGGAAGGCGACTACGATCAGCGAGGAGCTACCGGCGTCTTCAGGAGCGCAAAACGATCCATCAAGCACGGCTTCAACAGGGCACAGGAGGAAGCCCGTGGAATGTTTGAAAAAGTGAAGCGGTCATTTACGGATTTTATTAACCGGGGGTAACGTGTGATGTCATTCCGAGATGAGCGTAGCGCAATCGAGCAATCCCGTAGCCGGACCGTGCGCCGGTTCAGCGGGGTCCCTCGACTTCGCTCGGGATGACGATCGAAAATATGCCAACAGATTCCAAAACCTACTGGCCCGCTCTGCCTTTTGCAGAATGGAAGGATACAGCCGAGACGCTGCACATGTGGACGCAGATTGTGGGCAAGGTTCGCCTTACGCTGACTCCGTGGACGAACCATTCATGGCACGTGACCCTGTACGTAACTTCGCGCGGTCTAACCACGTCCCCGATCCCGCACGGCGTACGCACGTTCCAAGTCACTTTTGATTTCATTGATCACGAACTGCACATCGATACAAGTGATGGCGACCGGCGAGTGATCGATCTTAAAACGCGGTCCGTCGCCGATTTTTATCGGGCAGTCATGAAGACTCTCGATGAGCTTCGTGTGCCGGTAACGATTAACAAGGTGCCTAACGAAATCCCGGATGCGATCCCGTTTGATGAAGATGAAGAGCATCGCTCATACGATCGGGAATACGCCAACCGATTCTGGCGCGTTCTCGTGCAGAGCGATCGCATCTTCAAGGATTTCCGATCCCGATTCTGTGGCAAATGCAGTCCGGTCCACTTTTTTTGGGGCAGCTTCGATCTGGCTGTGACTCGTTTTTCCGGCCGGCCGGCTCCGCCGCATCCCGGCGGGATTCCACATTTGCCCGATGCAATTACGAGAGAAGCGTACTCACAGGAGGTGAGTAGCCTCGGTTTTTGGCCAGGCAATGTCGTCGCGCCAACGGCGATCTTTTATTCGTACGCCTATCCCGAACCGCCGGGATTTACACAAGCGAAGGTTCAGCCAGGAGCAGCCTTCTATGAGCCGAAATTTCGGGAGTTCATGTTGCCATACGACGACGTGCGCACGGCCGAAAAACCCGATGAGGTCCTCCTCGGTTTCGCCCAGAGTACGTATGACGCTGCGTCGACGTTGGGGAAGTGGGATCGCACTGCGCTAGAGGAAGCCAAACCTTCCTTGCATTCTACCCACCTGCACCCGTAGTTTACGCACCATGACTCCTGGTTGCGCGGCGGAACAAGCTGCATGGCGCGAACTGAAAGGCGGATGGCGTCCATTGTACGGAGACGTCGACAAGATCGGTGTCGCGATTGAATGGCACGATTTTCGCATCGACCAATCGTTTAACTGGGGACGCACGTTTCACCCGAACAGCCTGGAGTTCTGCCTAAACCTTAACGGGCATGGAGCCGTTGGCGGACCCGGCGGCACACGCAGCGATTATTTGCCGGGCAACTGCGGCTATTATGCTGTTGCCGACAGGCCGTTGCCCGCGTCACGGCGCGCACACGATCATCACCAATTCGTGACGCTCGAATTCTCGCGCGAGCATTTGAGCAATCAGCTGGCGGACAGCGAAGCCGATCTTGAACCGGAGATTCGGCGCATCCTTTTCGGAAACAAAGAGGCGAACGTGGTCGCGCCGGCCCGGCCAATGACGATGCAGCAACGCAGCGTTGTAGCGAGCTTGACGGAGCCGCCGGTCGCCAAGGCAGCGCAGGTTCTCTGGTACGAAGGCAAAGCGCTGGAGCTCATGGCGCAGTTTTTCTTTGCACCGAAGGATCCCGAATTTTTCTGCATGCGTCAGAAGCGCCTGGCGTGTGAGCGAGTGGATCGGGTGAAAGACATTCTCAGACGCGATCTGGCAAATCCGCCCACGCTGGAAATGCTGGGGCAAGAAGTCGGTTGCAGCCCGTTTTACCTAAGTAGAATTTTTTCGCGCGAAGTCGGTCACACAATCCCGCAATTTCTGCGAAATATCCGCATGGAGAGGGCAGCCGAGTTGTTGCGCACCGGCCGTTATAACGTTACCGAAGCCGCAACAGAAGTCGGCTACTCGAGCCTGAGTCATTTCAGCAAAGCATTTTGCGAAACCATCGGCTGCTGCCCGGTGCTGTATCCTGTAGCCAAGAATGTCCTCCTCGACCGATAGTTTGTAGCGTCTTCGTGAGCGGAGCGAAGCGGAGTCGAATCCCGCGGCGGTCAGCAAAGATTTCTCAACGGGATTCCTCGACTTCGCTCGGAATGACGGCGATCCTTACATTTTGGTCTCATGAAAATCCGTCGCGCTCTCATTTCTGTTTCTGACAAAACCGGCGTTGCTGAGTTTGCTCGCGCTTTGGAAGGTCAGGGCATAGACATCATTTCTACGGGCGGAACAGCCGTGCTGTTGAAGAAAGAGAAGATTCCTGTTCGCGAGATCTCGAGTTTCACCGCATTTCCCGAGGTGCTCGATGGCCGTGTAAAAACGTTGCATCCGCGCGTCCATGGTGGGCTTCTTTACAAACGCGGCAACGCTAAACACGAAGCAGAAGCGCGTGAATGCGGCTTCGATCCCATCGATCTGGTGGCGGTGAATCTTTATCCATTCGAGGCCACGGTCGCCAAACGTGGCGTAACTCTGGCGGAAGCAATTGAAAATATCGACATCGGCGGACCATCGATGATTCGAAGCGCCGCGAAAAATTATGAATCCGTCACTGTGATCGTTGATCCCGCGGACTATCCGGCCGTACTCGAGAACATGGGCAAGCACGACGGCGAAACGACGCTGAAACTTCGTGAACGCCTCGCAATCAGAGCCTTCAACAGGACTGCGGAGTACGATCGAGTGATTGCCAATTTCCTGAATAAACAGCAGAAGACCGAGGGATCCTTTACACTTTCGCTTCCATTGGCGATGCGCTTGCGCTACGGCGAAAATCCTCATCAGCAAGCTGCGCTTTACGGCGATTTCGACAAGTGCTTCGAGAAGCTCCAGGGCAAAGAGCTTTCGTTTAACAACATTCTCGACATCAGCGCTGCAACGAATTTGATTGCCGAATTCGAACAGCCAACCGTCGCGATCCTGAAACATACCAACCCCTGCGGCGTCGGCTCGGACTTAGATCTGCGCGAGGCCTGGAAAAAGGCATATGCCACCGACAAGCAGGCGCCCTTTGGCGGCATCATTGTGTGCAATCGGCCGTTAACCGAGTCGCTGGCAAAGGTGATCAGCGAAATTTTCAGCGAAGTAATCATCGCGCCTGATTTTGAGATCGAATCGCGCGCTGTTCTGCAGAAGAAAAAAAATCTACGGCTGATTCGATTATTAACGCCGCCGAAAGAAGCAAGACCCACGACCGATCTGCGCTCGGTCTGCGGCGGAGTGCTGGTTCAAAATGCAGATATCGATGGTGATTTAACACCGAACATCGTGACCAAACGAAAGCCGACAAAGCCGGAACTGAACGCAATGTTGTTCGGTTGGCGGGTCGTCAAACACGTGAAATCAAACGCCATCGTTTACGCCAAGGCGGACCGGACACTTGGAATCGGCGCCGGCCAGATGTCCCGGGTCGATGCATCGCGCATTGCGGTTTGGAAAGCGAACGAGGCCGGGCTTTCGCTCAAGGGCAGCGCGGTCGCGAGCGACGCTTTTTTTCCATTTCCCGACGGCCTGATCGCCGCCGCCGAAGCTGGCGCGACCTGTGCTATTCAGCCGGGCGGCTCGGTGCGCGACGAAGAAGTAATCGCCGCCGCTAACGAGCGCAAAATGGCGATGATCTTCACGGGTGTTCGGCATTTTCGGCACTAGCCTCGGCGTCACTGGTTTCATTAACACCCGGCTTTAGCCGGGTGCCACCGCGCACTTGAACGAGAGCCGGTTTAACGGCTTTGTTTCCAAAGGAAGCTTTGAAACGGTTTTCTCGATCTTGCGAGATTGCACCCGGTTAAAGCCCGGTGTTAATAAAAATCCCGTTATGGACCGCCACGTCATATGAATCGCTTGTCTCGATCAGTTCAAGCACCGCGTGTTTTGAACATTGAAGACCTGCGACGCAGGGCGAAGCGGCGACTCCCGCGAGTCGTGTTCGATTACATCGACGGTGGCGCCGAGGACGAGTCGACGTTGCGCGCAAACTGTCGCGCGTTCGATGCGGTGACATTGCGGCCGCGCTGTGCAGTGGCGACCCCCATGTCTGATCTGCGCACGACCGTCCTCGGTACTTCGGTTAGCATGCCGTTGATCCTTGCGCCCGTCGGGAGCTGCCGGTTGATGTTTGCGCGCGGCGAAGAAGCGGCTGCGCGCGCGGCTGGCAAAGCAGAAATCATTTATACGCTTTCAACTCTCTCGGGATGTCGTCTCGAAGACGTTGCAGCTGCATCGGGACGATCGGTCTGGTATCAACTTTACCTTGTAGGCGGTCGCGATTGTGCTTTGGATGGTATTGACCGCGCGCGCAAGGCTGGATTTTCGGCTTTGGTCGTCACCATCGACACGCCAGTTGCAGGTTTCAGAGAACGTGACCTCCGCAATGGCGCGAAAGAACTTCTCAGCGGAAAGCTCGGACCGATGCTGCCGTTTGTGAATCAGCTTCTCGTTAGGCCAGGCTGGTTGACAGCGTTCCTCGCGGACGGTGGCTTGATGAAATTTGAAAATGTCGTCATTCCAGGAAAAGGACCGATGCTGTATGCCGATGTCACTTCTGCTCTTGAGCAATCCGTTGTGACTTGGAATGATCTCAAGTGGATTCGCCAGGCGTGGAACGGCCCAATTGTGATTAAAGGTGTTCACACCGGCGAGGACGCCCGCCGCGCGGTGGACGTGGGGGCAGAGGCATTGGTCGTGTCCAATCATGGCGGGCGGCAACTCGCCGGCGTCGCGCCGACTCTGCGCGTTCTGCCTGAAGTTGTGTCGGCGGTAGGCGATCGCATCGAGATCCTGCTCGATGGTGGCATCCGTCGCGGCAGCGATATCGTTAAAGCCCTTTGTTTGGGAGCCCGAGCAGTAATGGCCGGACGCGCATACGCCTACGGACTCGGAGCAGCCGGTGGCGCCGGTGTTTCGCGCGCGATCGAGATTTTGCGCGCCGATCTCGTGCGCACGCTCAAGCTGCTTGGCTGCGCGTCAATCGCGGAACTGGATAGCAGCTACGTCGACGTTCCACGGGACTGGCTCGCCAGGTGACTCGTTAAGCCCTTACGGCGTTAGATCCGATTCAACGTAGCGAAGCTATATCGCAGTTCGGCGGAATGATGCTGCCTGCACAAACATGCCCAGGATCGCGAGACCGATGAAAACGAGTGTCGAACCGGTTGGCGGCAGCACAATGGCGCTTTCAATCAAGTACGCACCGATAAACGAGGAGACAACGATCAGTGCCCAACCAAACACGGCCAATAGCAGAATCGCCCCGATGACACCGCCTGCGACAAAGATGATGGTAGAGTACTGGGCATACTGCACAAAAAACGCAGCGGCAATCGCCGTGGCGAGTTTTCCGCCTGCTAAGAAACCAAGTACCGCAATCGCAACCTTCTGAAGGAAGAGGGCAAGCAGCGCGCCGAGCACGCCAAAAACAAGAGCAATTAATAAGGCCAGCAATGATGACGACTCGTTCACGAGCAGCGGCGCAATCTCTACGCCAACAGCGAATCCCACTGCAGCAACACAGAGCCAAAACAGCTTTCGTCCGAAAAACAAAATCACTACGCCAATGAGTACGCCTACAATCGTGACAGAGGAGTGCATCGGGAAAGCGGATTTCGACAATTACAGTGTAGAGGCGTTTGTGCCAAACGCCTGTTTTATTGAATCCGCCACGTTAGGGATTGGAGCCGGCGCTGTACCGTTCGCTGTGCTCAGCGGACTATATTGTCCTCGGGAACAGCCCAGGCGACAGAAACTAGGGAGCTATCGGGCTGGTGGGATTTGAACCCACGGCCTCCTGGTCCCGAACCAGGCGCTCTACCAAGCTGAGCCACAGCCCGAAATGACCGAATTTGTCCCTCCGACGCGGTCCTTACTTCGCGTATTTTGATCCATATCGCAAGGACAGAGCTTTCTTGCCGGTCTCGGAGCACGTATTTTGCAGTTGGGTCAGCCGCTGCCAGCGGAGGCGAGTTCCGTGAGCGCCTGCGGCAGGTCCGTGTTGCCCACTTCACACGAAATTACTTTGTACTCTCTTGGACAAAAGCGTTGACAAGGAGCCGCTTCATTTGGAGACTCAACACTCATTTTTACCATGCTCGCACCGCAACTTGTTCCGTCCGCGCTTACAAGCAGCGTGTCGACTATCCTTCAATTCCCGACCGAGGCGGTTCGCCCCGTTCGTTTTTTGCGCCATATGACCACTCAACTTCTTCAGGAAGCAGCACAGGTTATCCCGAATCAGCAACTTCTGATTAATGTTGTCTCCAAGCGTGTGCGTCAGCTTGGCTTAGGACATCGGCCGCTGGTAGAGACGACACCGAGAATGTCGTTAACCGACATTGCGCTAAAGGAAATCATTGCCGGCAAACTGACTTACGAGTCGCTCGAAGGTTCCACAGACGGCGCGTAGCCGCGGGATTTTCGGAAAGGACGGCTGTCGCGTGCGCTGTCCTCGATGCATTCTGACTCTGGCGTCTGGCATAGACGTCCTACAATTTCGCTGGACGCGATCACCCTGCATTGGATTTTCCGCTGTGGACAGCGGACGCTACAACGAACGGCGGACGGTCGGCGAAATTTGAGTCCTTTGGCAATATGGCAGCTGAATCCATTATCAATCGCAAAGCGTTGCGGGATTATCACATAGTTGATCGCTACGAAGCGGGCATCGAATTGAAGGGCAGCGAGGTTAAATCCATCCGCGCAGCCAAAGCCAATATCGGTGACGCATTTGCGCGGGTCGAGAACGGCGAAGCATTCCTTTACAACGCTGACATTCAGCCTTACGAGCGTGCCAGCCACGAAATTCCAACCGCGAAACGCATTCGCAAATTGTTGCTCCATCGCGAGGAGATCGACAGGCTCTATGGCGAAGCGCAAGTGAAAGGCCGCGCGCTGGTCGTGCTAAAGCTGTATTGGAAGAACGGGAAGGTGAAAGCCGAAATCGGCGTAGGCGTGGGCAAGGTGGCCCGTGATAAGCGTGCTGATTTGAAGAAGCGCGCTGTCGATCGTGAGATCGCGCGTGAAGTCGCGCGCTTCAATCGCAAACACGCATGACAATCCAATATGTGACGCGCTGTTCTGACGGCCGCTTGCTTCGAATGTTTCGTATCTGATTGTAGCGTTGTGCAAATGAATACGCGGGTTTGGATCGGAGCAGGCGCTCTTGTACTAGGCGGTTGGATAACCGCTCGCCTCATCCGTACGGCGCAATATACGTTGCGCGATAAAGTTGCCCTGATCACTGGCGGATCGCGCGGACTCGGCCTCGTGCTGGCGCGACATATTTGCGAGCAGGGCGGAGGTGTTGCTCTCCTGGCGCGCGATCCAGAGGAACTTGCCCGCGCCAAAGCCGATCTCGCTTCGCGCGGCGGAAAGGTTTTCGCTGTCGAATGCGATCTGCTCGAGCGCGATCAGATTCAGGCCGCTGTTCGAAAGGTTGTCGATCATTTCGACAGGATTGACGTCCTAATCAACAACGCCGGCATCATCGAGGTCGGTCCGCTGGATCACATGACCCGCGAAGATTACGATCGCGCGATGCGACTGCATTTTTGGGCGCCGTATGAATTAATTTCACAGGTCGTGCCTGAGATGCGTCTTTGGGGTGGGGGTCGTATCGTAAACATCACTTCTATCGGCGGCAAAGTTGCTGTGCCGCATTTTGCGCCGTACAGCGCCAGCAAGTTTGCGCTGACCGGTTTCTCTGATGCGGTTCGGACTGAGCTGGCGCGTGACAATATTCAGGTCACGACCGTAGCGCCGGGACTCATGCGCACGGGTTCACACGTGAACGCAAAGTTTAAGGGCAACCACGACGCCGAATTTGCCTGGTTCTCCGCGTCCGCGGGTGCGCCGGTGATTTCAATGGATGCCGATCGTGCAGCGCGGAAAATCATCGCGGCGTTCAGGCGGGGTCAGCCGTCGCTTACGCTTACGTTTGCCGCTCGCGGCGCGATCGCCGCTAATGCGTTATTTCCAAATCTGACGGGCTACGCCATGAAAATTGTAAATTCGTTTCTTCCTGATACAGCCGAGAAGGACGGTGAGCAGGCGCGGGCTGGGTCGAAGTTGCCACGATTAACACCCGAATGGATGACGCGTCTGGCCGATCGCGCGACAAAACGCAACAACGAAGAGAAAACCCACGCGCTGTAGCCCCGCGTGATCTATTTTAATTGAATGGACGTTAGACGTTGAGCGTTGGACGTTTGCTCCAGTGTTCAAACGACTCTTCGTCGCGATCGATCTGCCGGATTCAACGCGCCAATCGCTTGGGGATCTTGATCCGCACATTCGCGGCGTCCGGTGGACAGAACGTGACCAGATGCATCTGACGCTCGGTTTTTTCGCGGACGTACCAAGAGATATTGAACTCAAGCTGCGGGAAAAACTCAGTGCGGTCGAGTTCGGCGCGTTCTTTCTACCCCTGATTGGCGTCGGTGCGTTCTCCTCACGAGGCGCACCGAAAATTATCTGGGTCGGCCTTGGCAAAGCCCACCCGCATCTGTTCCAAATTCATAAGCGCGTACAGGAAGCCGCACTGGCGGTCGGTATCGAACCAGAGCTTCGCCCATGGCATCCGCACATCACGATAGCGCGTTGCCGCGATGTCTCCGCGCAGATCCTTCGCAAATTCTTACAATCCAATGCCGATTTCGACGCTGGGATGTTTCGCGTCGACGCGTTTCATCTTTATTCCAGCAAGCTGACGCCCGCCGGGCCAATTCATACCCGCGAACTGACCGTTCATTCTAGCGGCGGGCTGTGATCACCAATGATCAACATTTCAATGTTTGCTCACATATGTGATCAAACACTGCAATGGCGGATGAAAGACTGCCAAGGCGGACTTTCTGTTTCGCGGCGGTTTCTGAATACCGTCCGCTAATTACTGCTAATCGGTAGGGTGCTGCACTCCTGTACCCGCTGTTCGTTTCCACCAATTGGCATGCAGAGGACGGCCACCCTGCCGCTACATCTCGTCGACTCATCACTCATTTCAATGTTAGCTCACATATGTGATCAAACATTGCAATGAAGATGAGGTGCTGCTGTCGGGCGAGTTTAGCAGGCGTCTAGCACAGACGCCCTACAGTCCCTTGCTCGATAACGGTGCGGCGATGTGTTCGAGCGACCGTCGCTCGGCGGCGACGCCGATCCATGCCTCCATCGCCGCTGCAAAAATCATCAACGCCGCAGCGATCAAATATCCGATAAATAATGCGGTGCTCGATCCCGTGCCGATGATCCAACCGAACAGCAGCGGCGAGCCGACACCGCCGACCAGAGTTCCAACTGCAAAGAAAATTGCAATCGCCATTCCGCGAATTTCCAGGGGAAAAATCTCGCTCACCGTCAGGTAGGCTGAACTGGCGGCGGCGGATGCGACAAAAAAGATAATTGTCCAGGCAAGCGTTTGCGTTTGGGCGGTGAGCAATCGGGCTTGGAAAAGCCAGGCAGTTAGTGCGAGCAGTACTCCCGCGAGCGCATACGTCACCGTGATCATTTGTTTACGCCCGATCGTGTCGAACAGATGCCCAAGCAACAGCGGCCCGAGTACATTTCCGAGTGCGAACGGCAGAAGATACCCACCAACGTTTTGCTCCGGCACGCTATAGAATCGCATCAATACAA